>NZ_JAHCMY010000024.1:0-26218 GCF_018449405.1 Litoribacter ruber
GACAATCAACCAATTCCTACACCCCATACCCTTCTCTCCTCGAATTAGATTTTGACAAGATAAAAAGCATAGTTGAATTCCTGTACGCCTCAGATGATGAAGCGAAACCAGAAAGAGTAAGGAAAAGAACATTTTATACAGAGGAAGATAAACTTTCTTATTTAAAGAAGTTCAAAAATTATAATGGTACAAAAACTAAATTCTGTGAAGAAAATAACATAAAGTATCAAACCTTCCTAAAGTGGGAAAGGGAGTATAACATTAGCTAGCTTTTATTTAAATATATTACTGCTTACTTATATAGACAAACCAAACATGAGTATGAGTAATAAGAATTGGAGTAACCAAAGCTGGACGAAAAACGAAAAAGATAATTTCTACAGGCTAAAGCCTTGGAGGAGCCTAAGAAAAAAGTACATTGAAGCAAACCCACTGGATGAACTGAAAGCCCAATTTGATTTGGTTGAAGCTGGTGAAATTGTAGACCACATTATTAGCCGTTCTATTTGTCCTGACCTTGAATTAGAATGGGACAACCTGCAAACCCTGTCTTGGTATAGCCACCAGCAGAAGACAGCGGTAACCAGAGGTGTAACCACCCTGAAGGAATATGTGCAGGAAATGAAGAATGGGAAGCTTCAACACGTTTGCACCAAAGAAAAAAAGGAAAAATTGTTATCTCTCCTAAACGAAAAAGGGATGATTTAAATTTTTTTTACTGATTTACAGTGAATTAAATGTAAGTACCAAGCAAATACATCTTTTCTTTTGGGAATCCCACATTAATTTACTTGTTTTGTGACTGAATTAGAAACGCGCTAATTTAAATCGGTTGAGTTCGATTCCTACAAAGAAATTTTAACTCTTATAGCCGAAATGACACTAAGGTGTCAGCGATTTTTTTTAAGTTTTGCGGAAGCAATCGAACTAATTCGAAATCCCAAAATAAAGCCCAAAAGAAAAAGGGTTGCTCGCTTTAAGCGGGGAGTTGTTTTTCTTTTGTCATCTTACCCAAAAGTGGGTAAGGAAAAGTTCTTTGAAATATTGCAGGGGATAGTATCCCACATAGATTCCATTAGGAAGCATTTGTCTCGGCATTTGCCTCAAGGTAGATTAGAGGTTAATGGAGCCTGTCTCCAAATATTACTATTATCTATTGTTATTTTAATTATGAAAACTTTTATTTTATCTCAAAATCAAAATATTACCCCTAATACCCCTACTATCCATACTAAACTTTGGGATTTCACCAACCCCGCCAAAAACAAGGAAGTTTTTGAACTGCTTGATGAAGGGGTAACCTTTAACAAGGATATGGAATTTCCAGAGCCTTACCGAGCAGATTCATTCAGGTTCTGGTTTAATAAACTGTCTGCTAATTGGACTAAACAGCTGAAGGAAGATTTGGAATCATTTTCAGAAGAAGAACGCTCTGAAATGCAGTCCGAATGTGTTGAGGCTTTCGACAATTGCAAAAGCATATTAAAACTCGTCAGCACATCCACTTTACTCACTGTTTCCAATAAGGACAATATAGACCAAATAGGTTTGAAGACGGTTGTTCAAAACTGGTCTGATACTAATGGTAGAATCCTAAGCAAGTTAGAAGACTTGCTATACAATGGAGCGGAACCAAAGCCCCATGAAGAAGAAATTTTCCTAGAAGTCAAAAAGTACTATATCGGTCGGTACTTCAATTACATAGGTCTAGAGAACAAGTTTCTAAACCCATTCCACGCTCGGGAAATTATTAATGAAGTCATTAATTCACTTGAAAAAGCAGAAGCATTTAAAGTCATGGGACTAAAAGAATCAGGAAGCCGACGCATTTACAAGAATGAAGAACGGGAGCCTTTTTCGGATAGCGAAATAGAAGCTTTGATAAGCTACATCAATGAAGTAAAATTGGTTATATATGGAATGCCTGTTACCATCAGGTAAGGTAAAATAGAGGGAGCTTAACGGCTCCCTTTTTTTATGGCAAAAAACCAGTTTTCAGTTTAAAATCATCTTTAGTGATTTATATGCAAATACGCAAGAAAATTTCATTTTATTTCAGGAATAATTTGTCTGACTAGGGAATTAGTGTTACCTTTGCAGAAGATAAAGTATAGCAATCCACGCCCGCTTTTTAGCTATACATTCACTTTTTCAAACACCATATTTTTTCTGCTATGATTACCACTAACAACACTTTTAGTCATGACTTAGCCATAGGTCAAGGAATGGAAAACACCCTTTCAGAACACCTTACAGATTCCACTATTGAAGTCAAATTTGACATGTATTTAAATGATAGGTTCTTCATTGAAATGTTCAGAAAGGACTTTCGTACAGAAGCCATAGTTAAAACTGGATTATGGACTACTAAAGCTACCCACTATGCCCTTTGCAAAAGCTACATCAAAATCATAATTGAAACTTCTGATTTGAAGAAACTGGTGAAGGAGAAGGTGAAGAAGTTCAAGGAGCTAGACCCAAACTTCAAAAACCGACAAGCCTTTAAATGTGGTGGTGATGGAAATAGAACTTTTGGCATTCTTGTCACCCTTACTGAGCTTACCCAATACCTAGTCAACATTCACACCCAAACCCTTAACTGAAATGAAATATTTGAACCCAGCAACTTTTATCGTCCTTCTAACCCTTAACATGGTGATTCTTTCAATCGCTTCTTTGGGGGTGTTTCTAGGCTTTCTCTTGCTTCTTTCTGCTGTAGTGAATGGGGTGTTAGCCTTTCACTATATAAAGGTGACAGTGGCCTTGGAAAAACTTTATGAAGCAACTAAAATGTAAAAATTATAAGCGATGAACAAAAAAAGGAAGGTTTATCTTCCTTTTTCACCTATTTATCAATTTCGTATTCTCCTTCTTTTTCTAGCCAAATAGCTAATGCCCAGGCTTCTTGAAATCTTATACTCGCCATTTTCATACCATAATCCCTGCAAAGCTTCTCAAAAGCAGGATAAGTTTTGGGCCTTCTGGTTAAGAGAATCCACATTAATGCAGATGAAGAAGTAAGATTAAGGACTCCTCCATTTTTATGGCTTGGTCTCCTTACCACATTACACCTTCTACATCGCAATAAAAAATTGTCCAGCCTATCTGCTTCTACCCCCAACTCTTGCCTTGGTATTACATGGTCTGTTTGTAAATCTAACCTTGTGCCACAATCCTCACACCTGCCACTTTGGGAGTAGAACCAATTTTTCACATTCTGCCAGGCTTTTCTAGGTGGGTAGTGATGCTTAACAATCTCAGTTGTTCCTGTACCAACCTGGGGAGGGTTCAGTTGTCCTAATATACCAGATGCCAATTGTTTATAAGTGAAAAATTTATCTTCTATTAAATATTCAATAAAATTCTTCCAATGTTCTTCTGACCAGTCAGAATCGTTATTAGGGTACTTTAAAAGGTCGTCTCCTTTCATTTTATTTTACTTAAAAGCTCTTTAATAAATTCCTGAAAATCAATACCTAAGGCGTCACACAAGCTTTTTAGCTCAATTACATCTAATCTCCTTTCACCAGTTTCCACTTTACTTATGAAAGTCTGGTCAGTTCCTAACTCTTGAGCAAGCTCCTTTTGGGTAATACCTGCATTCTCACGGATTTCCCGTAAAAGATGGATAAGAGCCTTATATTCCGCTTTATGGATGGTTTTATTCACGTCAACAAAGTAATATGCGAAATCAGGGTATGCCAAATTCGCATATCGGGATTTTCTTTTTTATATTTGGCCATGGAAGAAATGAGCATTGAAAAAACCTACAGGGAACTACTTAACGAATTTTTACTATTTATTGACTTTCAGGATGTTACCCCTGATAGGAAATTTGAGGTTGAAATAAAAAATATACTTAGGTCATTTCCGAATAGCATAAAACCTAAAGAAGAAAGGTATAATAGTCTTATATATAGGATTAATGAAAAACTTGACCTCAATAATAAAAAAATAAAAAATTTTATAGATAGTTCGGCCAAACTTAAAATATATTTCAATTACCATGAAAAAAAATTTATAAGGCAAGCATATGATAAAAATGACAGGGTATTGTTTGAGGAGATAATAAATGAAAGGTTTAAAAATTCTAAACAAAAAGAAGTTATTTTAAATTTGTTTTCCCCAATCAATGAAAAGGAAACAATTATTCAAGTAAAAAAAGCTCTAAGTACGGATAATAAATCTTCGGAGATTGCACTTTCTATTTTTAGTTCCTATATATTTGATTCGTTTTCAAGTAAATTATTACATAGCTATTTTTCTGGAGTTTCAACGGAAAAATATACTGAAGATTTTTTTCAATTTTTACAAAATGAATATCCCTTAAGTTTAACGAGGGATAAAGGTCTATCAGTGCTACAAATCAATGATAAAGTCATAGAAAATTCTAAAAAACCCGAACAATTAGAGAAAATAATATTTAATCATATTGAAAAAACCTATCAAACTCTCTCTAACCATTGTTATTATTCAATTCTTTTAGATTTTGAAGAGATTAATGGATTTTCTAAGTGGGATTTATATTATAAAATTGTGCTTTTTTCTGAAAAATTTATTCAAGAGAAGACAGTAAAAGGTTATTTTCATCCTGATAAAATTAGAGATAAAACTAGTAGATATATAAATGAGTTGAAAGTTGAAGATTGTGATTTTAATATTGCAAACATCGGATTCACTTATAAAGATTGTTTTGTTCTGAAAAAAGAGTCAGAGGAAAAAACTAGTTTATTGATTCTTTTTGAGAAAAATGAAAGAAATGAATCATTAATCCCATGTCCCGCTTGTAGAACCACTAACGTGAGGGGTAATTCATATCCAGTATTAGGCGTCAAAAGTTGGGAATGTAATAATTATGTATGTCCAGATAAAAGTCTATATAATAGGGGGAAAAGATATTCCCTCTCCTCTTTAATCAAACAAGAGGCTATAAATGATGAGCGGAATACTATAGACGTTAGCACAATACGAAAATGGCAACTTGATGTAGTAAATATTGAATCAACTGAATCTATTCTTGAATTTTTAATTAAACATTACTCTCTAATCAACGACCTGGTGGAATTGGTTGAATTTGATAGTAAAGATGAAGAGCTATTTGGAAGAAGAGTTGTTACTAAAAGTCTAGAAATCAACAGTGAGTATGAAACAAATTTCTTTTCATCATCATTTTTTAATAGGTATAAAATAAAAAGGGGAAATATTGAAACATCTAATTACCCTAATTTATCTACGGTTAATGATGTATTTGTGTATAATGGTGACTCGGAAAAAGTTTTATATAATTTAGATGAAGAAAGTATTGATTCTGCTATTACTTCACCGCCCTATTATAATGCAAAAGAATATTCTCAATGGGAGAATATTTATACATATCTTTACGACATGTATAATAATGCTATACAGGTTCACCGAGTTTTAAAACCAGGAGGAGCCTATCTCTACAATATATTTGATTATTTTGACAATGAAAATAATATTGTGTTTTCTGCAATGGGTAAAAAACGAATGATATTAGGAGCATATATTATAGACTTGTTTAAAGATATTGGGTTTGAATTTGTTAAAAACATAGCTTGGAACAAGGGGCATGTTCAAGGTAATCGAAGTTTTAATCAAGGAAATAATTTTCCTTATTACCAAGCTCCTTTAAACTGCTATGAACATATTTTATATTTTAGAAAAAAAGGCGAACAGATTCCTAGATTTAATTTTCCTGACATTGTAAATATTAAGCCTTTCTACAAAATGGTCAAAGGAGTAAATACTTTAGGTCACACAGCACCCTTTCCAAAAGAACTTCCTTATCTACTATGTGATAAATTAGATAAAGGTGCTATAGTGCTTGACCCTTATGCAGGTAGCTTTACAACTGCCAGAGCTTGCATGGATAAAAATATAAGTTCAATTAATATTGAAATGAGTGAAGAATATTGTCAACTAGGACTTAAATTAATTAATACTGAAAATAAACAAAAAAATAGCCCTTCATTACAAGCCAAATTAGAATTTTATAAGTAATATTTTTTTTGTCTTTAAATAAGAAAAGGTAGCCTGCAAAGCTACCTTTTATAATACCTGAATATTTTAATCTTTAACCCATGTTTCTTTGCTAAATCAATCATATGACCTGTTCCCTTGCTTTCACCATCCCAAAAAGCAATAAGTGCATCGGCATATTTTGCCATTTCTTCATTCCTTAAATACCCTGCTCTTTTCCCAAACCTTTTCCAATCCGCTGGAAACTTCCTAACAGTATAGCCTTTCTCCTTGGCGTATCTTTCCCCTAGTTGGTCTGTTCCTTTTGCCGTTCCGCTTACAATTTCAATTTCTGAATGAAGCTTTAATGCTTCATCACATTTGGCTAGGAGTAGTGGGTAATCTTGAAATGTTCTTCCACCAGCTATAATTACTTTCATGTTGATTGGTTTAAGATGAAAAAAGGGATAGCAAAAATATCTATCCCTTTGGGTGGTTGCAACTTTTAAGCTTTACTAATTTAAGGAAGTAGTTTAACTTTTCCTACTGGTAGAATATTCTGTTTCTACTTAAAGCTAAGAATACCATCCCTAGGGTATGTTTCCCCAATTACCCTTTGATGCAATCCAATTTCCAACGGGTAAGGAGTCCATTTTATCCGCCTTACATACATCTTCTCTACATCGAAGTCAGCAACCTTACCAGCCCATCTATTGCCACCAGAAGGAAACCAATTGCCTATGGTGAATTTTCCTACTATGTCGGGAATGTTGAAACTATCCAACCCATACATAAAATTGAAATTTGACTCAATATAATGTCCATCTATATAGAAATCCACTCTGTCATAATGCCAATCGAATCTATATGTATGATATTGGTTATCGGTAATATCAATACCCATAGGACGGTAATTATCCCTGTATTCTTCCCAATAGTCAGGATGGCTTTTTGGTACATCCCAATTTTGAAGCTCACCACGCCATGAATTAAATTTAGCATTGGCTAGGCTAGGCTCATCAATTACCCCACCTTCCAAATGTGAAGGAATTTCAATATCTATTTCATGGTTTCTGGTTATATAGTAACCATTTTCTTCATCCCCTTGGATATGAAGATTTTCATTATTGAAGTCAATTCTTCCTACTTTAAATGGGTTGCCATACATGGCACCAGCTTCTAAATTATTGACTGCCCTTCCAATAAACCTAACGTCCGCTAATTCAATATCCTTAGTAACATTTCCAGCACCACCACCGCTTAAGGGTGTATTGTGAATACCACGCCACCAGTTTACAGGGGTAAAGTCTCCAGTGGGTTTTTCTATTTCTCCCACCCTTTGCCCATCAAGATACAAAGTAATTTCATTACCTGCTTTGGCTGGATTATTCACCATGACCACATGTTGCCATGTACCATAAGGCTTAGAATTTGCAGGACTGTTGGCAATTACCCTAGCACTTCCTGAAGCTTTAGCCACCATTTGAAATTCTGGATTCACTCCATAAAAAACCTGAAGACCAAAGGCTCCAGTATTAGCAGTGCCATTGGTTAAAATTGTATGCCTTAAATTGTTGGCCGCTCGAAGATTTACCTTAACCCAAAAACTTACTGTTAATGGCATATTGAAATTTTCCAACCTTGGAATATTCATCCAGTCAAAAGCATATCCTACTATTCCATTATACCTTAAGCCTGTACCACCTTTAGGGGCTGGTGTAGCCGTTGTTTCTGCTGGTCTGGTAAGAATGGTGTAAGCTTCACTTTCTGAGCCACTAACACTATCCAAGTTATTTTCATAGGTAAAGTGAGCATATAAAGAATCCTGAACTTCATTTGGGTTTATCAGGTTTCCAGAGAACCTTTCAAATCTAGGGTCATTAGGATAAATTTCTTCATAGTGGAAAGTCCAGAAGGCAGAACATACACCTAATTTTTGAATGGCTTTGGCTTCTACTTCATAGGAACCATAGCCTAGGTATTCTTTAGATATTATGACTCCACCTTTCCTTTTTGTCCAAGGTTGACCGTCAGGAAGAAATTTCAAATTCCCTCTATTATCTACACCCTGAACATTACCAGAATAATTGTCTCCGTGTGATTCCAGAACCAAAGCCCTATTTCCTTCATCATCAGTTCCCAAATAAACATTTTCCTTAACTACCCCACCATTAGCACCACCCCAGCCTTTATGAAGGATTTCCCAATCATTTTGAAAGGTTTGGATATTGGAAAAGTTTTCATCTATTGGGGTTTGTCTGAATGGCACTGGAAACACATTAAAGCCTATCCTTCTAGATAGTATATTTCCACGACCGAACCAAAGCAAATAATTTCCAGTAGGGAAATTTTCAGGTATGGTGAATTCTATGGAGTCATTTCTAAATCCTAGAATCCATTCCTTATCCAGCTTAGTTCTTTGTCTGGTTAATCTGTTCTGAAAATAGATTTCATAATCTTGGGTGTTACTTAACCGCTGTATTTCATCCATTGACAATAATTTGCCAGCAATACGGAATCTAGAAAAATACCCCTTAGTATAACCTTCATTAACTGAATAGGCTAATCTAATAGGGTTTAAATCCCCAATCGAAATAACAGAGCTTTGGTTTAGCTGTCCTTCAACTTCACCATTTACCAAAATTCTTTGGTTACTATTTAAATGGTCATACTGGCAGTAAATGAAATAAAACCTGTTAGGCTCAAATTGGGTAAAGGTTTCAACTACATTATTTACCGCTTCACCTTTAATTAGGGTAAATTGGGTTCCTGTGAATTCATCAGCGTTAGAACCATTGTAACCTTCTAAAGCAGGTAGGAAGTATAGAACATGTGGCTCAACCCCTATAATGTCATAGGTTTTGCCATTGTAGATAAATGTGTCCCCAGCTTCAGCTATAGTGCCGTTATAGGTGATAGTCCATTCATCCAGAACATTATTAATGTTAAATGTTGAGACGCTACCACTTTGCCTAATGTACTCCATTCTTTTAGTAGAAGCATTGAACCTTAAGCCAGTAAAAGAAGATTGGTCTTGGTTTGAAGCAATCCAAATGAATTTATTTGTGGTAGGCAATTCATCAAAATAAACCCTTATACCAACTGTATTTGGGCTGGTTCCTTGATTTCCTAGCAAACCTCTTGATACATAATCAATTGAATCTGGTTCAAAATACTGGTCAATACCATTGAAAGAGGCCGTTAGATTATCCTGAACCCTTACAAAATCAAAATTTCCAATGTTATTACCGTTCCTAAAATTTTCAAATCTTTCAGAAAGATTCCTTTCCAGCTCATAAAAAGCAAACTCTGTATCTGTAGGTTCAAAAGGTTCGAAAAGCCCATCTACATCAATTCTGATAAAGTTACTGGTGTTGGCTTCTGTTAGGTTAATGTTATAGTGCTTAAAGAATACATCATTAACCACTTCTCTTAGTTCTACATGGGTTAATCCTTCCTTATCATTAACTTCTAAGCCTTGGACATTGAAGTATTTATCCATTATAGGTACATAGAAAATGTAGTTAAGGTCTACCAGTTCTTTTACATATAAAGTACCCCTTAAGATGGCTGAAGGCTTGCTATACTGTTTTACAACCCTTTCAGCAGTTTGTTTAAGTAGTGGCTGTGGGTTTTCTGCATCATCAAGAATCCAAGAAGTAGTAGGTTCTTCATAGTAATTCATCAACGCCCCATAAAAGAGCCTTTTTCCATCGCCAATGATGGATTCTTTAGGCTCCATTCTTTTGATATTCCTTCCATTGTTACCCACATGGGTAATATCCTGTGGTAAAGGAATATCATTATTAGTAATATCAAGATTTGAAATATAGGCATTTACCCTTTTAATGTTGATTTGGTATTGGGTAGGTACATTGCTATGATAGTTTTGCACCCCTTGAAAATAAGGTGCGGAAATCCTAACCTTTACCTTACCAACATCTCCACGGTTAATTACATAAGAATTTAAAGCGTTAATTCTGTAAAGCTGGATTCTTTGCTTAAACTGGTAATTCGGATTTTTAAAATTTACAGCCTTTCCTGCATCCTGATTAATGGTGTACCTTTTAAGGAAGAACTCAGGGAAAATTCCAGCTTCAACTAAATTAGGACTTATTAAATCAGTCCAACCAATCACATGGTTAAACCAAGTAAACATGTAAAGAGTGTAGTCACCTAATCCACCCCCACTATTTCTTATTCCCCATGTTCTACCAGTAGTTTCGTTTTCAATGGTAATTTCTAGAAAATGCCCATAGTCTAGGTTTTCAAACAGATTGTTAAGCTGTTGCTCTTTGAAATTTTCATAGGTTTCAAAATCAAAGTTCAAATCATTAATGTTAGGACTTTCATCATAATCAGCCAACAACCTCGAAAAGAATTCCAAATCCCAATGGTAATCTATTCTGGTTTCTGCTAGTGGTAATCTACTAAAAGGAATTTCAAATTCTATATAGTTTTGCTTAGCGCTGCTTTTGATTTCTTCTTCTGTCCCATAAACCTTATTATCATGCTGTGAATTGAAAACCAGTCTATTAGAATCATTTCTTACACCTTCACCTACCACATTAAAAAATCTATGGGTATTAGAATCAGTCCAGGAATCTTCAAAGAATTTACCACCCTTAATAGTGTTATCCCTGCCAGTAATTTTTTGGGTGATGGAATTTTGCCTATAGCTACCTTCAATTTCAAGCTCCCCACTTTCATCGACTATTTTTACTTCCTTATCATCAATGCTTTTGGTTAATCCTGAAAGTGATTCAGAGCCTAAGAATAAGCCAGTATGGGAATATTTAAAATACCGTTTGAATTCATTGTCAAAATTGGAAAGTTCCCACCTTCCTTTATTTTGCTTTAATGTGGCTCCAAAGGATTTTAAGATTTCTTCTAAGACTTCTTTACAGCTAAAAGGGGTTTGATTTTCAGTGTAAATATCCTTAATGAAGGTTTTGCAGTTGATTTTTGTCCTAGCCAATGTAGGGTAATCAATAGGCATGTTTTGGAAAGTTTCAATGGAATGCACCAAATCCAGACCATCATAAAAGTCTATTTCCAAGCCAATCTTTTCCAGTACTAAAAGGAATATTTGAAGTAGGGTCTTATTGTAATAGATAAAACCTTCTTCATTATCCAGAAAATCAATGTCTTCTAAGGTGCTTAAATAGTCAATGGCTAAAAGCGAAATTTCATAAGGAGGAGAAGTGAATTCTTCCCTATAATGGTCAGGAACCAAGAAACCTACCCAATAAGGTTCACCGTTCTTAAAAATTTTTACCTTATAATCCTTTTCCTGAAATTCAGCAAATTCAAAAAATTGAAAGTTTGATTCACTTAAAATGGTTATTCTAGCTTCACTGGGTTTAAATGGTGAAAATTTGGACTCCCCTTCACCATACCATTTAAGTGTTAAAGGTTGCGCTCCATACTTTTGAAGCTCTATTACAGCACCATTGTAACCTTTTCTTTGAATATCAATTAATGTAACAGCACCATTTATATCTAAATATTCAATTGTGTATTTTGTCCTATACATAAAAAATTAATGAATTCTACTCCTTTTAGTATTCTCTTTATTTAGGATGTAAACCAAATCACTTCCTTCAATTCTGAATTTCCCTTGTAACTGAATAGCACTGGTAGAGCCATTTAAATCACTGGTTTTTATGATTGTGCCATTGGTATTAGGTACAAACATTTCAGCCCCCCTTTCACCCACTCGGTAAGCCATGCCAGCATTTACACTACCACCTTCAGCTCTGGAGCCTCCAAACTTCATATTATTTGCTACAGCCTTAATAGCTATACCAGTTGCAATCATGCCAATAGAAGCCGCTATAGTGCTTACTGGCTCTAGGAAAGTCTTTTGCAGAACTTCAGCAAAAGCACCATAAATTTTACCTAATCCACCCATTGTAATCAGGAAGTCCCCAAATTGGCTAAGGATATTTCCAAAGAACTGGCTAAGCCCTACATCTCCTGAAATAATGCCTGCTAGCCCATCTGTAATAGAATTGAAGATACCAGCTGAAAACATTTCAATGTTTCTAAGCATATCATTAGCTTCTTCTTCTACCTGCTTTCTTTTGGCTTTAAAGTCTTCTACAACCTTATCAGAACCTTTTAGAATGGCTTTGTCATAGTCATTTTCTACAGGTTCAAATTCTATTTTAAGGTTTATGGGTTTCTTTCTGGTTAGGAGGGATTTTAAAAAGCTGTCTTCCTGTAGCTTTTCATCAATTTCTATTTCATACCTTTTATTGGCATCTTCCAGAAATTGAACCAAGGACAACTTTCTTGAAATTTCTTCAAACTGCCTTAACCAAGCTTCTGTAGGTTTATTGTCATTCAGCTTTTTCAATTCTGAATTTAAACCAGAAGTAGAATTTTTGGCTTTGTCCACACTGGAAGAGTAATTTAGAAAGCCTTCTCTGCCAGCCTTAATAGCTTCATTGTTAGCAATCTTGGATTTAGTTTTTTCTATTTCATCCTGAATGCTTTTATTAGCCTGCTTTACATTTTCCCCTACTTTTGGAATCCAACTAAAGTATTTTTCAAGTTGGGTTAGAAGGGTTTGGGCAAATTCTAGAATCTTGATTTTAATAGCGTCAAAGGTTCTTATTGTCCATTCCTTAATCTTATCCCAATTCATTACTATAGCAGTAACACCAGCCACTACAGCACCTACCAGCAGGGTAATACCACCAGTGGCTAAGGTGAAGCTTAAACCCAAAGCAGTTACCATTTTAATCATTGAAGCTATTCCAAGGATTGTAGGTGGTATGATTGCAAGGAAGGCACCCAAAGCCACTACAGCTATTTTAATGGGTGCTGAAAGGTTATTAAACCAGTTTGCTAGGTTATTTACTACTGTGGCTAATGCCTTCATGTAAGGGGTTAAATGTTCCCCTATGGTAATTGCTACACTTTCTAAACTGCTTCTGATTAGCCTTAAAGCACCACCTAAATCACCTTCCATTAATTCTGCAAATTCCTTTGCAAAACCAGAACTGTTAGCTAATTCATCCTGATAGTTTACTAAGCTTCCAGTACCAGTATTAAGAATGGTATTTACACCCCTAATTGCCTGCTCTTGGAAGATGGCACTTAAAGCAGAATCCTTTTGAAGTTGGGTCATATCCTTTGTGGCTGTCTCAAAATCCCGCATTATGTCAATTAGGCTTCTCATATTGCCTTCAATGTTATAGAGGGCAACACTATAACCACCCACACTAACAGCCCCATCATTACTAGCTTTCTTTAAATCCCTAAGCATGGCAGTAACTGTGGTACCTGCCATACTTCCTTTCAAACCAGCATCAGCCAGAACCATTAAAATACTGGTGGTATCTTCTAGGCTTTGGTTTGCAGAAGAAGCATTAGAAGCACTCATTTTATATGCTTCACCTAATTGCAGTACAGATGTGTTAGCTGTAGCCTGTGCCTTAGCTAGAATATCCGATACTTCACCAGCCTTATCAGCTTCTAAGCTGTAAGCACTCATAGTATCGGTTAGAATGTCTGTTACTGAAGCTAAGTCACCACCAGCTGAAGAAGCTAGATTTAAGGTAGCTGGTATGGTCTGTAGGATTTGATTTGTATCATAACCAGCTAAGGCTAAATATTGCATTCCATCTGCAACCTGTGAAGCTGAAAAAGCTGTATTGGCTCCAAATTCCTTAGCAGTTTCTTTTAGCCTGTTAAAATCGTCTGTAGAAGCTTGTGTAAGCCCTCTTACTTTGGTTATGCTGTCACTAAACTGTGAAGCTGTATGGACTGAAACACCACCCAATAAAGCTAGGGGTGCAGAAATCCTATAGCTTATGTCTTTGCTTATCTTGGTTAAATCCTTCTGTAAGCTTCTAAGATTGTTCTGAACCCCTCCAATCGCTTTATAAAAATTCTCTGCATTACCGCCAATAAGAATATTTATTTTTCCTGTATTACTCATTTATATAAAAAAATTTATTGGTGTTTATTAGAAGTCCCACTTATTTCTAAGTGCTAAAAATTCTTCCTTAGAAAGCTTTTTTACTGGCTTGCTTTCTTTTTCCCATGAAAGAGGTAATAAACTTTGCATGGGTTCTTTTTGTAAAGCTTCTTTTAAATGGGGTTTTATAGTGAAGTAGCTTATGTATCTGGCTACTTCATATTGTTTTTTAACCCTGTTAATATATCCATCTAAAAGGTGTTTAAATTCGAGAGGAGTAAGACTGTAATACTGATTTACATCTAAGCCAGCTTCAAAAGCTAGGGTTAATGCTTCATCAGTTCTGTTTATAAGGTTATCCAGTATCGAAGAAGGAGAAGCATTATTTACTTCTCCTTCTTCTTTGTAAAAAAATCAGAAATTACTTTAGCTCCTTTTTCTAGAAAATCAGATAAATCCATTTCATCTAATTTTGATTCAAAAGCTTCAAACTTTTTAAAAGGATTGTCTTCTTCTAAAAACTTATAACCTTCACAAACTCCTAGATACAATAAAAAAGAAAGTTCTTCTAAACCTATACTCCCTAAATCAGCCAGTCCTTTTTTGAATTTCCTTTCAAAAAGAATAATTGATTTTCTGTTAATCCTTACTGGGATTTCTTCACCGTTGATGTTTAAATACTCAATCATTATAAAAATTATTTTAAAGTTTCCTGCTAATAATTACTTTGGTATCAATAAAAAAAGGTGGCTAGTTAGCCACCTTCAGTTTAAAAAGTAAGATTAAAAAATATTATGCTACAGTTTCAAATGTAATTCCTCCATCTACTTGGAGTGTAAAGCTGGAAGAACTTGTTTCATCCATTCCAAAAGAAGCAGAAGCACTAGAGATAAAACCAGCTCCTTTAATTACTTTACTTCCTGACTCATCATTTCCTAATAGGAAATCTACTGCTACTTGATTGTAGCACATTTCCAAAATATCCCCATTTGTTAAAGTTCCTGTAGGGTCATAAAGGGATTCAATAGAGATAGTAGCACCAAACCTAGTTGGTAAATACCTTCTTACAGGCACTCCATTAGCATCTACAGTGGTTTTAGAAGTATATTCTCTTACATCGTTTGTGAAATCAATAGAGGTAGAAGTCTGACCAGCTAAGACAATTGGTTCACCAGAATCAGTTTTATCTTTCAGCTTGATAAGCACTTTGTTTGCATTGCTATTCATATTGTTATTATTAAAAAGTCGTAATTATTTATTTCCTATAATTACTGGCCTATCAATTTCTAGCAGTGAAAAAAGTAAAGTTTACTGTGGCATTAAATACTTCATCGGTTTCTAAATAATCATTTGTATAGCCTGTAAACCTGAAGTATTCAATAAGCGTATTTCCTTCATCATCAGTTATTTCCTTGAAATCCAATAGGTTTCTTACTATTTCCTGGGCTTTGGTAAGCTCCAAATTATCTAAGCTGAATAGGTGAAGCTTTAAAGCGTATTCATCCAATTTGCTTCCACCTGTCTTAGAGTGGTTTACATCCAAAATAAATATCTGATAAAACAAGCTAGGTAGCTTTTGCTTCTTTGTACTTAAAGGAAAAATCCTGTCATTGAAAATGGCTTTAAGTTCTTCTGATTCAGAAAGTACATGATAAATAGCTTCTGTGACTGTCATTGGTTCATTTTGTTAATGTAGTTATTCAATGTGGCTTTAAACTGCTTAATCACATTGTCCTTATTCTTTTCATAGGCAGTACCTAAATAGGGTGTAGGCTTTAAACCAGTAACCTTATCTACATAAATCATCTTACCATTTACTTCAAAAGCTAATTTCTTTGCCTTCTGAGGCTTTCTGTCCTTTGTGCCTAGTTCGATTAGGTGATGCTTTTTGTCTTCAACTTTGACAATCAGTAGGAAGCCTTCACTGTATTTCTTCTTAGCCTGCTTAACCTTAATTGATTTCTTCATTAAGCCTGTGTCAACTGGTACAGTCCTTTTAGCTTCTTTCTGAATGGCTTTTGCACCATCCCTAACAGCTTTTTTAACTACCTTATCTTGTACTTCAGTGGGTAGCTTTTGAAGCTTCTGTAGGAGCTTCTTTGTATCTAAATCAATTACCAGTTTCATTACCTATCCGATTTAAATTGTGCAGTGATTTCTAAACCTTCCCTGTAGCCTAATTCCTTAATGCCTTTTATATGGTATTTCCTGCCTTCAAAATCTATTACATCATTTGTTGAAATAGTGCTATCATAATGAATTTTGAAAATTGAAATATCAGAGGTGATAAGGTTATTAGCACTGTAGTTTTCCCTGTTTTGCCAATCATATCTAGAGGCGAAGAAATCCATGTATTTAACAAGTTCTGTTTTAACCTGTCCTATGTTATCTCTATATTCTTGCTGTTTATAAACTGTGATAAAATGCTTTAAATCCTCTAAATGAATCATAATTATAAAAAGGTTACTTTCCTGTAAGGCTGTAAAAGTCTGTCTATTGTCTTGTCTAAGCTAATAACTGACTTACCTATAACCAATGTACCTCTATAGGAATACAAATCAGTTAGAAGAAGTAAAGCCGCTTGTTTAATAGCTGTTGGTGTATCTTCAGCACTTTCAAAACCTTTCCTGTAGATTATTTTAATGTGGGTATAATCAGAGGGTAAACTAGTAAAGGTTATGTATTCATCGGAAAAAGTAAAATCAAAGTCTTCAGCATTGATTTCTTCATTGTTCTTATAAATACTTACACTTTCTACCTTATATATAGGAGCGTTAATAAAATGGATGTTTTCACCCACTCCAATCTTCTCATAAATATTAAATTCATAGCTTGTGCTTACTACATCAGTTTGCAAATCATTTGAAATAGAAGTAGTGACTACATCCAGTAAAGCAGAAATATAAATATCTTCATAATTATGAAGGATTCTTAAATGCTGTTTACTTTCTTCCAGCGTTATTAATTTTTCATTATTTCTTTTTATAAGATTGGATTTCATAGGTTATTCTTTTTTCTTTCTACCCCTTTTCTTAGGTATTGCTGTTTCAGCATCTAAAGGAATGGTAGCAATTTCTTCAATGATTTCAATAATGTTATTAGCTTTAACTTCTTCAAGCCTATCAGCTTCTATTTCCACTACACTTCCTGTAAAATAACCACTAGTGGAGAATGGTTTTATAATCCTGATTTTCATAAAAAATTAAGTCTGATTGTAGTGATAATTATTTAAACATCAATAAAAAAAGGTAGCCTAATCATAGACTACCTTTATGAAAATGAAAATTTAAATCTAATTAGGCTTCAATGTCCTTAGCTACAGCCTTAGCATTTTCATACCTGTCTTTAATATCAAAGTAAGAATTAAGGGTAAGCTTAGTAGCTCCTTCATCCGCTAGGGTGTAAGGGTCAACTGTAAGAGCTATACCGCCCCACTGACCGACTACTACACTGGAGAAGTCACCAAACAGCATTGCACTAAGATTAGTACCAGTACCTTTAGCAAGGTTTGAAGGGATTCTATTAGAAGCAATGAAATCAAAGCCATCCAATTTACCATCCACTAGCACTAGATTATCAGTATTACCTTTGGCAAGCTGTTTAACAGCTGAATAAATCTTGTAGTTAAGCAAGAATTTAGCATTGCTCATGTCCGCTTCAGATTCGCCTACATTCTGGATAAATTCCATAACCTTGGCATAATCGATAGCACCACCATTAGCACCCATTTCAACACCTTTTACTTCACCAGAGGCTAGCATAAGTGCTACAAACCTTTCATCAAGTGCTTTTTGAATCTTCTTTTGAATTTCACCTCTAACTACAGCATCAATGCTAGGTGTAGATTGAATAAGCAATTGGTTAGAAAGAACATAAGGAGCAGAAAGCCTATTAGGTCTTAGTGGTACAGTACCAATAGTACCAGACTTCTTACCTACCTTTTCCAATTCATCAGCCCAAACAGCATCATCAAAGGTGCCTACTTTTGGCATGTCCACATTACCTACCAATCCTGTCATATATTGGGCTCCTGCCTTCTGTAGCAAAGAGCCTTCAAATAGGGATTCAATCAAACCTACCTTTTCAGTACCTACCAAGGCTTCACCTTTAGTAGTAGCACCAGCCGCAAAGCTTCTAGAAGCAGGGATTAAAACAGTATTGGCAGTTTCATTAACAGCAACACCAGCACTTCTCAATTCATTAACCGCTTCAGCTTGTGCTTCAGCAAAAATTCCATCTAGTTTACCGCTTCTTACAGCGTTAATATGTCCTATGATTGAATAGGCTTCTTTTGATTTGGTTACATTAGGAGCAGTTACACCCACATTTCCAGCCTGTCTAGCTTCAAAAGCTTCTACTTTTTCAGCCTGCTCAATGCTTCTTTTCAGAGCTTCAGCTTCTTCATATTTGGAATCAAAAGTAGTTTGCTCTGATTCAGTGAAATTCCTGCTTTCAGCCTTAGCAGAATCTAGCAAACCTTTAATTTCTTTATCTAATTCAGAAAGTTGTTTTCTAAGTTCAACGGATTTTTTCATTATAAAAAAAGTATATTTAAAAAATTCTAATTTGTTTACTTTAATTAAATTTGTATCAATTAAAAAGTGTAAGATATCTATACTGGTTATACGCTAAATCAGTTGAACCTTCATTTATTAAAGTGTTTTCAATATCTTCAAATTTCCTTACATCTACTGGCGTGTCTTGGTAAGCTCCTTTGGTAACTACAGAAACATCATAGATACCTTTGAAGCTGGTGATGGTTCTTATGTATTTTCCATCACCTCTTTTTTCCCATTTTTCACCGTCTTCATTTATTCTAAATGCAAATGAACTTTCTGAAATCTCACCTTTTTTAATAAGCTTGTATAAATCCCTTATATAGGAAATATCTTCATCTACTTCAAATCTGTATTTAAGCCCTGTTTCATCTACTAAAATTTCCAAGGTATTAACCTTACTATTTCTTCTTGCTAGTATGTAATCTTCTTTATGGTTAAATAGAGCCACTATATCAGATAAATCAGTAGAATCATTTATAGCATTCCTGTCTATGACTTCAATAAAGCCCATATCCCTTGAATCCTTCTGGAATTTCAAAGCATAGCCTTCAATGTATTTTTTACCTTCTTCTTCAAATGTCCTGAATTCAACATTTTGAAAAGTTCTTATTTCTTTCATGTTTAAAAAGTTAGCCTGTGTGTTATTCGTTTTCTGCATTGGCTTCATCTAGTTTAGCTTTTGCATTGTCTTTCACCACCTTACCTAACCAGAAGTCTTTACTTACTTCAGAAGGAATAAGGTTAGAGTGTATGTAAGTAGTACCTACCACTTCTTCATTCATGTCTTCCTTTTCTCGGATTTCTTCACTGCTTATGGCTCCTAGGTAAAAGAGTTCTTTATAGAATTCAGCCCTACTTTTACTGTCACCCCTTAGAAGCCCTTCTACATTGCATTTTACATAGTAGCCAGAAAGGATTTCACTTCTGCTAAATAGCTTGTGCTTCAATTCAGCTTCTATTTTGGTAATTATGGGTAAGAGGGTTTGCTTATAGAAGTGTAGGTTTTGGGCTTCTACATTGGCATAATTGGTGGAATAATCACCTACTATATAAGGTGGTACATTAAGCATTGAAGCTATTTCTGATTTCTCAAAGCTTCTGCTTTCTAGGAACTTGGTTTGTGAAGGGTCTAGGTTGGTATTGTCCAGCTTCATTCCATCTTCTAGGAATAGGATTCTTTTACCTCCTTTGCCAGAAAAGTTAGATTGAAGTTCTTTCCTTAGTCTTTCCCTTTGCTTATCATCCAAAGCTTTGTCATAGGTGATAGTACCCCTTATAGAAGAAGCTTCACCATTATAGACTTTATTGGTGTATTCCAGAGCGTTTAGATTTACTTCAATATTCCTTCTAAAATTGTTTACCGTGTCTATGCCCAAATAGCCAGAGCCAATATTTTTAAAATGGATTACATCAGAATCACTTAGGATTTTGTCTTTATCCCCATTGAATTTGAAGTAAAGCTTATCTTCAAAAATGATTGCTTCAACTGATTCAAAGTCAATTATTCTTAGCTCCAGTACATCACCATTAGCACCCCTAATGATTTTGGCAAAAGAATTTCCTTTAACCTGCATTAAGAAAAGCATGGTGTTAAAGAACTCAAAAGCAGTTTGAAACCTGTTAGGCTTCTCTTTCAATAAAAAATAAATATCTGATTGCTTCTGTAGCTCCTTATCCTTATAAACTTTAAAGGGTAAAGAAGATACTGTATTACTGATAGTGCTTACCCCTTGATAAAAAGCAGAAAGAGTTAATGCACTTCCTGCACTAACTCCACCAGCTATATTTTCTAAAGTAATTTCCTGTATGGTAGTAATACTAGGCAAAGTATTAGTAAATAGGTTTCTAAAATTCATGTCAAAAAGTTTTAAATAATTACCTATCTATCAATTACCACCTAGCCTTAACACCTCTAATGTCTATATGTAAAAATGAATTGTAAGCCTTCAATCCACCTGTTTTGATTTTACCAGCTTCTACCAGCCTTTCCACTGTTTGAAACAGTTTATTTGGAGAAACCCCATTAACCCTTATATCGGCTCCCAATCCCTTTACATGGGTAGAATTCTTAGCACCACCAATGCTTTTATTATGAGCTGGTGACCTGTAGCCTGAATTAATTTGAATTGGCTTTTTTATTTCATCCCTCAAAACCTGAAGATTAACAGCAAGCTCTTTTAAATTATCTATTACTTCTGGTGGAAAATCTGAACCATCTTTGCTAGCAAATTCTGCTAGAGAAAAATTGGTAGATAGTTTCATTTAAAATTTAATTCTTTCAGTAATTTTTTGCTTAACTTTTTTAACCAATTCTGTAGATACCAATTCCATTTCACCAAGATTTTCAACAATGCT
Organism: Litoribacter ruber; assembly: GCF_018449405.1. NCBI lineage: Bacteria > Pseudomonadati > Bacteroidota > Cytophagia > Cytophagales > Cyclobacteriaceae > Litoribacter > Litoribacter ruber. Next base: position 20,824 of record NZ_JAHCMY010000024.1, read on the forward strand.
AATAAACTGTCCACCTATGAAAATAGAATAAAAAATAGAATAGAGCGGAACAAATACAATAGCATTTAATCCCATAAACTTCAGGAGGGTAAGAATAAGTAATGCAGAAAGCAATGATAGTAGGAATCTTGGAAACTTTTTACTTACCAAAACCTTATCCTTTACTTCATTATAAGCTTCTACCAACCCTTCTTTTTTAAACCTTCTAGCCAAAATGCTAAACCTTATTGATTTGGCTACACCTAATATAAAATCAACACAATACAACACCATTAAAAAATAAATACCACCAGCATTTATAAATAGGTAGTCAAAAATAATATTTAATGAAATTATTATTGGTGTTAAATACTTCACAACAAAAGAAGATGTGATGGATTTAAATAGAGTGCTAAAGAAAGCATTGATTGAAATATAGCCAAAGAACATAAAGTACAAGATGAAAAATATTGTATATATACTAGTTGTAATTATTCCTATATCAAAAAAATTATACAAAGAAAAAACCACTTTCTGAATATGGAGATTTATTAGAATTGGCTTCTATTAGGTCGTTTTCAACATCTAAAAAATATTGTCCTATAGCCATTATTAAAGCTACAGCACAATCTATTTTTTCTTTACTTCTGGCTTTGGAAGGCTTAATGTTATCAGCATCATCCTTGACGATTTTCACATTACTGATACACCATTTAAGAATAGGGTTATTATTGTGGAGCAAATTCCCATCTAAAATTAAGGCTTCAGCTTTCTTGGTGGCTGGTGACATGGATTTATAACCCTGCCCAAAGGAAGTAAACTTTAATCCTTCCACTTCTAGCTTTGTTACTAGCTGGTCTGCACCCCATCGGTCATAAGCTATGTTTAGAATCCTGAACTTTTCAGCTAATTCTAGAATCTTATTGAAGATGAAATCATCGTCCCTGCTTCTCTTATCAGTAAGGAAAAGCTTATTCTTATTGTTCTTGCTCCACCCTATGAAGGCTTTACCAGCAGAAATATTATCCTTTCTTTCAGCACTTTCATAAGGAAGGAATGAGTAAGCCAGGGTTTTAAATTTCCCGTTAGATTGTGGAAACAGAAGCACAAAAGCATTTAAATCTAGGTTGTTAGCCAAATCCAGACCTGCATAACATTCTTCACCTAGCAAATCTTCTTCATCATAATCAAAGCTGTTTTGCATCCAGTCACTATTATTAATCCATGCTGTAGCACTGTCTACCCATATATTTAAATGAAGCTGTTTTACTGTATTTAAATAGGAAGGCATGTTTTTAGCCTTCTGGATTTGTTCTTTTAGATAGTCTTCTTTGATGGATAAGCCAAAGCTAGGGTTAGCTTTCTTGAAGTTATCAATGCTTAGAACTTCCTGTAAATCATTGGAATCTTCACCTTCATAAACCCAAGGTAAAAAGGTTTCATCCTCTATAACCCCTTCTATTAGCTTCTTACTGTATTCATACAAATCATAGCAAATGTGGTTCTTATTGGTGCCAGCAGTGGTAATGGAAAGTAATAGAGGCTGTTCTCTGGCTCCCATAGATGTTTTGATTACATCATATAGGGATGCATCATAATGAGCGTGTAATTCATCTACAATAGCAAAGTTTATATTGGCTCCATGAATACCAGAACTTTCAGCACTGATACATTTAAGGTAGGAATTGGATTTTTCTAGCTCTATGGAGTTCCTGAAAACTTTCAGGTGTTTAGAAAGCTCTTTAGAATTATTCACCATTCCTTTTATAATGTCATAGCAGAATCCAGCTTGCGACCTAGAAGAAGCCGCTACTACCAATTCTTGCCCCTTTTCCCCATCAGCTAAAAGCATGTAAAGTGAAATAGCAGAAGAAAGGGTGCTTTTACTGTTCTTCCTTGGAAGGAAGACAAAAACTTCTCTGTACTTCCTTAAGCCCGTTTCCTTTTCCTTCCAGCCAAATACAGCTCCTATAAGGTTCTTTTCCCATTCCTGAAGTATGTAAGGCTTTCCAGCCAGCTTACCCTTTACATGGGTAGTAAATGCCATTATAAACTTAATAGCCCTGTCTGCACTTGCTTTATCATAAAAATATTTATCCCTGTCAATCCTATTAAAAAATTTCTCTGTCATTGGTACTTAGTTTCCAATAATTAGAAATCAGTCAATAAAAAAAGGGGTGCTTATTCAGCAACCCCTGTAAAATCTAGGATGGATAAAATCTAATTGTTATTCAGAAAAGCATCTAAGGAAACTTCATTATCTTCTTCAGTGGGTGTGAAGGTACTTAGCTTTTGCCTGTCAGAAGGGCTTACCCCAAACCTAGACATCATATTGTAATAGTTCTTATAGCAGTTGTTAGCTATGGATATGTAAGGAGAAACCATTTCATAGGTGCTACCATTCTTGTTAGTTCCAGTGATAACCATTCCATTCTTTTGAATGTGGTACTGGCATTCTAAGTATCTGCCATATTCAGCACTCATTAAGCCTAGGGTGTCTAAGTCAGTAACGGTAAGCACCCCTAGCTCGGTAAGCTTATTGAAATAGAACCTGTAGAAGACTTTCCCATATTGGTTCAAATAGGCTGGAACCTTCATTTCCTCTTTCTTCACCTTCGCTGGTTGCATTGGGTTCTTCAATTCCCTTGATTTTTCTAAAGTACCTCTAGCTTCTTTGATTTCTTTTGCTAATTTTGGTCTACCTGCATTGCTCATATTAAAAATTTTATAATACTAAGTAATATCTCATCTATTAAAAAAAAATGGACATACCAAAATTTCAAGGTAATGAATTTCAGGAAGGGAATATTTTTAAAATAAATCCTAAATATGATTTTTATAATTTATATGAGGATTTAGAGGGCTTAAACGTAGAAAGTGATATTTATTTTGAAGATGTAGATTTTACTTTTTTTAAAATAAATTTTACTAGGCTTAAGGAAAGAAATATTAAATTTACAAATTGCACATTTTTAAAAGATATCCAGCTTGAAAGCAAAAATAAGAAAATATCATTTTCAAATTGCAAATTAAGCGATAATGACACAGTTAACATCAGTTTAAGAGGTAAAGCTGAACTTTTGGAAATAGAAAAATGCTATTTTAATAATATTGAAATTAAAAATTTTAATACTGTAGAATATTTACATATTACATCCGCCTTAAATTCTTTATCGATTGAAAATGGAAATATTTTAAATATGTCTCTTTTCTTTCAGGACTGTAACCTTTCTAAACTAACGTTTGGGGAAGTAGGCTTTAAAAGGATTGAAATTAACGGTTTTGGAAACACACATTTCGAAAGTTTCTTTGTTGAAGCATTTTGTTTAACACCTGAAAATGAAAAAATAATAAGCTTAGAAGATTTAGAGGATAATGAAAGAGTAGATATTGAAAGGATTTTCGAGTATAGTTTTAGAATTAATGGATTTTCATCACCTGATATATATTTATTAATAGAAAATTGCCCATTCGTAACTATTTCTGAACTAAAAACTGATTTTTTCCATATGTTCATGGGGTCAAACATAGAACATAATACACTAAGAATTAGCGACTGTGATTTCAAAAATGGAAATTTAGACTCATACCTAGACAAGTTAAAATTGCACACATTATATTTATCTCGTTGTTCAAATTTTTCTTGCAATAATATAGAGGTGGAAAAAGTATCATTAGTCAATAGCTTCAAGGGTTTTGTAGAATTTTCAAACTGTATTTTTCAAAAATTACATTTTTATGATTTTAAAATAAACCATTACCTAGTATTAAATAACATATTTTTTGAAGGTGAAAAACATCTTGGAATAGATAATTCTATTTTAAATAAAGTTGAGATTAATCCTTCATTTCTTCACCAGATAAATTCTCTATATTTTAATAAATCCTCAATAAAAGGGTTAGAAATTTACAATTTTATCGGATTAAATGAAGAAGCTATTAAATCATCTAAGGGTTTTGAAATTTCTGAAAAGTTGTCCTTCTATCGAGAATTAAAAAGTTTAGCCGAATCTTCACATAATAATTATTTATACCAACAATTCAAAGCTCTGGAGTATAATGAACTTTTAAAAGATGAATCTCAAAAAATAACCAATTTAAATAAGGCTATATTAACATTAAATAAATTATCTAATAATCATGGTACAAACCCATTAAACGCGTTAAGCTGGTACTTAGGATTCATTATCATATACTCTTTAATCTTATTCATTACATTTCTTTCTAGTGGCTACTCTACAGAAACTTTCTTAACATTTTACAGTAGTAATTATACTTACTTATTCAATCCATTTCAATATATAAACAGTCTGGAAAGGAAAGACCACATTGAAGACACGGCTTACATATTTAATTATGCTGTTAAGATTTGGGATATATTATATAATGTAGCCATTGGTTATTTAATTTATCAGTTTGTAGCTTCTTTTAGAAAATTTAATAGGTAAATCCTAGTAATAATGTTTGTTATTTGGAAGATAAATTATTTAAAATACATGGATAAATCTTTACTAGCAGACTTGTTATTCCTGTTTTTAACTATGTGATGTATAAAGGAGCCTAATATTTCAAGGTTGTTTATTTCTTCTCTTAATTTATCTACAGATATTTTACACTCTATACTATCTATTCCATATGTGTTTTCTATTATGTATATTACATCAAAATTATTATCCATACAAAAGGTTAAAGTCCAATTGCTATCAGTGATTTTGTTCCTAAAACAAACATCCATTGAATACTCTTTTAATGAGGTGCTTATTTCATCAACTGTTGTAGAAAAACCTTCAAGATACTCCTTGTAATTGGCTTCTAGGTTTGCCAATTCTGTTTTCAACTGATGTGCTTTAACTCCCAAAACTTTTGTTTGGTTTTCATATTCGACAAAGGAATTTTCAAATTTCATAGGTATCAACTTTAAAATGTGCTTTGGCAATATAGTCTAACTTCTTACGAAAACAAGGGAATTAGTTATTTTTTTTCAAACCATTCACCACACCAACCCAATAACCCCCATATCAAGCTATCTTCCTTCAACCAGTGTTAGTGTTAACTTCCATCCTGTTAAGGCTTACAGCACCTCTTATATGGCTTCAGAAGCAGTGTCATATGTAAAGGATAGAAGGAATCTGTACAGGCTTCAGTAAGCTTCTACTATTTAAAGATTGTGGAGCTACAGCACTAACACCAAATTAGAGCCTCTGCCAGCTTCAATGGTATAAAGGCTGTAACCACATGCTTCAATCCTGTTAAAGCCTACAGTGGCTCTTATTCAACCTCTGGAAGTGTGTCATATGTAAAGGATAGGTGGCTTTCTGGATGGGTTGTAGGTAGTGACAGGTGGAATGGTTAACTGTTTGATATATAAGGGATTGGAGGAGAGAAGGGTATGGGGTGTAGGAATTGGTTGATTGTC
>NZ_JAHCMY010000025.1:0-24157 GCF_018449405.1 Litoribacter ruber
TAAACGGCGAAGCCCATAAACAGCGAAGCTCGTAAGCGGCGCAGCCCATAAACCATAATCGGCGAAGCCCATAAACAGCGAAGCTCGTAAGCGGCGAAGCCAAATAAACGGCGCAGCCATGTAAACCATAAGCGGCGCAGCCAAATAAACGGCGAAGCCACAGCGCATACCTCTCCCCCGAAGAATTGATGCATTCTTTTTTTTAAGTCAATACCGTTTTGGTTTAAAGCTTATTTTTCCCCTGCGGGGAAAGTTTATGGTTTAAAAATCCGGAATTCCATAAACCATAAACCATAAGCGGCGCAGCCAAATAAACAGCGAAGCCAGTAAACGGCGAAGCCAGAACCGGCGAAGCCAATAAACGGCGAAGCCCATAAACAGCGAAGCTCGTAAGCGGCGAAGCCCATAAACGGCGAAGCCACGTAAGCGGCGAAGCCAAGTAAACCATAATCGGCGCAGCCAAATAAACAGCGAAGCCTCAATCCGGGCTTTTAATCAGATTTCTCTGTAATTGCTTCAAGGTTTGATAGAAATTTTGGGAGCATAAGGAAACAGCACAGCAGCAGGCGGCCCATGCAGGAGAGCCGTAGCGCAGATATGTAGGTTTGAATTGTTGCTGTTCCATAATTATTATATAGGAACGCCTCTGCAAAAAATAAAGCCATTGGAGTGGACCCTCTTTCTTACTTGAAACTGAGGTACGACCAAGCACCGGCGAACAAGCAAGCGAGTAGCCCACGCCAATGGCGTGAGCATTTCTCACTTTTAATCTCGTTCGTATTGGAAAATTGGTCGTTTTCAGTTTCGAGACGTAAAGTGCGAATGCTACAATAGCTTTATATGTAGGATTCGCTAAACTATTAAAGGAATTGGATATTTCAAATTCCTCTTCTATTTAACTCCTGCTAATTTAAATCAAAAATCTCAATGTTACAAGAACTAATAACAGATTTTTTTTGATTATCCCTGAGCTTAGGGATATGGCAGCTAAAATGAAACCAAGAGATGTTGAAAGGATGAGAAAGTTCAGAGAGCTCCTTATTCGATTCAGAGAGGAAAAAGGCTTAGGACAAAGAGAATTATCCCTTAGATGTGATATTCATCATTCAAAAATAAGTGTCCTAGAGAAAAAAGAAGATTCAAGCCTTACCCTTACTACCTTGTTCGAATTAGCAAGAGGACTTGGAGTTCATCCAAAAGAGTTAATAGATTATGACTTCGACTTTTCAAAGAGAAATCCCTAAAACCTAGATTTCATTTCACTTTGGTTAATTAATATACCCTTGCAAAAGGAAATGTATTAAAATAGATCTAAGAGAGGTAATGAAGCTTCCTAGGAATCGGAGGCTTTTGGTTCTAGGGAACTATAATTCACTATACTAAGCGCTCCTCTGCAGAGCCATCTCCGGCATCTCATCATAGGTACCACCTTTGAGCTCCCTTCCAGCTTTCTTTTTATTTTTCTCCCCCATTTCTTGAAGAGGAAGTGACTCCGGGCTGCTAACAGCTTATAGCAGGTAAAGCTGGCCAGAGATTTACCCTTTGACAACTTCATATATCTCGTATCGAAAAAAATCATCTTCAACTTCGGGATCAATGATTTGAAATAACAGCCGGTTTCCCGGTAGACTTATCATAAGCTTTCCATTTTTCGGCAAAGCGATATCTTTGGATAGTTGTTCTTTTTGGTTAAATAGAATTAACCTATGATAGAAAGGATCATTAAAATGGTGATAAGAGGGATCGTCCGTCCTTTTCTTTTTAAAAGTTCCTGAGGGAATTTCTCTAACATAATCCAACACAATCAGCTCTCCATCTAAGTAAAGAATCTTTCTATTGATAGACGCAAGGGTATAGGGCGGATAGCTAGGTAAGTTTCTATCCGAAATGGGAAGATTCTTAAAACTTCCAAAATCACCATGATTGATTTTAATATTGGATAGAACTTTCTCCGTCTGTAAATCAATAACAGTAATCTCATTATCCAAGGTTGCGGTAACAAAAAGCCTAGCACTCTCTTTGTCCTGCACAAAAATTGGGTTATACATAGTTGCGACAGAATTATCCAAACTTCTGTAAAATGGACGTTTCCCAACTGGAGCCAAAAAAGATGACTCTCTGTCCTCCAAATTAAAAACTTCCACCAAAAATTCCTTTTCTAAGCTTTTGGCTTTCATAAAAGAAGCTGTACCTGAAGGATAGGTCACAATTGCCAGACTTGATTTGTTCCCGTTTTTATAATAATAGATGGGGGATTGGGACATCAGCGAAGTAAAAAACGCATTATTTAACGCAAACTTTTCACTTCCTTTATGTTCCAAATGATAATCGTAAGTTATCAACTGATTTGGTGTTATCACCCAAACATCTCCCTTATCCCCAAAACCCAAAAAATTCATGGCGGAGTTAAATTTACCCGGCCCCTGCCCTTTCAGGCTTTGTTTTTTATCAATTTCCCCATTTTCTTTTACTAATAACACTGTAAATCCATACCCTTCTTTTTCATAACCTAGAAATCTACCACTGTCAACATTAAAATCCACTATCTCTACGGGATAGAGAGAATTGATGTTGAATTCATCAACTTTTACTAATTTAAACTGAGCTTGAAGTGTGGTTGCAATGAAGAAAAATAAAATAGAGAAATGAAAATTTAGAGCCTTCATAAGATAAGTGTTTTCTGAATACCTAAGAAAAAATAAGAAATGTGGCTTTCTATTAAGCCGCCTATTAGCTCTTTCCTTTGAAAAGAGACCTAGATCTGTAAACTAACAAATTATTTTTTAGAATAGCAAAAAAACTTTAGTTGACACCGATATTGCAAGCCCGAAAAACCTCAGAGCCATAGGAGGTGGTCAAAAACTGGATGCGACCTCAATATCTTAGCCTCTAGGAGGAACTTAACAACCCTGTTATTAAAGGAGTCGAATTCGCCCCCTTTTAAAAGATGCCAGCAGTAATGCATCAACATTGAGCCCTTTCAGGTGAACTGAACTTGCTTTTACTTTATGTCCTTGGTGGGATGGCAGGCAGGCGCGAGAGGATTCCCCTTCATCCACTTTGTGCGACTTATTTTTTACTTTGGGTACTTAGTGCCCCATTTTCCATCAGTGCATCTGTGGCCATCTTTTTTTATTTTCACTGTGTCCCCATGGCCACCTCATTCCAAAATCCGCGAAATCGGAGTCATCCGCGAGAGGACCCCCCCTCATCCCTTCGTGCAACTTGTTTTAACCTCTTTTTCCCAAATCAGTGTAATCCCTGAAATCCGCGAGAGGTATCCACCCTCATCCCCAAAAATACCCCAATCACGGTATTGCTTGTCGGATCCCTTCCCCCTATCTTGAACCCATCAACCCCAAGCCCATGATACGCGACGACCAAACTAATTTCCTTTACTTGGCGGATACCCTTCCTAAAAAGTACCCTACTTTTTTCACCCACCTGGAGAAGACCCTCCTGGATTGCGGGATTGAATATGCACTACTCCCCGGCACCAAGGACGTGTGGGCGGTGGATTATATGCCAATCCAGATTGATACCGACAAGTTTGTCCGCTTCAGGTACGAGCCTCCATACCTGACCAAATACGCAGTACACCGCAAAACCATCTCCAATACCGCGGAAATCTGCAGGCAGCTTGGCATTGACGCTGTCCCTTCCGACATCATCCTGGACGGGGGCAATGTGGTGAAGTGGAGCTATCAGGCCATCATGACCGAACGGATTTTCCAGGACAACCCTGCCTATGAAAGAAAAGAACTTCTCTCCAGCCTTCACGAACTGTTGGAGGTCGACAGGATCCACCTCATCCCCGAGCAGCCCGGCGACTTTACCGGCCATGCCGACGGGATGGTCCGATTTCTCGGTGAAAACACGGTGCTCATCAATGATTTCAGCAGGGAAAAGGCATCGTTCCACCGCGCCTTCGAAACCGCCATCCGCAACACCGGCCTGGACCACATCAAGATCCCCTACAACGTCTACCAAAACAAATCCTACAACCAAGCCAATGGAGACTACATCAATTACCTTCAGATGGAAAACACCATCCTCCTCCCGACCTTCGACCTGCCAGAGGATGAAGCGGTAGAAAGGCAGTTTGAGGGATTGTTTCCGGGCCAAAGGATTGTCACGGTGGACAGCAATGAGATTGCCGATGAGGGAGGGGTGTTGAATTGTGTGAGCTGGAATGTGAGGAGGGCTTTGGTAACTAAGGCTAACCAAGAGCTAAAAAACACCTAACTAAGTTGCTCCAAACCTATATGTAGGAAAAGCTTACTATTATTTTTTAGATTTTCCCTTTTTAATCACTTTACGAATACTCAAATTTCTCCACCTGCTAAACGGAGATAGGGAATAATAAGCAACCCCAAGGAAAACCAACCCTATTAGAATGAGGTAGTGGCCCCCGAAACCAGATGATTGCAGGGTTCTGCTGTTTATACCTACAGCAACCAGATTTCTGACAACCATCACTACTCCTGAAATCATGAGGAGCAGTGAAACCAGAAACATTCCAAAAGAAGTAGAGCCACTATTCTTGATGGGCATAGGTAACAATTAAAGAAGATGATGACTAAAAATAGATTATTTTAATGAATACAGATTTGTTTGTTGATATAATAATTGTGTCCCAATTTCAACACACCAGCGCAGAAGGCAAACAAAGCCAAGGTTCTCCACAGTTGCTTGAATGGAGAAAGGAAAATGTTCTTTAATTCATCAAAAACTTGAAGTACCTGTCATTACTACATCCTTCAAAATATAAGAGTCAGAGTCTGCCATTTTGATCAACAATCTCCCTCAAAGAGCCAAAGCAAAGCCCCACCAGTCTAGGGGCAACGTTAGGGTAAAGCTGGGGTAACGCTGGGGATAGGTAGACCATGGGTGAAACTTTAGGGATAGGTAGGCGTCATGCCACTCCCTTGGTCCATTTTGCCAGCGTTCCCCTCATCCCATTCGATTTTTAGGTTCCTTATGGTGGTCCAATAGGTGGTCCAATGAGTAGTCCAATAAAAAAACAAGCTGACGGAAGCAAAGCCGGCGTAAGCCAAAGCGACCTGTACCAAATGGTCAGTTACGCAATCATAAAAGCTTATTTTCATTACAGGCAGCCTTTTTATTATCCTTCTTTGCAAAAAATACCCCAATCACGGTATTGTATTCCAGTATGAGATAGGATAAGTTTACAGCTTAGTGAATCATAATTCTAAAACCCCGACAAAAGCTGTCACAACCTCCATTAGCCAAGGAAAATGTCAGCATATTTTAGTAGGTTTATCGGGTAAAGTAACAAGTAATGGCAAAAAAAGCGATTAAGAAAACAAAGAGTATAGAAGAAACCCTATGGGACTCCGCCAATAAGCTGAGAGGCACGGTGGAGTCTTCTGAATATAAACATGTGGTGCTGGGCCTGATCTTCCTCAAATTTGCCTCGGACAAGTTTGAGGAGCGCAAAGCAGAACTGATTGCCGAAGGCAAGGAAAAGTACCTCGAGATGAAGGAGTTTTACAACATGAAAAACGTATTCTTTCTTCCCGAGGAATCCCGCTGGTCCTACATCATTCAGCATGCCAAGCAGAGCGATATTGCACTCCGCATAGATACGGCACTGTACACCGTGGAGAAAAACAACCCTTCACTTAAGGGTGCCCTGCCGGACAATTACTTTTCCCGGCTCAACATGGACGTCAGCAAATTGGCTGCATTGCTGGACACCATCAACAATATTGATACGATTCAAGACAAGCAACAGGACATCGTCGGCAGGGTGTATGAGTATTTCCTGAGCAAGTTTGCACTGGCCGAAGGCAAGGGCAAGGGAGAATTTTATACCCCAAAATCCATCGTCAACCTGATTGCCGAAATGATAGAGCCTTACAAGGGCATCATCTATGACCCGGCATGCGGCTCCGGCGGCATGTTTGTACAGTCCATCAAATTCATAGAAGCCCATCACGGCAATACAAGGGAGGTGTCCATCTATGGGCAGGAATATACGGCGACTACCTACAAGCTGGCCAAGATGAACCTGGCCATCCGGGGCATATCCGCCAACCTGGGTGATGTGCCTGCAGACACCTTTGCCAAGGACCAGCACCCTGATCTCAAGGCCGACTTCATCATGGCCAATCCACCCTTCAACCAAAAAGACTGGAGGGCAAGCAATGAACTCACCGACGATCCCCGGTGGATGGGCTATGAGGTGCCCCCTACCTCCAATGCCAACTATGCTTGGATCCTCAACATTGTCTCCAAGCTTTCGGAGAACGGTGTGGCAGGATTTATTTTAGCAAACGGCGCCCTGTCGGGAGGTGGGGAAGAATATAAGATCCGTAAAAAACTGGTAGAAAACGGTTTGGTGGAAGCAGTTTTGGTTTTGCCCAGGAACATGTTTTATACAACGGATATCTCTGTTACCCTTTGGATTCTAAATAAGAATAAAACTGCCAGAACTGTACAGCTTCCTGAAGAAACCCGTGAATACAGAGACAGAACCCATGAGGTATTGTTTATGGATCTCCGGCAGGAAGGTATTCCCTTTGAAAAGAAGTTTACCCAGTTTTCGGATGAGGATATTCTAAAAATCGCAGGCACCTATCATAATTGGCAGTCTGAGGGTTATAAGGACATTCCTGAGTTCTGCTACTCCGCTTCTCTAGAAGAAATCCGAAAGAAAGATTACTCCCTGGTACCAAGCAAGTACATCGCTTTTGTAAACCGAGACGAGCATCTTGATTTTGATGAAAAGATGAAAGCTTTGCAGATCGAATTTAAGGAGTTACTGGAGCAGGAAGAGGCCAGTAAAAAGGAGTTGAAGGAAGTCTTCAAAACTTTGGGCTATGAAATTGGATAAGAATTCAACCTATCCAAGAAAGATATTATCAGCGAATGAGGTCTGTTATGATGAAAGTCAGATATGGAAGACACTGTCTGCCAAATTGAGTTGGCCCCACTAAAAATTGAATATTAAACAGCAATTGAGGAAATGAGAGAGGATTATAAAAGGTTAGGCAAATATATCCGAAAAATAGATGTTCGGAATAAGGAGGAAAAAGATTTTCCTTTATTAGGTGTTTCAGTAGCCAAAGTATTTATACCCTCAATTGCTAATACTGTAGGCACTGATTTTGGGAAATATAAAATTGTTAAACGAAACCAATTTACCTATATCCCTGATACTTCTAGAAGAGGGGATAAAATAGGATTGGCTCTTCTAGAAAATTATGATGCGGCATTAGTATCCCAAGCGTATACAATATTTGAGATTACCGATCACGAAGAGCTACTCCCGGAATATTTGATGATGTGGTTTAAAAGACCTGAGTTTGATCGTTATGCTCGATTCATTTCACATGGAAGTGTAAGAGAAATTTTTGACTGGGATGATATGTGCGATGTCATGCTCCCTGTTCCCTCACTAGAACAGCAGCGTGAAATCGTAGCCGAATATCAGGCAATAGAAAAGCGCATTCAGCTCAACGATCAGCTGATCCTAAAGCTGGAGGATACGGCGCAGACGATTTATAGGAGGTGGTTTGTAGAGGGGGTAAATAGTGAGAACCTACCTGAAGGCTGGGAGCTTAACAGGTTTACGGATGTGGTTAAATTAGGAGGAGGAGGAACTCCTGACACAAATAATCAATCGTTTTGGAATGGTGAAATACCTTTTTTCACTCCTGCTGATATAGGAAACCACTATTATTCTACAAAAACCTTAAAAAGCATTACTCATGAAGGATTAAATAATAGTAGTACAAAACTGTACCCAAAAGATACAATATTTGTAACGGCACGTGGAACAGTCGGCGCAGTAACAATTGCAGGGAGTAGCATGACAATGAATCAAAGTTGTTATTCAATTTCTGGAAAAAATCCATTTTACCTTCATCAATTGGCACTTCAAACGATGCAGAACCTTAAAAAAGAAGCTGTTGGAGCTGTATTTGGAGCATTAGTTACAAAAGATTTTGAAAACCAATTAATAATTGACCCTCCAGAAAAATTAAAAAACAAATACAATAATGAAGTTTCCAGTTTATATAAGTTCATATTATTAAAAACATGTGAAAATCACAAACTTGACGAGTTAAAATTACTAACAATGTCTAAGTTAGCACAGAATGAACCTTCAATCTTGAAAGAATGCTATGATATTTAATATATATTACATCAACTTCCCAAAGGTTTATGAGATTAAAATGATGTTAAACAACATGGTTCTTGCAGGCCAGCAAGTAGAAAAAGATAAAAATATTGAAGGTGAGGCATACTTAAAAACAAAATTAGGATTTAGTATTTTAGACCTTTTTAAACTTGGAGAAGCTGAAGCTGGAGGAAATTTAAAAAGCTCTGGCTCTAAAAAGGTTCTTGAAACATTTGAAATTAAGACTACTAAATCATTAATACTTGATGAAGTGATTCGAAAAAGCAAAATATTTACGGATCGAAAAGACTTAAAAGAAGGTGAATTGGTGAAAATTGACAATGTCAAGTTAAGCCTTGAGAATGAAGATGAGCTAAGAATTGTTAAATTCATTAATAGTGGAGCTTTAAAAGACTTAGTAGCTCCTGGTACAAATGGGATTGATATCAACAACCTTTTCAATTCTATGTTCAAGGACTATGCTTACAAAATTAAAGGAGAAACTAGTGGGACTGAAATCAAATTTTTAATTAAAATACCACTAACATTTGAGAGTGAATTTGAAAGTTCATATAGTGTTGATGATTTATTTGTAGGAAAAGTAAGTATAGTAGGCCTTTATAAAGGAAAAATAAAAATTGATGATTTAAAAAACTCTTTCCAGTATTTTCAAGAACTTGGAGAACTTCAAAATGCTTTTCCAAAAGCTATCGAAGACGAAGAAATAGAAGAAAGCCATTATAATACTCCAACAAACCCAAGCTTTAAATTTAAAAGCTCAGGGGATGAAAATGAGTACCATTATATTGACTTACTTGCCATAATTCAAAATGTTAATATAAAATAATTATGAGCAAAAGTCTTCTATTTTATGAGAAAGAGGATTATTACGACTATAAGCTCTCAAAAAACTTAGACGGGTTTTCTATTATTAGTATTTCCAAATTAATCAACAATATAGACTCCATAAATATCAATGATTATGAGAATGAAATAATTGATATTTCGGTAATTACGGAATATAAAAATATTCAATCTATAACAGAACAGCTGTTGGATCAAATTCCAGATACACAACTTTTTATCTGCGATGTGTCAAAAAAAGAAACAGTTGAATATGAATTAAGATTCATATTTGAAACTTTTGAAAACATTGACAAAACGTCGTATGAAAAACTAAACTCTTCAAAAAATAAAGACCCAAATAATAATACTCCTCTAAAACTTCATAAAAAAGTCACTGATTTACATGACGATCAGTTAACCCAATTTTTCATAGATTTTAATAAAAACCTGTACGGACATTCAAAATTTAAGGATGATTTTGAAGAACAAGTTAGAATCTTTCAAGTCTTCAACAAACTGGGAGAAAATAAAATTTTATCTTTATTCTTAATGGGAGAGTCTGGGGTTGGTAAAACAGAGGTCGCAAGAACAATTTTCAACTGTTTAAAAGGAGAAAAAAAATTCGCCAAAATAAACTTTGGAAACTACAGCAGTGAATTTTCATTAAGCTCTTTAATTGGAGCCTCAAGAGGTTATAGAGATAGTGAAGATGGTGAAATTTTTATGAAAGTAAGAGACTCCGATGTTGGAGTATTGTTAATAGATGAGTTTGAAAAATCAAACGCCACTTTATTTAATTATTTTTTAAATGTTTTAGAAACAGGGATATTAGAGAGTTCTTTAGGTGAACAAATTGATTTAAACGGTTTTATCATCATATTTACTTCCAATATCACCAAAGAGGATTTCAAAAAAAGAATTTCACCTGAGTTGCGTTCAAGATTTGACTACAAATGCATCTTCACCCTTCTAAGCGATGAAGAAAAAAGAAAATACATTGAATTTAGAGCCAATAGTATTGGTAAAAAAGTATTATCTGAATATGAAGTTGATTTAACAGACCAAATAAAAAAGCATCTAGTAAATGAAATTAAGGTTTCTAACTTCAAGAACATGAGAGATATAAATAAAAAAATAAAGAAAGAATTTATTAGATATTTAGGAAACAATATATCAATCAGAAAAAACACTAACATTGGAGAAAAAGCACCACTTGGTTTCCCAGATAAAATTCTGAACTTTTTTAAGAGTTAATTAAAAAATTTATTTTAACTACTAACCTCCCAACAGACCTAACAAAATCAATAATTTGACCATGTTCACAGAAGCCAAATTAGAATCCCTGATCATACAATTGCTGGAAGAAAAAGGTTTTGAACACCTGAATGTAAAGATCATCAGCAGGGGTCTGTCTGAAGTATTGATCCTGGATGATCTAAGGGCGTTTTTGAAAAGCAGGTACCGTAAGGAGGAAATACACCCAGGAGAAATAGAGCAGATCATCCGAAACCTGGAAAACCTGCCTGCTTCCGACCTGTATGCCAGCAACAAAACCTTCATGGAATGGCTCAGCGACGGCTTTGTGCTCAAGCGGGAAAATCCACAGGACAAGGACTTTTTCATACAGCTGCTTGACTTCCGGCCTATTTCCCACCATCAAGCCAACCATGCGCAGGAAGCAGACCAGGCCGCCGAGCCGGCTCCCCTCTCCTATGCCTCCGACCAAAATATTTACAGGATAGTCAACCAGCTGGAGATCCAGTATCAGGAAAAACGCATTCCGGACGGTATTCTCTATATCAATGGACTGCCATTGGTTGTTTTTGAATTCAAAAGTGCCATACGGGAGGAAGCAAACCTGTATGATGCCTACAAACAGCTCACTTTGCGGTACCAGCGGGACATTCCGGAGTTGTTTAAATACAATGCCTTCTGCGTCATAAGTGATGGGGTAAACAGTAAACTGGGCTCCCTGTTTTCTCCCTATGAGTTCTTCTATGCCTGGAGGAAAATCACAGGCGAGGAAAAGGAAGTGGACGGGATCGGCTCCCTCTATTCCCTCATCCATGGAGTGATGGAGCCGCACAGGCTATTGGATATCGTCCAAAACTTCATCTACCTGCCCGACAGCTCCAAGAAGAACGAAAAAATCGTGTGCCGCTATCCCCAGTACTATGCAGCCCGCAAACTTTTTGAAAACATCCAACAGCACCAAAAACCCTATGGCGACGGTAAGGGAGGCACCTACTTTGGCACCACGGGTTGCGGCAAGAGCTATACCATGCTTTTCCTCACACGCCTCCTGATGAAAAGCCCCCTATTTGCAAGTCCGACCATTGTATTGATCACCGATCGTACCGACTTGGACGACCAGCTGTCGGGCCAGTTTACCAATGCCAAAGGCTACATAGGGGATAACCATGTGGTCTCTGTAGAAAGCCGGCAGGACCTCCGGGAGCAGTTGCAGGGAAGAAACAGCGGTGGGGTCTTTTTGACTACCATCCACAAGTTTACAGAAGACAGCAGGCTGCTGACCGATAGGAGCAATGTCATCTGCATCTCCGATGAAGCCCACCGCTCCCAGGTCAACCTTGACCAAAAGGTACGGGTAACTGAAAAAGGCGTAAGCAAATCCTATGGCTTTGCCAAATACCTTCACGACTCCCTTCCCAATGCCACTTTTGTGGGCTTTACGGGCACACCGATAGACGCCACCCTGGATGTATTCGGGGATATTGTAGATTCCTATACCATGACTGAGTCTGTGAAGGACGAAATCACCGTCAGGATAGTCTATGAAGGCCGGGCAGCCAAAGTCCTGCTCAACAACAGCAAGCTGCAGGAAATAGAGGCCTACTACAACCAATGCGCAGAAGAAGGCAGCAATGATTACCAGATTGAGACCAGCAAAAAAGCCATGGCCCAGATGGCTTCCATCATCGGAGATCCGGACAGGCAGAAGGATCTGGCAGCCGACTTTGTCCATCATTATGAGCAAAGGATAGCCGAAGGCTCTTCCGTGATGGGCAAAGCCATGTTTGTGTGCAGCAGCAGGGAGATTGCCTATATCTTTTACAAAAACGTCATTGAACTGAGGCCAGAATGGGCGGAGGTTCGTGTGGCAGACCCGGCTGTTTCACTGAGTGAGAAGGATAAAAAAGAAATTAAGCCCATGGAAATGATCAAAATGGTCATGACCCGGGGCAAGGACGATCCAAAGGATCAATACGAGTTACTTGGATCCAAAGAGTACCGAAAGGAACTGGACCGGCAGTTCAAGAATGCCAAATCCAATTTTAAAATAGCCATAGTAGTAGACATGTGGCTGACCGGTTTCGATGTTCCTTTCCTTGACACTATTTATATCGACAAGCCCATACAGCGGCACAACCTGATACAGACCATCTCAAGGGTCAACAGGAAGTTTGAGGGCAAAGAAAAGGGACTTGTGGTGGATTACATCGGCATCAAGAAGCAGATGAACCTGGCCTTGGCACAATACAACAAAGTGGACAGCCAAAACTTTGAAGACATAGAGCAGTCCATCGTGGTGGTAAGAAACCATCTGGACCTCTTAAACAGGGCATTCCAAAAGTTTGACAGCAGCCAATACTTTAAAGGTTCGCCAATGCAGCAGCTGGACACCTTAAACATGGCCGCAGAATACGTGCAGCTGACCAAGGAAACCGAAAGGCGCTTTATGAACCTTGTTAAAAGGATGAAGGCCGCCTACGATATCAGTTCAGGCGCTGATGCTTTTGCACAAACCGAAAGGGACCTCATCCACTTTTACATTGCCGTCAGATCCATCGTCTACAAGCTTACCAAAGGAGATGCGCCGGACACCGCCATCATGAATGCTCGGGTAAGGGAAATGGTGCAGGCGGCCATAGAATCGGAAGGAGTCGAGGAAATCTTCAAGCTTGGGGACGAGAAGCAAAAAGAGGTGGATATTTTCGACCCGGACTATTTGGCCAAAATCGACAAGATCAAACTGCCGCACACCAAGATCAAGCTCCTACAGAAACTATTGGCCAAAGCCATAGATGAGTTTAGGAAAGTAAACCGGGCAAAGGGAACTGACTTTTCCAAGAAAATGGAGCAACTGGTGGAAAAGTACAACGAGCGCAAAGAAGCCGATGTACTGGTCAGCAGTGTATTGGAGGATTTTACAGATGAGATCATAGACCTATACCACCAGCTGAGAAAGGAAAAGGAAACCTACAAGGACCTGGGCATAGACTTCGAGGCCAAGGTATTTTATGACATCCTAAAGGCCTTGGCAGTTAAATATGATTTCAATTACCCTGAAGACAAATTGCTTTCCCTTGCCCAGGAGGTAAAGGAAGTAGTGGATGACAAAGCCAAATACACCGACTGGAGCAAGCGGGACGACATCAAGGCAGAGCTGAAAGTAGACCTGATCATCCTACTGGCCGAAAACGACTACCCCCCCGTAGACCGGGATGAGGTGTATAAGGAGATATTTGAGCAGGCGGAGAATTTTAAGAAGTATAGAATTAAATAAATAAATTACCGTATAACCCTATAATATGATGTCAATTGATTTAAAGGATGTAAAAGCCCCTGCTGTGATTACAGTCCTACTATTCCTTATTGCCGTGATGGGGTCAGGAGTTTTATTTATTTTTATTTATTACCAGCAGCTGTTTTATGACTTGGATACCGTAAAGTTATTATTGATAGCTTTTTCTATCGGATCTCCGATTTGGTTGGTAAATGCTTTTTTAATGTCCCATTTCAATTATGTTGACCTAGCTGCAGCAGGAGGAGTACATCTAGGGGCCATCATGGGAGCCGTAGTCTCCATCCCTATAATTTACATTCCTATAATAATCGGATTCTATTTTGACATTTCAGGGGAGTGGGGAATCGGGTCAATAATGGGTTTACAATTAATAATGTTCTTGGGTTTAGTATATGATGACATTGTTTTAAAAAGACACGAGAAGAAAAATTCAAAGAATAAGGATTTGGTAGGAGTTTAGATATGATTAATCCAATGCCATTTTTTAGCCGATTGTTCTCTTACCGACAAAGAGAAAACCATTCTCCTTTGGAAAATTATCTGATAGAGATACTCACCTACTGTTTGGAGAATGACTGCTCATTCAGGAGTGAGTTCAGTCTTTTGCTACAGTTGGACTTACCCGAGGAAGGGGTAAGGGTCAGCAGCCAATATATAGCCGACACATCCGGAAGGCCTGATATAGTTATCGAAACTGAAGGGAAAATTATCCTGATTGAGTGTAAGGTGGAGTCGTCGGAGAATCCAAAGCAATTATCAAACTATTCAGAGTACCTCAGGAAAAGCAATTCCCATCAGGATAAGGAGAAGCATCTCATCTACCTTACCAAATATTTTGACCCTAAGGAGCTTTCCGATGGAGATGGCCTAAAGTTCAAGCAACTGCGATGGCATGAAATCTTCACCCTCATATGTGAAGAGCACCAACAAATTACCCAAGAACTAAAAAAACTACTAAAAGCACACGGCATGGAAGATCCAAAGAATTTCAGCATCGAAGATTTATTGGCACTAAAGACGATATCCTCAACCATCAGCAAGATGGATGAGGTGTTGGCTTATTTCTCGAAAATATTGAATGACGAATTCAAAGGCTGCTCCACCTATTCCAGCCGCAGTTCCAAATTGGCTGAAAATGGATATTCAAATTATGTCAGCTTAAAGAATGATAGCATTGAATACTGGTTAAGCATAGGGTTTTATTGGTGGGAGGATATTTGGGATAATCCACAGGTAGGAATTATTATCTCTGTACCAACAAAAGCCTACAAAATTGAAGACAATTTCAAAGAATTCAAGTCTCTTTCACAACAAACAGGATGGATCCAGTTTGAAAGAGGTGACCACCGAATCTGTTACGTAAAGCCCTTAAGCACCTTTTTGGACTCCAAAACCAATGACCATTTTACGGAGATTAAAGGGTTTTTGGAAGGAGGGCTGGAGACGGTAAAGGAACTTAGAAGAACCTCACCCTTAGCCTTCAAAAAGACATAAATAAGGCTATTCTGTCATTATTATATCCGAGCTCTTTTTAGATAGAGCAACGAAACCTAACCTTTCAAAGAGTAAAGGGTATTCATCTTTCAATTTGATCGGCACCCTCCACTTTTGCTTATATTCCTGCATCCATGTAAAGTAAGCTATTTCAAAAATGGCAGAGTCTATAAAATCTACATCAACAGTATAACCAGAAACCAACTCAGCCTCTGTCATTTTTAGAAAATACTCTAATTCAGCTGGGGAAGCCTTCAAAGTTTTGCAACTCCCAAAATGGACAGTTCTTCCTTTAAACCTACCCTCATACCTTTCGGCTAATTCTTCCAGGCCTACAGATGACTTGTTGTCTGCCATCCATATTTCCTTTGAACTTCCGTGGAAAGCCAAATGTATAAGGTTATAATTACTGTATTTAGCTTTAACTGCTTGGTCTAAATAATAAATAAGGTCCTCTTTCAAAGCAACACGACGGTGGATGAATTTGATTTTATAGGCATGTTGCAAAAATTCCAAGGTCGGTTCAATGGTGTTTTTGCTTTTCAGGGTTCCTTCCCACTCTCCCTCTAAGCTGAAGATATATTGATTGTAATCCATGAGCATAAAGATTAATTTAAGATTAACTCTCCACTTCCAACTCAATCTCCCCCATAGCATTAACCTTCTGCTTGACTTTTACGAGAGGTTCCCGCATCACTTTTTCGAGTTTGATGATGGAGGGTATCAAAAAGTCAAGAATTTGTTGCCAATCATTTTTATCAAAGAAGTTTACGTTTGGCAAATTGTAGCTAACCCGACTACTGATATTATCATCTAGCCTTTCCCAAACAAGAGCTTCTCCAAATTTCTCCTCTATTATGGGCCTATATTCCTGCAATTCATCAAATAGACGCTTATTTTCCTCTTTACTGGACTTGCCAAATTCCAGTTGTACGCCCGCATAGTTCTTCGTTACTAGAAGATTATAACGGGCCCCGCTGATTCCAGTTCCTCCAGCACTAAGCCAGTGATCTTTGGTGGGATTGGTATTTTGAAAAATAGGCGTTCGTCCTTTAAGTTTAGGGAGTATCATTGTCCAAAACTCAAACCTTAAATGATGTCTCGTTTTTACACTTTCCTGAGTGTTAATCTCATCCTGGGTTTTATCCGCCATACTGATAATGTAGTTCCCAGTATCCTTTGTCGGAATTATCTGCTCCAAGGTTAGGAACAGCTGATCTTCCAGCGCAAAAGGAGTAGCTTTGAAACATTGGATACGAAGCTTGTAATTCGCTAACCAAAGTACTGTTGAAGTAACTTCCTTTTTGAAATTCGCAGCAACTACAATCATCCTTTGGGTATGGCCAGGATTGAGGGTGATTTCATCATATTCCTGATTATAAAATGTGGCCAATTTATCACCGGCATTTTCCTGGATTCCATTTTTGTCCAAGTATGATTGGTAAATGTTTTTAATTTGCTCTTTAGTCAACGTTGAACAATAGGACGCATATTTCAAAACCTGCCACGTAACATCCCTTCCTGTATCATCAAGCTTGTTTTCAATGACAACCAGGTTCCCCTCCCTATCCAAGGCAAGCAGATCAAGTCTTTCATTGGTATCATTAAATCCATCAAATTCCTTTTGAATTAACAATAGTTCTTCTCCAAGTGCTTCCGGCTTATTGGCAAGCCATTCTTGCAAATGCTGCCGCTCTTTAAAACCAAGATCTAAAAATGTTTTTTTTGCAAGCGTTTTGATTCGATTGGTTTGGGTATCAATTAGGTACATATTCAGAAAAATTAAAGATTTAAGTAAAATAAGCAGAATTGTGAAGGAATCAAAAGATTGCTGTCAAACTTAACTGCTATTATTTAGCAAGGGAGCTATCCTTATTCACCCGCTTATCAGCCATATAGAGAATTCTATCCGATGCTTCAAATGGGATGTCTAATTTTTCGCAAGCTTTATGAAGGTCTGTAAGATATTTAAAATACAGTTCGATTTGTGACTGAATACTTCTTTCACTGCAGTATGTGGGGGTTTTCAAAGTTTCCCCGGAATAGATAATCCTATAGACCCGCTGGTCTATTATCTGATAAACATTTTTGTTTTTAAACCTCAGGATGGTGGAAGCCATGGGAAGCTGAATCCCTTTTGTTTTCAGTAAACCCTTTAAGACCTCCCTTGTCAGGTCTTCATCCATTTCCTTGGCATCGGAATCAATTTGGTTGAGCAGGCCTAAGGTTTCCTTCTGAACCCCTGCATACCTATTTACCTTCCAGAGGACTATTTCATTGATGACCCCTTGATCGAAAGGCTGTTTTAAAGCATCTAGCTTTGGGGTTAATTCTTCTTGGTAATGGTAAGAATGATCCTCTTTCTGAAGTTGAAAATCATCATCATAAATTGACTTGGTCATATTTAAAAATTTATTGCGTTATAAATTCTCCCTCCCCCACTCATACACCTCCTTCACCCTCTGCAAAGCCTCCTCTACTTTTGGCAGCTGCTCTTCAAAATCCTCCCTAACTTCAATCCTGGGAACCTTGATTAAAAGAGAAGCGGATTTGCCTGTTATGACTAGCTTCATACCATCCCTAAGCGTGTGGCGATAACGTTCAATCAGTTCGTCCAGCTGTCCTCCTTATCCTGTAAATTGTAGGGCCTACCGCTCCATAGCCTTTGTGATAAATCCAATCCGCTTTATCCAAATTAAGGGCCTCTGGTTTGAAAGTAAAAAAGCTGGATCCACTCGGGACGGTTTCCTGAGGCCTGAGCATATTGAGAAAAGGGTAATTTTCCTGCACATAGCCATAGTAGGACCACCAAAAGCGGGTGGCCATGTCGTTGGGAACAGGTACATAGCCCCGCCTCTGTTTTTCAATGGCTGACTTCAGTACCTTGGCCTTGTATTTTCCCCTTGCACCCAATTCCCCTTGATCGAGGAACCAGTTTTCAATCGCCTCATAGGAAAGCGTAAAGTCAAAGCCTCCCTTTCCGTCCAAGTACCTTTGGGGAGCTACCAAAATAGTGAAATAGCGGCTGCAGACGCCATCCCTTACGCTGACCTCCCCTCGCTGCCTATACCGTTCGGCCTGTAGGTGCTGTAGCCCCAGCGTTGATTTTGTTCTCGACATAAAAAAGCACATCGTCCTCCCCCCATCTTCCCCTGAAACACCACATCACTTTCCCCCAGGTTTTCCTGGCAGAGGGAATGCCAGGCCCAAACAAAATCAATAGCCTTCCCATTTCCACCAGTCTTCCCCACCATCCACTGCACAAAACCCGGATTGCAAATCAGCTCCTCCAAAATCAGCAAATCAATATCCCGCTCCTGTACGGCTTCTATGGGGATGAGGTGGGTGAGGGTGGGCAGAGTTTTAGAGGCTATTCATAATATTTCTCTATTTCTACATGAAGTATAACCCGTGGTAGGGGCAGGCATTCTCCTTTGCCAAACCCCTTTTAGAAGTAGGTTTTCTAGTATATTGTCTTGATAATTGCTTCCACGCCTGATATTAGTTCATCTACTTCTACTTTTGTGGGCTCTCTTGTTTTATTGTGGTCACACAAATTTCTTATGTCTCCTAAATGCTGAATTTTCCTCCAAGTTGGAGTATCATAAACATCTGCGGATTTCAAAATGTCATTAAAGTCTGAAATAGAAGAGTTCTTTTTAGTTGATTTTAAATTATGATTAGTCAATACCTGTCCTAGATGTTTTTCAAGAACAACTCCTGCAATTGCTCCTGCCCCCCTTTTAAATTTGTTTTTATTGAGTTCTTTTGCTGCTTCTAGCTCACTGTCGAACAAGTCTGCCTGAACCAACTGTCGTATGTCAAAAAGGGTACTTTCAAATCGTCTCTCTATTGACTTTAAGATATTTAATTGTTGCTCAAATTGATTTATAGCGGCTTCAGGTCCAACTTTTTTATCACCAAAGCTACTTTTAACAACTAAATTTTGTAAATAATCTTCCATCACATAATTCCCATACGCAATAGTTTTTCGAGTCTTAGGCTTTTCATATAACCTTACAAAGTCACTGTGTCTGTCAGGCAATAGTTGTTTAATCAATACAAGCGATTCAGAATACCAACTTTGATATTCCTTATTAAATGGAAGCATCTTTTGAATATACTCTTTAACTTTTTTGTCGTCCTTAAAGGCAGCTTTAATTTGACTTTCAATATTCTCAGGATAACACTCATATTTTATAGAATTATCCAATTTATCTCCTTTTTCTATTAAGAATTGTAAGTCCTTTTTATATTTTTCAATGTTCTTCATTTGTTGCTGTTAAGTGTCTAAATTACTTACCCGTATTGTTACTTGACCATACCGGTAAACTAATCAGCCTCCATCAGAAGGATATATTTACCTTGGGCACACTTATTTCCACTGCCTCCGCTAAAGTACCCCATTCCCCCTCCCCCTGCAATACCGCGATCAGGGTATTTTTGCTTAAAAGTGGGAAAATTTAAGGGATTATGAAAAAGGTTTAATGGATGATGGGGTTTAAAGGACAAATGGGACGCGGGCTCCTAATGCCTGGCGCTCAGTGCTCCATTCTCAGCGCCGCCCAGTTCCCCTGCCATTGATATTTCGCTATAGATTCCTTAGTTTTAAAAATCTCCCTTTTTCGAATTTATTTCATTTTTATTCATTACCTCTATGACCGATTCCAAATTTATCTCTTTAGCCGAGTTACCATCAGCTCTCACAAGCATCAAACTGCCCAACATTCAGCGGGGATTTGCATGGAGGCCGCATCAAATTGAGGATTTTTGGGATTCGCTGTTAAGAGGGTATCCCGTGGGCTCGTTTGTGATCTCCAAACCAACGCAAATGGATGACTCATTGGAGCTACTTTTGGACGGTCAGCAACGGGCCACTTGCATAAGCCTAGCCTTCAACGATGGTACTTTTCGGGATTCAGAAAAAAACCTCAAGATATTTGTCGATATCGACCCAAAGCCTTTGCCTGATGGGGATTCCAGGAAGTATGTTTTCCGTGTCATTACCAAGTCCCATCCTTGGGGTTACCAGCTAGCAGACAACAAAAAACGCCTTACAGCCTCCAATATCCGGGAGGCTTTGAAGAAGTACAAGCAGCAGGATTATTTAAAGGCGGACTTAAATGAGTTCTACCCCTATGAAGCAGTTTTTCCCATCCCCTTGAGCTTTTTCACTTCCACCAAGGATTCCAGTGAATTCATTGAAAAATTGCAGGATTGGTGCCATTATCCATCTCTCTTGGCTGCTAAACTAGAAGAAGATGATAATGAAGCAAAAACCAAAGAAGCCATTAATGATAAAGCTAAGGACTACTTTGACCATTTCCAAGAATGTCTTACTAAACAAAAGATCCCCTTTGTCTACCTTTCCACTTCCCAAGACGAGGAGCAAAGAGGCATAGATGATCTGGAAAATCTTTTTGTGAGGCTGAATTCCAGTGGTACCCCCTTAAGCGCTGATGAATTGAATTATTCCATACTCAAGGCCCACCTATCACCCGATTTACAAAACCAGCTGGAAAAAGCATGCGGCAACTTCAGCCCACCACAGCACTTCATCATGATTGCATATCGGCTTTTTCTGCTGCAAAAAGCCAAATCCAGCAGCAATATTGGTTTAAGGATTAAGCCCAAAGATTTTCAGAAAAGGATCCAGCAAGAGGCCGAACCCTTTATTTTCTTTTTAAAAGATTTAATAGACGGGGAGCAAATCCTGAGAATCAGAAATCTTTTGGTTTACAACGGTGTCAGCCTTCCTTTCGGCTTTCCCTTCCCCATTTTCCGGCAATTGGCACCGGAACTCCTTTTCATCCTTTTTTACCGAACCACTATCGAAAAAGACGATCTGGAGAAAGATAAGGATTTACACAGGAGAGCATTGGGAATAATTTCACTGTTACATTGGCTGGTGAAAAAACAGGAATACAACAAACTTCTTCGGCAAATCCAGCCCTTGCTCAAAACAGATTCAGAGTTTTTCTGGTCTTCCAGCCTGCTGCAAAGGGCGCAGTTGAATGATGTTTTGCCTGCTATCCCAGGTTTAAAGATTATCCAAACCATCAAGTCTGGTAGTTTAAGGAAAAACACCAATACTATAGACAGATTCAACAAAAAGACCGCTTGGGAGTTCGACATCTTAATCCATAGAGTACTAAATAACAAAAGTTTGGTCTTGTATAACCAGAGGGCATTCCTAGCCAAGCTATTTTCGGATGAGCATTACATTTTAGAGGACACCAATCAACCTTTTGACTGGGATCATATTTATCCTTACGAATTTTTTCACAGAAAACGGAAGGTTGCCCCTATTCTTTATGATTGGTACAATTCGATTGGAAATTTAAGAGCCTGGCCCTACGCCCTCAATCGCATGGACAGTAACAAAACTCCCAAGGTCAAATTCTATTGTAACGGGGAGGACCCCAATCACAGATCTCTCAAATCGTTTCGCGAGAACTTTCCAGACCTGTTTGATGGACCAAAGTCAAATGGTCAATTATTTTTAGAATGGTCCTGTTGTAAAAAGAAATGGAGCACAGCTGATATGACCGACCTTAATAATGATGGGGTGAAAGTATTTGAACTCATCCGAGACAGGTCTTTGGACCTCATTACTCACTGGTACAAGCAGCTTCAGATAGATAAATTGTTGGAAGAAAAAGGTGTAAAGGGTTTGGAAAAGTACTTGAAAAAGAAATGCTGGAAGAAAAACCCAGGCGATCACCATCTGCTTGAGGATTATTTTGTAGGGGAAAGTCGTTGGTTGAAGCCCGAGTTATCCGGGGAACTTAAACCCATGTGGATTTACATGGTTTTTCCTGAGGACGTCCCAGAACAAATCGGAGAGGGCAAAATCGAATTTGGACTCTATTTACCAGAATCAGAAGAACAGGTTTCCTTACAACCATTAAAGGAAAAAGAGGAGCTAAATCTCTACCAAAACGACGATATAGAGCAGTGGATATACAAGCGTTATACCCTTGGTTCCCACAACCGCCACTCCTATCAAGACCTTTTTCGGGAGTTAAAAAGCTGGCTCCAAAACCTTGGTTTATCAGACGAGGTTGCTGGAGCATTTATGAATAGTATTAAGAAGAGGGGAAGGAAGTTGGAAGAAGAAGTAATGGGGTAGGAACCTAAGACTCCCTAACAACCTTTTTTGAAACTATTCTACACAGTTTCTTCCACAGTGGTGTGGAGAAAACCGTGGAGGAAAAGATTAAAAACCAGCGTGGATTCTTTACGCAGTGCTCAGTGCACAGTGCCCAGCGCTCCACGCTCAGCTCCACTTCCCCCGCAATACCGTGATCAGGGTATTTTTTAGATATTAGCCACAAAGACGCCAAGGCACAAAGAAAAATTTAGAAAGAATAGCTAGCCCCTAAGTCGCCAAGGCACAAAGAAAAATCTAGCCACTAAGACTCCAAGTCGCAAATAAAATTTGGCGCCTTCGGGCCTTTGTGGCAAAAATAACTTCTGCAAATAAACTTTGGGCCTTCGGGCTTTTGTGGCAAATACACCTTCTGTAAATAAACTTAGCGCCTTAGGGCCTTTGTGGCAAAAATAACTTCTGCAAATAAACTTTGGGCCTTCGGGCTTGTGTGGCAAATACACCTTCTGTAAATAAACTTAGCGCCTTAGGGCCTTTGTGGCAAAAACACCTTCTGTAAATAAACTTTGCGCCTTTGGGCCTTGGTGGCAACCAATCTGCTCTTCGACTTCATTTCAACTTCTTGACGGCTGTTTTATGGATCAGCAGGGATTTCATCTGCGTAATGGCCATTTGGTTGAGCTGCACCAAACGTTCGCCTTGTCCTATTCCTTGGTGAATCAGTAATGCATTAGTGCTCTCCATATTAGACAAGACCACAAGCTGTTCAATAATAGCGTAATCTCTGACATTTCCTTTCTTTTCCGGATTCCCTAAACGCCATTCCTTAGCTGTTTTTCCGAACAATGCCATGTTGAGGACGTCGGCTTCACTGGCATAGATTTGAGAGGCTTGATGTTTAGTGATTTCCGAAGGAACAAGGTTCTCCTTGATGGCGTCCGTATGGATGTGATAATTTACTTTGGCTAGAGTTCGGTGAAAATCCCACTTTAACCTTAACCGATCGCTTTCATCTTCCTTAAGCCGCTGATATTCTTTTACTAATAACAATTGAAATCTTGGACTTATCCACATCCCAAAATGAAAGGCGATATCCTTATGGGCAAACGTACCTCCATATCTACCCGCTTTTGCGGTTAGCCCTTTGGCATTGGTAAGTTCCAGCCAATTTTTCACAGACAAAACGAAATTGTTACTTCCTGCTGCATTTTTAATTGTACCGAATTCGGTATAATTAAAATCAGGGTTGTATAGGGACTCCCACTCTCCCAGATATTCAATAGTACTTTTTAAACTCAGCCATTTAATAATGACTACCTCCTGCAATTGGCTCCTTGCCATATCCGTAAGTGAAATAAAATCATCTTGATCCTGAGAAATTATGGAAATCTTATTTCCTTCAATATCAATTATTTTGCTTTTAGCCATACCTATCAAAAATTTATTTAAAAAGATAAAAACCGGTAGCTGGAGCACAAGATCAGCTTTCCATCCTGAATAATCCTTTCCCTATTTCATTCCCAGGTAGCCGGGCAGAGGGCGCTTATCGTATAGCTGATTAACGGAAGCTGATCCACTTGTTACCTAAAGTTAAAAATATTATTTCAAACCAACTCTGTCTTTATGATCGACCCGTATCTCCCTCTTTTTAAACTAATCTCATGGCATTGGCACTTTCAATCCATTTTTTTTGGGTAAGCACAAAGCTGTTTAGTGAAAAATCTAACCACAAAGACGCCAAGACCCAAAGAAAACTTGGCGACTTTTGGCCTCCGTGGCAAAACAACTTCCGCAAATAAACTTGGCGACTTGGCGTCTTAGTGGCAAATACACCTTCTGTAAATAAACTTAGCGCCTTAGGGCCTTTGTGGCAAAACATCTTCTGTAAATAAACTTAGCACCTTCGGGCCTTAGTAGCTAAAAGACTTTCCGCTACTCGGGACAAGTTGTGTCCTTCGTTACCCATTTCATTTTTGGCGTCGCCTCGCGCTTTTCTAAACCCCTAAAC
>NZ_JAHCMY010000026.1:0-17274 GCF_018449405.1 Litoribacter ruber
TTTGTCGTATTTTGTCTTACAGTACTTCAAAGAACTTTCAAGCAGGCTTTCCTGCTTATAGCGGCTGTTTTTCAAACCCGTGTCTTAATTTTTTTCCCGATCGCTTTCGAACGGGTTGCAAAGGTAATTCCTTTTTTTAAAACCGCAAAATTTCCAGGGAAAAAATTTGTAATATTTTTATCCGTGTTTTGCAGTATTTCAATTTTTCATCCGGAGAACTTTCTCTTCCGACACCCCTCTTTCCGATTGGGTTTGCAAAGGTGAGAAGAAAAATTTTATTTTCAAAACCAATCTCAAATAAAATTTTATTTCTTTTTGAGTGGACAATCAAAGATAAATCTTATCTATTCTTCTTATTTCAGCTCTCATTCCCCTCGTTTGGGAATGCAAAGGTGCACAACCTTTATGGATTTGGCAACAGTTTGCAGAGAATAAAGTTACGGGTTTTCTTAAACTACCTGAAGATCACCTTTAAAAAGTTTATCGCCGCTCAAAAAGTTTCCAAAGAGACAAAAAAAAGAACCGGCCGAAGGCCGGTTCTGGGGTCATTTCATAATCGTTTGGGTCCTATCAGGGCCCACGGAAACCATTTTAATCGGCACATTTAATTCTTTTTCCAAAAACGAAACATACTCCTTTAGCTCCTGAGGCATATCCTCATACTTATTTACCTCTGCCAATGAGCAGTTCCAGCCTTTTAGGGTTTGATAAACCGGCTGGGCGTCTATTTCTGAAATCTCGAATGACAACTTGTCGATCTTTGAGCCATCTGGCAACTCATAATGAGTACATACTTTAATATTTTCGAAAATATTAAGCACGTCAGCCTTCATCATAAACAATTGCGTAACGCCATTGATCATGATACTGTACTTGAGAGCAGGCAGGTCAATCCAGCCACATCGGCGGGGACGACCAGTGGTGGAACCAAACTCATTCCCCTCTTTTCTCATCCTTTCACCATCCTCATCAAACAATTCCGTAGGGAACGGTCCGCTACCAACCCTTGTGCAGTACGCCTTAAATATACCGAAGACCTCCCCAATAACCGAAGGCGCTACACCAAGACCAGTACAAGCCCCTGCAGTCATCGTGCTGCTGCTGGTCACAAAGGGATAACTTCCAAAATCAATATCCAACAAAGAGCCTTGAGCTCCTTCTGCCAAAACCCTTTGCCCATTTGACAACTCCTCGTTTACCTCATATTCACTATCGATAAGGTTTAAGCCTCTGAAAAACTCAACCGCATCGAAAAACGCTTTTTCTAACTCAGGCAGATCTTTGAGGTCGTACTCATAGAATCCTAGGACAGATTTATGCTTGTTGACAAGCTCAGTGTATTTTTTATCAAAGTCAGGGCTTAAGATATCCCCTACCCTCAAGGCGACTCTTCCGATTTTATCTTGATAAGTTGGGCCGATCCCCTTTAACGTAGAGCCAATTTTATTCTCCCCTCTGGATTTTTCATAAGCTGCATCCAGCAATTTGTGGGTAGGAATAATAATGGTGGCTTTCTTAGAGATGAAGAGGTTTTGATTGACGGACATGTTGAATTTGCCAAGGCCTTCAATCTCTCTTTTAAGCACCACAGGATCCAGCACCACCCCGTTACCGATAATATTCTTCAGGTTTTCTCTAAAAATACCACTCGGGATTTGATGCAGCACGTGTTTGATACCGTCAAACTCCAATGTATGGCCCGCATTTGGACCTCCCTGAAATCTGGCAACCACATTGTACTTTGGAGCAAGGTAGTCTACCACTTTCCCTTTTCCTTCATCACCCCATTGTAGACCTAAAAGAACGTCCATTTTCATATTTTATATAATTATCTTGAAGTAGATTATTTTCTTTTGAGGCGTGAAGTTTGCGATTCATTGAAAATATTACAAGGAAAAACGGGTATTTATTATTTTCAAAATGCCCTGAAGGCCTATTGCCCCAAAATTGAAAAAGCCCTGCTTCATATGAAACAAGGCTTCTATAGAATACTAAAATCCCATATTTCAAGCTCCAATTTTCTCCTTGGCCTCCTCTACGGAATCAAAAACATTGAAAATATTATTCAGCTTGGTGATGATCAAAAGCTTCTTTACATGTTCTGACGGTGAAGTGAGATAAACTTCGCCGTCGGCATTTCTCATCTTGGTAAGCATGGTAATCAGCACCCCTATTCCACTGGAACTGATATACCTCACATCCTTTAGATCGATTATACAAACTTTAATCTTGTCATTTACTGCGTCCGAAACTACCTCTACCAACCTGGGACCAATTTCATCCCCTATTAAATCGCCTTTAATTTTCAAAATCAATAAGCCATCCTCTTTGATGGCGTCATAGCTAACTTTCATATGCAGGTCTGTTTTCGCAGTTTTCCTTGTTACAATTTCCGTAAAGTATTAATGAATGGTGGATGATATTAAAATTAAGAACCTCTCCTACCGTATTTTGAATATTCTGAATGCGCGGGTCGCAGAATTCCATCACTTGGTGGCATTCCGTACAGATCAAGTGATCGTGTTGCTTGTACCCATAGGACTTTTCATATTGAGCCAAGTTTTTGCCAAACTGATGTTTGGTCACCAAGTCGCACTCCACCAGAAGGTCCAACGTATTATATACAGTGGCCCTACTGACGCGGTAGTTCTTGTTTTTCATGCTGATGTAAAGGGACTCCACATCAAAATGGCCTCCCCTACCATAGATTTCCTCCAAAATCGCATAGCGTTCGGGAGTCTTCCTTAGCTTTTTGTTCTCTAGATAGGCTGTAAAGATTTTTTTCACCTCCTCAAAGAGGGTTTCGTTCAGGGCCATTCGTTATTTAGATTGTTATTTCTACAAATATACATGAGAAAACCAGAAAAGATTCCATCTAATCAAAGCGAGTAACCTTGATTACGCCATTTACCTTCATGAGGTTTCTAATAAGGTTGTCGAGATGCTGAGTACTGTGAACATATAACTTAATAGAACCTTCAAAAATCCCACTGTCAGAATCCACGGTGATGGACCTCATGTTGACCTTCAATTCATTTGAAATAACCTTGGTGACGTCATTGATCAAACCTACCCTATCGGTACCCACTATTTTAAGGCCGGCGAGAAATGCAATTTCCTGCTGACTCGTCCACCTGGCCTTTATCACCCGATTTCCGTGGTTGGACAGAAGCTCGAGGGCATTTGGACAGGAGGTACGGTGGATCTTGATGCCCTCATTGACTGTGACAAAACCGAAAACATCATCTCCAGGGATGGGATTACAGCATTTTGCCAAAATGTAATCCACCACATCCATATCCTCCCCTATCAATAACTGGTCGTGGCTTGGGCCTTTGAGGTTTTTGATCTCCTTGACAAAAGAAGGCTCATCGACGATTTTATGCGCACTCTCTGATTTGCTCTTCTCCTTCTTATTGTCTTTAAACTCCTTGAAGCTTTTGATCGAAGTTGGATCAATTATCCCTTTCCCTACCTTATAATAAAACTCATTAGGCGTTTTGGTTTCAAAAAAAGCTCTCAGTTGTTCTACTGCCACAGAGGAGAAATCCATCTTCATCTGCTTTAGCTTTCTTTGGACGATCTCCTTACCGTCCAAAATGACCGACTTTTTATCCTCCCGAAGGGCATCTTTGATTTTGGCCTTAGCCCGGGAAGTCACCACCGACTTTAGCCAATCCTCATTCGGTTTCTGTTTGTTGGAGGTCAAAATCTCCACCTGATCACCATTTTTCAAGGGATGGCTTATGCTTACCAGTTTTTGGTTCACCTTGGCGCCTATGCATTTTGCCCCTACCTCAGTATGGATGTCGAATGCGAAGTCTAAAGCAGTAGCCCCAAACGGCAACACTTTTAGGTCACCCTTAGGGGTAAATACGAATACCTCGTCATGAAACAGGTTGCTGCGAAAATCATCCATGAACTCAATTGCAGAACCGTCATTGGTCTCCATCAGAGCCCTCACCTGGGTGATCCATTCATCGAGTCCCCTGCTTGCTTTACCAGGAGAGTCCTTTTCCTTGTATTTCCAGTGGGCAGCATATCCCCTTTCGGCGATATCGTCCATTCTCTGGGTTCGGATCTGCACCTCTACCCACTGCCCTGTGTTACTCATCACGGTGGTATGCAGGGATTCGTAGCCGTTGGCCCT
This sequence comes from Litoribacter ruber, assembly GCF_018449405.1. NCBI lineage: Bacteria > Pseudomonadati > Bacteroidota > Cytophagia > Cytophagales > Cyclobacteriaceae > Litoribacter > Litoribacter ruber. The sequence goes on from NZ_JAHCMY010000026.1 coordinate 4,151, forward strand.
CGGGGTACTGATCCAGTCCCTCAATCGGTCGGGATTGGGCCTGTAAAAATCTGTCACTATGGAGTAAACCTGCCAGCAATCCGCTTTTTCATTTTCATAGGGAGTATCTATAATTATTCTGATAGCAAACAGATCATATACCTCCTCAAAGGGAATGTTCTGTTTTTTCATTTTATTATAGATAGAATAGATAGACTTGGGCCTTCCTTTTATATTATAATTAAAATTCAGGGAAGTCAATTCTTTTTCTATCGGAGCGATGAAGTTTTTAATAAACCGATTTCTGGATAGCCTTGTCTCACTTATTTTCTGGGAGATGAAATCGTAGGTTTCTGTATCGGTATACTTCAAGTAAAGATCCTCCAGCTCCGATTTTATGGCATATAGACCCAGTCTATGCGCCAAAGGGGCATAGAGATACATGGTTTCGGAGGCAATTTTGAGCTGCTTGTGCCTTGGCATGCTCTCCAGAGTACGCATGTTATTAAGTCTATCGGCAAGTTTGATCAAGATCACCCTTACATCATCCGAAAGAGTAAGCAGCATCTTTCGGAAATTCTCCGCCTGCTGGGAGCTACCATACTCAAATACCCCGGAAATTTTGGTCAACCCATCAATGATCTGGGTTACTTTGGGACCAAACTCCCTTTGGATGTCCTCCAGCTCCCACTCGGTATCCTCTACTACATCGTGGAGCAGGGCCGCCACGATACTGGTGGTGCCAAGTCCGATTTCTTCCACACAGACCAGAGCAACTTCCAAAGGATGGTAAATATAAGGTTCCCCGGATTTGCGTCGCATTTCCTTGTGGGCCTCACTGGATACATTAAAAGCTTTCTTGATAATTTTGGCATCTCCTGGCTTTAATACCGGCTTAGCCATCCGTAATAACTTCCTATATCTTTTTAGAATTTCTTTCCTTTCTAACTCTAGATCTACTTTAATCATATAATCGAAGTTATAACAAAACTTTTTTTATTGATAGGGGTGATTTGCATATTTTTAAACCTTGTAAACAAGAAGCTCATTTTCAAACAAATAGTAAACCAACACAAATTGGAGCCGGTATGTTGGGTGATTTTTTTTCAAATTTTTATCGGATTTTATTCCTCTAACTATTGCCAGAAAGAATTTCTTTATTACCTTTGCACTCACATTAGAGACGCGGATGTGGCGAAATTGGTAGACGCACTAGACTTAGGATCTAGCGCCGCGAGGCATGGGGGTTCGAGTCCCTTCATCCGCACTTACAGACCCTCGATCACGGTCCTGACACAACTCAGGATCGAGGTTGAGGGTTTTTAGTTCATTCATAGAAACTTATAATCAATACTACCTTGGAAATCAAATTAGATAAGCATTCTGCAAATGAAGCTTCCATTAAAATTAATTTAATTGAAGCAGATTATCAACCAAAAGTTGATGCAAAACTGAAGGACTATGCCAAGAAGGCCAATATCAAGGGCTTCCGTCCAGGTAAGGCTCCCATTTCTATGGTGAAAAACCTTTACGGCACTTCTGTGCTGGTAGATGAGATCAACGATATCCTTTCTTCTTCGCTGAATGAATATATCAAGGAACAGCCTTTCCGTATTTTGGGCGAGCCGCTTCCGGTAGTGGAAAGTGCTGCAAACATTGATTGGAAGAACCAGAAGGAATTTGAATTCGAATATAAAATAGGTTTCGTTGAAGATGTAGACATCAAGCTTGACGAATCTCTTGAAGCTACCGCTTACTCTATTGAAGTGGACGACAAGGTGATGAACGAAGCGATCGAAAACCTTAAGAAGCAGTATGGCAAGATGACCAACCCTGAGGTAAGCGAAGAAAACGACTTCCTTTACGGGGACTTAAAATCTGCTGACGGTTCTTTTGAGAAGACTCTATCCCTTCCCCTATCTAAAATGGACGGTAGATCAGTAAAGAAATTCATCGGTGTTGAAAAAGGCGCGGTGATTGAATTTGATCCTTCTAAAGCTATCAAAACTGATCTTGCTGAAGTACTTGACATGTCAGAAGAAGAGGCTGCCGAAATTTCAGGTACTTACACCTTCACAGTTCAAAACATCAACAGAACTGAGGAAGCTCAATTGGATCAAGAATTCTTTGACAAAGTATTTGGACCAAATGAAGTAAGCACTGAAGAGGAGTTCAAAAACAAGGTGAAGGAAATCATGTCTGAAAACTATGACAGAGAAACCAAAACCTTCACTGAAGAGCAAATCAAGGATAAATTAGTAGATACGGCTAACATTGAATTGCCAGAAACCTTCTTGAAAGAGTGGTTGGGCAAGGCCAATGAGAATGTAAGCGAGGAAGATATCGCCAAGGAATACCCTATGTACGCTAAGCAATTGGTTTGGTCATTGATCTCCAACAAGATCGCCAAAGACAATGAGATCAAAGCTGAGCACGAAGAGGTAATCGAGAAAACTAAAGAAATGATCCGTGAGCAATTGGCTTCTTCTGGCTTAGGTGCCCAAATGGAAGACAACATGGACATGTTCGTTGATAACTATCTTAAAGGCAACGAAGGTCAGAACTACATGCAGATGCTGACCTCAGTACAAAACGAGAAAGTTTTGGGCTTTGTAAGAGAGAAGATCAAGATGAAAGAAGAAAAAATTAGCCTTGATCAATTCAAGGAGCTTTTGGCAAACTAATTGTCAATATATTCGTTAATAAAAAGTCCTTTTTTAAGGGCTTTTTTTATTTTTGTATAGACTTAAAACTACAACGCATGATTAACAAAGACGAATTCAGAAAATACGCCATTCATAACCAGGGAGTGAGCGGTACAGCTTTTGACCAATATACCAGCCATATCGAGAACATGACGAGGTCGGTAATTGAGGAAAGACCTACGAATTTCCGCGAAATTGATGTTTTTTCAAGGTTGATCATGGATAGAATTATTTTCTTGGGCACCCAAGTAGATGACCATATTGCCAATATCATCACCGCTCAATTGCTATTTTTGGAGTCTGTAGATGCCAAGAAAGATATCCTTCTCTACATCAATAGCCCGGGTGGTTCCGTGTATGCCGGATTAGGTATTTATGACACCATGCAATATATTGCTCCTGAAGTGGGAACTATTTGCACCGGTTTAGCTGCTTCTATGGGAGCGGTATTGTTGGCAGGAGGTGCTGCAGGCAAGCGTTCTGCATTGCCTCACTCTCGAGTGATGATCCACCAGCCACTCGGCGGTGCCCAGGGGCAGGCCTCCGATATTGAAATCACAGCTCGCCAGATCTTGATCCTTAAGCAGGAGCTATATGAAATCCTTGCCCTTCATTCTGGTAAAGATATCGAAGAGATCGAAAAGCACAGTGACAGAGATTATTGGATGAGAGCCCCTGAAGCCCAGGAATACGGCCTTATCGACGAAGTATTAGTTAGAAAGAAATAAACCATGGCTCAAGTTACATGCTCCTTTTGTGGGAGGAATAAAAAGGATGTGGACCTAATGGTCTCAGGGATTTCAGCGCATATCTGTAATCACTGTATCGAACAGGCTAACCAAATTCTTGGTGAAGAGGAAAAAACCAAAAAGTACGACTCGAAATTCAAGTTTAAGCTTAAAAAACCAAAGGAGCTTACCGAGTACCTTAACAATTATGTGATCGGCCAGCAGGACGCCAAAAAAGTGCTTTCTGTAGCCGTTTACAATCATTACAAGAGATTGGACCAAAAAATCAATACTGATGATGAAATCAAGATTGAGAAATCCAATATCATAATGGTGGGTGATACAGGTACGGGTAAAACCTATTTGGCCAAAACCTTGGCTAAGGTTTTAGAGGTGCCTTTCTGTATAGCAGATGCTACTGTACTTACTGAAGCTGGTTATGTGGGCGAAGATGTGGAAAGCATTTTGACCAGATTGCTACAAGCGGCTGACTACAACGTAGAAGCGGCAGAAAGAGGGATTGTGTACATTGATGAGATCGATAAGATTTCAAGAAAATCAGACAATCCATCCATCACCAGAGATGTGAGTGGAGAAGGCGTACAGCAGGCCTTATTGAAGCTGTTGGAAGGTACCGTAGTAAATGTGCCGCCACAAGGAGGACGTAAGCATCCAGACCAAAAGATGATAGCGGTAAATACCGAAAACATCCTCTTCATCTGTGGTGGTGCTTTTGACGGTATTGCCAGACATATTGCCAACAGACTCAACACTCAGCCACTTGGATTCTCCAAGAAAACCGAATTCAACCAGCTGGATAGAGACAACCTGCTGCAGTATGTGACAGCGCCTGATTTGAAATCCTTTGGCCTTATACCGGAATTGATCGGCAGATTGCCAGTGCTTACCCACTTGGATCCATTGGACAAGGCCGCCTTGAAAAGCATCCTGACCGAACCTAAAAACGCCTTGACCAAGCAATACGAAAAACTGCTTGAAATGGAGAATGTCAAGGTTACATTTGAGGAAAGTGGTATCGACTATATAGTGGAGAAAGCAATGGAATACAACCTCGGCGCCCGTGGACTTCGCTCCATTTGCGAAGCCATCATTACAGATGCCATGTACGAATTGCCATCTGACAAGACAGTTAAAGAGCTGGTTATTGACGAAAAATACGCCATGCAGCAATTTGACAAGTCTAAGTTTAAGAAGTTGCAGGTGGCTTAAATTTATAAATTAATAAAAACAGCCTTAGAGAGATCTAAGGCTGTTTTTTTTTAGTCAATTATTTTTTCAGCGTATGATAATCTTCCATACTTATCGATTCCCTGCACGACCACTCTGAAGCTATTGGAAACATCATTGTTGAAGAAGTCGATTTCCGCTTCATTTCCGGACCAAGCCACAAAGGGATTCCAATAAAGAGTATTCCTGAAGTCCGGTTTGGGTGATTTTTCCTCGTCATATTTAGGCACATAGAATTCCCGTGCAGTTGAATAACCTGAATATTTGATATGGAGCACCCCTTCAGAATTGATAAAATCCCCCTCCACCTTTGGTATAGACAGCTATTATTCCATTATCGGTTATAGACCCAAACCTGGCATTGCTCTGTCCGGCCAAAAACACTTCTACAGTCAAAACATCTGTAGGATTAATCGCACTGAATTCCTCAAAATCCACTTCTTGATTATTAACAAAAAGCAGAGGGGGAGGAGGATTCCCCTTGGTAAGAGGAACAAATACACCTTGGATTTTAAAAGTTAATTGGGGAGGTATGACTATGTTCCCCATTTCATCTTTAACCGGTATCACTGATACACCCGGCAACCTTCCTTGAATGAACTGGGCTATAGTGTAGTTTTCATGGGCATCATGATAATCAGCCGCCCTAAGTATATGGTCTCCTTTACCGTAGATTCTTGTGATCCCATCATCTTCGTCTACAACTTGGTTGCCCCTTACCACAAACTCCTCCATTAAAATCTCATCCCCTCCCGTGATATTCAGTTCAACCTTGCGCTTTTCCTGGGCTGTTTCCAAAAACTCCCTCAATGAGGGATTGATGATGTGGCTCCTGAAAAGAGGTTCAAATTCTTCCCATTTTCCTTCTTTGGACAAAGGCGGATCGATGGATATTTCAAGCATTTTCTTTTGCCTCCCGTCCTCTGCGGACAAAACCAGGGTAGTGGTGTCCCGGAAATCAAGGGCATCAATGATGAACCTGCCGTTTTCGGAAAACTCCGCCACGATAAACTCCTCTTCCAGGCCTTTTTTAAATACATTAAGAGTACCTCCTTCCAGGCCCTTTCTCGATTTAAATTTTGGCTTTACCTCACCCATTATATTGATTCCCTGTTCAATATGTAACTGGTTCCTATATTCATCTCCAAAAACCTTTTGCCAGTCAAACCTTCTCCAGCCATTGGTCAGCATGATCAGGTCTACTGCAGCGGGATCCAGCTTCCCGTCCACAAAAAGGTCGCGGTCGGAAACCCTTCCTTTCAACTCAGCGGAAAACTTCAGATAGGTAATGATATTGGAAGCACTGTGATCAATGGGACCGGAAGCATCCGTGATGCTGACACTGTAATTCCCCCCTTCAAAAATCTCCGTATCCATCTTCAGCTTCAGAGAGTTTTTGCCTTTTGCCTTCACATTTACGGTTTCGCTTTCAATCCTGATTGCAGGAGAATCCTCAAAAGCCACAAAAACAAGCCTCTCGGCCAAGGGCTGCCCGCCGCTATTGAAAAAAGTCACTTGGTTGATTCCCGGAGCAAGCTGGCCTTTATTCACTCTGGCCCCAGCCACACCCTCTGAAAGGTTAAGTTTTTGCATATGGCCAATCCTTCCTCTTGCATGCACCACCAAAAGGCCCTCCTTGTAGGCATCAAAAAAAGCATATTCCTTTGCCTGAATCAACAGGTTGAGAATCTCGGGGTTTCTGGCATCCACGATAAGGTTCACCCCTTTGGCCTGGATAGCAGGGAACTCCACTGGGTATTCCTCTCCTTGTTCAGTCAGCAGGTAGGCTTTATAATCCGGGCTTTCCGGAGTGAAGGTCAAAAATCCAAGACCGTTTGCATTGGTCTCAAAATCCTCCTTAAATCCTTCGGGGCCTCTGAGCTCCCCTTTGACCTCCGCAGGTGTGCCGTCCGGATACACCGCACGGAAAGCCACCTTATTGGCAAAGCCTTCTATGATCTCTCCCCCCTCCGGCATAAACTGCAGGTCAATCACACTCTCGGGAAAAGGCAGCCGGAACTGCCTGGTGATTTGAAAGTTTTCGTTTTCCTCAAACATCAACTTCAGGAAAACGGAAGTGTGCAGATCAGTCTCACTGAGGAAGAGTTCAAGCCCTACGGTCCCTTCGGCGTCCAGCGTCAGGTCTCCCTCACCCAAAATAAGCTTAGTGGTAAACAGCTGGTATGTCAGTTTTTTATTCCTCAACGGGCGGAGATCCTTGTCGACCGCCCTGATGTTGCCCACATATTTTACATCCCCCTCCTCTTCGCCTAAACCAAACTCAAAGGTTACCTGTGGCTGAAAGTTCATGTTCAGAGGTTCCAGCACCTCTATCTCTTTGGAAAAAACCTGCTCCTCACCAAAGCCTCTCATCCAGGTAGAGTAAGCTTTGAGATGATAAAGCCCTTCTGGAAAAAAATACGGAAGTTTAAAGTCCCCGTAGCCGTGCCCCTCCTCGATTTTTATGGTCTTTTGCTCAATCAGCTTCCCGCTGTTGTCCAGCATGTCCACATAGACCGTCTTGCTCAAAGGAGAGGGAATATCGGGACTTCCCGCGGTGAGATAAACACTGAACCAGACATCTTCTCCGGCCGCGTAATGGCTTTTGTCCAGATGAAGAAACACCTTTTCTTCGGGAATTTCTTCTACATAGAGGGTTAAGAGAGAAATGATTCTTTCGGAAAGCTCCTCGAGACTGTCTTTGGGTTTGTGGGCGGCGAAAATCATAAAACAAATCGCTACAAGGAAAACACTTACTTTCTTTTTACGCATAAAAAACTCTAAAAATCAAACTGGGATGTACTAATAAATTAATACGTCTAATTAAACTAAATGTTTATTAATTTACAATACTTTCTTGGGTAAACAATTAAAAAAAGCTCCAGAATTTACCCTGGAGCTTTTAAATCAAAATATTAAACCTAAATAAATATGATTTTCAGAATTATGAGAATAGGATAAACTATTGACCCTTATCTTTCCGCGAAGGAGCCTTTGGGTAACTTTGTGTAAACTTTGTGGCCTTAGTGGCCCATTTGCTTCAGCGTAGTACTTTCACCCCGTATTTCAATCAATCACCTTCTCCGCATAGGACAGCCTTCCAAATTGATCGATTCCCTGCACGACCACCTTAAACTTATCTGAAATATCATTGTTGTAGAAAGCTATTTCTGCTTCATTTCCATTCCAGCTTACAAGCGGATTCCAGTATAGGGTAGTACGGAAATCTGGCTTGGAGGAATTTTCCTCATCGTATTTTGGCATATAAAACTCCCTTGCAGTGGAATACCCCGGGTACTTGGTGTGAAGCACACCTTCTTCTGGACTATAGGCATTTCCGCCTTGTTTGGTATATACTGCAATTACACCCCCAGCACCTGCAGAGCCGAAGATCGCATTGGATGCACCGTCAGTAAATGCCTCAATGGTATCCACATCCCGAGGATTAATCGTATTGATTACATCGATATCAACCTGAACATTGTCAAGTAAAAAAATCGGCTGAAGGGTACTTAAAGATCCTTGACCTCTAATAGTCACCACAGGACTCATAATATCCGGCTTAATTCTAACTCCAGGAAGACGACCCATCATCATTTCAAAAATCGTCCCGTAGCTTTCGACCCCAGGAATATCAGCAGTCTTCAAGATTTTATCCCCTTGACCATACATTCTGGTAATGCCATCCTTTTCGTCGGCAATCTGTCTTGTCTGCACTACAAACTCATCCAAGTCCATAATGTCCATATCGTCAAATGCAAAGTTGGCTTTTCTCTGTTTATCTGCAGACTCCAAATAGTCTTTAAATGTAGGATTGATGATGTGGCTTTTCAATAAGGGCTGAAAGCCTTCCCAGTTCTCATATTTGGATACCGGTGGATCGACGGTGATATCCAAGGCTTTTTTATGCTTGCCATCCTCAGCAGTCAATACCAGGGTAGTCGTATCTTGGAAATCCAGCGCATCAATGATAAACTGACCAGTCTCACTAAAATCGGCCATCAAAAACTCCTCTTCCTCACCCCTACTAAAAATATTCATTGTACCACCGGCAAGAGCTCTTTTGGATTTAGGCTTGATGGTGCCAATTACATTTATTCCTTCCTCGATGTAGCCATCATTCTTCAAACGCTGCTCAAAAACCGCCTCCCATTCAAACCTTCTCCATCCATGGGTCAATAGAATTAGGTCAATTGCATTGGCGTCCAAACGGCCATCTTGATAGATATCCTTATCTGAAATGTTTCCTTTCAGTTCAGAAGCAAACTTCAAATAGGTTAATATATTACTTCCACCTCCAAGTTGAGGGTTAGAGGCATCTGTGATACTCACACTGTATTTTCCACCTTCAAAAACATCGGCATTCATTTTCAGCTTTACAGAATTCTCTCCTCTGCCCTTAAAGTCCATTTTGGAACCTTCAATTTCAATCTCAGGCACGTTTTCGAAATCGACGAAAACTAACCTTTCTGCCAGTGGCACCCCCTCTGGACTCAAAACACTTACTTGGTTGATGCCACTTGGCAATTGGTTTTTCGGCACCCTTGCCCCAGTCACACCTGCACGCAAATCCAGTTTTTGCATGTAGCCGATTCTTCCTCTGGCATGTACCACGAGCAAGCCCTCCATCTGGGGATCAATATCACCATAATTACTGGCTTGGATAAGCAAACTCAACAGTTGCGGGTTTCTGGAATCCACTGTAAGATTAATGCCTTTGTTTTTTATTTCAGGCATGGAAACCTTAACCTTTTTCCCGTCATCTTTAATGATGGCTGAAGACATGCCTTTACCCGGCTGGGGATTTAGGCTTACTTTTCCTAATCCGTTTACATTCGTAGCAAAAGGAATATTTTCCTCACCTATGGTAATCTCACCGTTAACTTCTGCTGGCGTTCCGTCGGGATAAGCCGCTCTAAATGCTACCACATTTGGTAACCCTGCAATCAGTTCCCCTCCTTCCGGTAAAAACTGCATATCTACAACCTCCAAGGGATACCCCAAGCGCACCTGTCTTTCAATCTTGAACTCCTCGTTCTCGACCTTAGTTAGCTTCAAAAAGGTAGGGCTTTTTACATCCTCCAAGCCCAGCTGAAACTCTAACATGGCCTTACCACCCTCACCTAATTCTATTTCTCCGGTTTTCAACACACCGTTTCTATTTAATACTTCATAGGAAAGGTTGCCTGAAAGTGGCTTGAGCCTGGAGTTTACTGCTGAGATATCTGCCTTATAATTGACTTTTTCATTCTCAGTTTCTAAAGAAATATCAGCATGGGGCTGAAAATCCATATTCAAAGGGTCAAGGACGTCTATGGCCTTGGCAAAAATCTGCCCTTCACCAAAACCTTTGCTCCAAGTGGAGTAGGCCTTGATATGATACACTCCTTCAGCTAAAAAAGGATCAAGTTTGAAATCCCCAAACCCATGACCTTCTTGCATCTTCACCGTTTTTTGGCTGATCAGTTTTCCTTTATTATCCAAAAGGTCCACATACACTACCTTGCTCAAAGGTGATAGCACATCAGGACTACCTGCCGTAAGGTACACACTAAACCAGAGGTCTTCTCCGGCAGCATAATAATCCTTATCCATGTGCAGAAAAACCTTTTCTTCTGGGGTTTCCTCTACGTAATTGCGTAAAAGTGAAATGATGCGTTCTGTAAGTTCTTCCAAATTGCCATTGCTAGGCCTAGAGAAGGAAGCAAGCGTAAGCACAAAAAGTCCTGCTATCGCTAAAGAGATAGGTTTTCTCATAAATAAGCTGTTAAATTCACGGTAATTTAACTAATTAATTAAATTTTAAAAATATCTGAGGGAAAATTAACTATTTATTTATTTCACCTCAAAATAATCAATAGCTTTTACCCATTTGCCTGTATCGTCCAAAGAATAATATTCTGCAGAAAACAACCCCTCTAATTCAGATGTATAGAAACTGACGGCTTCTATAGTTTTATTCTCTGTTTGAGTAATATTCCAGTGTAACAGCGACCTGAAGTCTGGGCTTCTGTTCCGCTTGTTTGAATGCTCTGGAAAATTCCATGAAAGACTGGGCTGCGGACTCGGATAATCCAAAATCATTACTTCTGATCCAATGGGGAAATTTGCAAAATCATTGTTGAAAGAGTACAAATTGATAATGCCGTACAATTGCAAACTCCCCAGCTTATAATAGCGGTTGCTAACTTCAATTCTTCTTATGTCCTTTGGGTCAAACTTGCTGATGGCATCAATATCAAAAATCGGCACTCCATCTAAAATCACGAGAGGGTTTTCTTTGGTGATACTCCCAGGAGTCCGCATGCGGAGCTCTATTTTCCCCCTTTTATTTCTGATCAATACTTCTGGGATGTATTCCCTAAATGTCAAAGCCAAGGATTCAAATCGATTGTAGTCGTCCAAATCATAAATCGCATAGGCATCAGCAATCTTTTGAACCCTTGTCACATCGGTGGTGTCGGGTAAAAAGAAATGTTTTTTGACTTCTTTTTGCAGGGCCATCTCCTTTATCGATTCCAGACTCTTTTCGGTAATTTGCAGGCTCGGCCAATCCTCTACCTTCGGGAAATACTCCCAAAAAGGAGACACAATTTCAATTCCTGAGACTTGGGTTGACTGGAGAAGCAAGGTGTGATATTTTTTTTCCCCATCCATAAAGATATAGGCGTATCCATCATCTTTAACCTCGCCGAAATACAAGTCATTTACCTTTCCAATGCTGGACAGGAATACATGCTCCCCTTGCTGAAGTCCTTTCACTTTAACCACGTGACCGGCTAATTCCCTTTCATTTTTAAACTTGGGGTTGATGTTGGAAGAAGTGACCACTTCGACTTCAGATGGCACCGTAAGGGTTTCAATTAGACGGGAAACCTTTACAAAGTTCAACTTTCCCGAACCTTTTGGATCCAAAATCACCTTCTCCTTTTTTCCGGCCTGTAGACTCACTTTTTCTATTGATGAACCTGTTTGATTATATAAAGAATCGGGCAAAATAGCCGGAGGCATATCAGGGTTAATTACAGCTACCCATGACTGGTGAAATGATTTAAAATTATTGAAATCGGAATCGCTTGTATAAGATCTGAACAAATAATAGCCGCTTTGAATGCTTTCAGGCAATCTCAAAACAGCCTCAGCCAAACCATTTTTCAGATAAACCATTTCCTGAACTACCGGCAAGCCTTCTTTTGTAAAAAGCTCGAAATAGGCCACCCTTACATCACTGGGCTTCTGATCCCTACTGACATAAATCCCTAATTGTGTATAATCACCCGATAATAGGATATCCTCTCCCAAGAAAACCTTCAGCTCATCCTGGGCCGAAAGCTGAGACGTAGCCACTAGGAAAAGTGAAATTAAAAGTATGCAGGTTCGTTTCATAAATCATTAGTAATTATCCCAATAATCGGGTTTCTCAATAGTACCACCTCTCAATCGGCAGTCAGTACAATTGGTAAATGTATAGTTCCAACCAATAATTCTTCCTTCCCGAATTACCGGTAACCCTACCTCCACTTCAGGCCTCCCAAAATAATCCGCATATTGATGAGGTTGTAAAGTATCGGGTTCCATCACGCAATGGTTGTAATCAGAGATTCTGGCAGACCATGGCATGATGTCCACAAACTCCACAAACAACCGCTTCTTCTCCGACTTTCCTATACTGATATATCCAATTACGGGGTAGTCTTCATCACCTTCCTTTTTTAGGTTACTTCCCAAGAATGCGGGGAGAGGGCTGAAAATATCACCTAAATCCTCCGTATTCTTTCGAATGGACTCCCAAAATTCAAAGGCATCCTTGTCTATAGGCCTTTGCCACACTTCTATGCTGTACCGTGTACCCAGCTTTTCCGAATACAGCGGAATTCTCATCAATTCTACTCCAAATATTTCCCCGCTACTGGATTGTGCACTACTGCCGAGAATAATATCTCCCGTTTCGAGCCGCTGATAACAAAGGTTTATATTCTTTTCCCTTTCTACAATAGTGTTGGTAAAGGGGTCATATCTATACATTGGATTAAACCACGACCTATATTCCCATGTCTCCTCCGTTGTCCACAGAAAATAATTTTCCTCTCCACGGCTATTCAAATAAATATATACCCCATCCTCTTCGCGGGTGAAAAACATCCCTTCGATTAGCGGGGCCATGGCTGGCTGCATCCAATCTGAAATATATTGCTCATGCTCCCCAATTTGAATCCGAAGCTGATAATCTTGATCGCTAGGCAAAGTGCCCTCCATTGCATATGTTCCATCCTCCTCCAAAGCAAATTGCCAGCTTCCTGATTCTGATCCGGCAAGAAATACGGTGGCATTATTGATTGGATTAATGGACTGCTCTGAATACACGGTTACCGTCCTGCCCAATTTCAAGGTCGACTTCCCTTCCAATTCCACATATCCTTCGGCAACTAAAAACCCAAAATCCTGGGTGATTATCTCAGGTTCA
>NZ_JAHCMY010000027.1:0-13214 GCF_018449405.1 Litoribacter ruber
CGTCTCCCCTCTCCGGTCTCCGGTCTTCCGTCTTCGGTCTTTTTCCATCCAACATCCGACACCTAATACACATATCTCTCCCGGAAGTACTCCAAAAAACCCTCCTTATAAGTTCTCCCTATAGGTATCTTATCATAATAGCTCTGCTGGAAATATACATGCTCCTGATCGACAGACTGAATTTTCCTCAGGTTTACCAAATAAGACTTATGAATTCTTATAAAATGATAATTCCTAAGCTCCTCCTCCAGTAGGTTTAGGCTCTTGTCGCTGTAGTATTTTTCATTTTCCACCATAATTTCCGGCCTGTCACCTGCTCCCACGATGAAATCAATTTGACTCACATTCAGCTTGGTAAATCCCTTGTATTTAAAGTGCCTTACCATAAGAAATTCATCCTGGTTGGGTTTGACACGAGTAGCAGTAGTCTCTTTCAGCTGGCGAAGATCCACCCACTCCTTGGCTTTTTGCAAGGCCTTGGTAAGCCTGCCAATTTTGACAGGCTTAGCCACAAAGTCCACCACCTCCAAGTCAAAGGGATCCTGGGCTTCGAGCTTTTTGCCACTTACCAAGATCACCGGAATATGCATGGCCTGCAGTTCGGACGCAAAGGCCAGTCCGTCCAGGCCAGCCATCTGCACATCCAATACCATAATATCAGGCGTTGCCTTTTGTATTTGCGACAAGCTTGCTACAGGGTCAGTGCTGCTCAGGCACACCGAAAAATAGGGCAACCTGCCCACCAATGTCTCCAATAATTCTAGGGAGCCGATTTCATCATCGACTATCCCTACCTTCATCAATTTTTCCATAATAAATAATTAAATCCAATACATATAAATCATTTTCAACCCGTTCATTTAACCTAAAATTCTCCTTAAAATGATACTGCAGAATCTTTCTACAGGCCTTTAGCCCAAGGTAAAAAGACTTATGCTTTTGACCTTGTTTCAATTTATTGGTAATCCCAATTTGCAATACACAGTCCCATTCCTCTTCAATATTACAAGACATGGTAATCTGAGCAGGGGCTGCAGAGTCACTTAATAAGCCATGTTTAAACACATTTTCAACTAAGGTGGGCAGCACTCTCTTTGGAAAAAACAACTGCTTGCTCAGGTCTTTGTCTACCCCATTTACCAAGTTTATATACAAGGTCCCCCGTTGGGCATATCTGGCTGTCTTGATAAGTTTCTTGACCAGCTTGATCTCCTGCCACAGATAGGACTGATGCCCCTGTGCCTCCACAGCATACCTGAATATTCCGGCCAGATTGGTCATCTTCTTATACAGCCTTTCCGAAAAAGGAAGCAACTCAGCACCAAATGATTGCAGGGAATTGAAGATGAAGTGCGGGTCCAGCCTGCTGCACAACAGGTCTATTTCTATCCGCTTCCTTTCCTCTATCATCTCAGCCATGTGATAATCGGCCACAAAGATGATCACCGCCAGGGTGATTCCTCCTGCCCATCCCACCAACTGCTGAAACCTCCAGTATTCGTGGACACAAAGCGCCCAAAACCCCTCCTCTAAACCCAGGCAAATTTGATCCACCCACACTTTGCTCATGATAAATATGGTGTAGAAAATTATGGTACCATACAGTTTCTTGAGTGGAGGGCACCTTACGCAGAGCCATATAAATACGATAAAACTGATCCCATAGAAAAAAACAAACAGGAAGGCAAGATTGAGCAACACATAATCGAAGGGCAGATACTCCTCCCCAAAATATGGCGTACTGAGGTAACTGCTCACGATATAAAACATCCAACCCAGAATATGTAAATACCAAAACTTAACATATAGCAGATACAGCATGTCGTTGACCCGGTGAAACCCGTAGTTGACAGATCTCGAAGAAATTCCATTGATTAAATCCATATACTTGAGGACAATTAAAATTTAAAAATTATGATAACTAATTCACAAGCAAAACAATTCTCCATTACGAGAAAAGACGCCAGAAGCTCCACATTGATCAACATGATTGCTGAAAGCCCCAACCAAAGGCACAAAGTAGCCTATAGTCTTTTTACTCCATGCAAACCCAGTATAATCAGGTAACGGATCTAAAACAGTAACCCATGGTTCATCTTAGGATGGTCGTGGACCTTTCCAAACACCGGATATTCCTCCGGTTGGGTTTAGAAACCCAATAGCAAAAAAGTGCAGCCTTGGAGGTAAGCTCTCCACCAGCTGCACTTTTCTTTTTATTTACTCATGTAACCCTGTAGTGAAGCCAGAGACACTCCATGGTATTCGGCATAATCTTCAAAAGTAACCACCTGATGGGGCAACTTCTTGAAAAATTCCTTTATTTTTCTTAACAGGTCATAGGCGTAAGTTCGGCCCTTACCCGTTATTTCCATGATGTCCTGGGCGTGGATTACTCTACGTCCCATACCCTCCAATCCAATCCATTTTAAAATCCAGATAATCAGCCAAGCCTAATCGCCCAGCAGTAGAATTCATCAATGCAATTAAATCTTTCTTCATATTATAATGTAATGGTTTATATCTACAAATTAAAATTTAAGTCTTATATCTCCAAACAATTAGTCAATAATTTTGTTACCGGTCAAATTACCGGAATTATCACCATCCTGCTTGGCAAACTGGGCCACTGCTGACAATACTGTGCCTCCAGTGAGTATATATCCACCCACCAGTGTGACCGAGGCCGGCAAACTCACGGGCGCCGCCAATATTGCAGTACCCACTCCCATTAATACCATACCCACCTTCTGTATCCTCTTGAAAAAAGGAGGCGTAGGCGCATTCCATCTTTGTTGTATTTCGTTCATATCTAGTTTGTTTAAAGTTTCTGATTACGTGGTTGTCATTGTTGTCCGCTGTTCCGATGCTGCGCATCGAAAGGCGCTGTTGTCATGGTTGTCAGATCGAGCATCTTGGCGGGCCATTGTAGCCAATTTTGCCCATTCGGTTTTTTAACCTTCAGTACTAGTGCACAGCGCACAATACTCAGTGCTCAGTGCTCAGTGCTCAGTGCTCAGTGCCCAGCGCACCGTTGTAGGAACGTCTCCGACTTCGCACCCGTTTTATGGACTCTCCGGCTTCGCTGCTCCGTACTCATGGTTCAGATGGTGTCAGTCGCCCCTCTTTCGTCTTGACGGCGCACCCGCTCAGGGCGGAGCCATTCTTTGATAATGCGCTGTTCGGCTTTGAGCCACACACACAGGTCCCTGAGCTCCCTTTGCTCCTCCCGCATCTTCCTGAAATCCAATATCAGCAGATGGAGAAAATAAGCAAGGACAGAAAGGAGGAGGGATATAATCCCCCCTACCATAATGGACAGATTTATTCCATCCATGACAGCTCATACTGCGACAGATTGAGAGCAGCGTCTGGATAGCTCCTTATCTCCAGAATCACCTCCTCTCCCCCGTCTATTGCTGCATAAACCATCTCCTTGAACTTCTCAAAAGCAACCCGGCTTTTGCTCCCCTTTCCCTCCCCGGTGATTTTACTTACCGGAGCCAAGCACCCCCTCAGGTGCTGCAGCGCATCATTGGCAGGATGGATGAGGATCAGCGAGCGGTTGGGCACATCCTTCACCTCGACATGCCAACCCCACTTTTCGCTGTACCGCTTTGCCAGTTTATACACCCCTTCCGGGATACAGCTCACATTGGGCCGGTTGCGCCGCCAGGGCAGCTCTATAAACTTGCCCAGCTTATAGTCTTCCACCGTCAGCGTGCCATTGGTACCGGCCGGCCAATACTCCCTTTCCAAATGAAGTTGCAGCGCCATTAGATTACCTGGATTATTTTGGCCGCATTGTGGGCGCCGTTGTTCAGCGTATAAGTTTTGCCGTTGACCTCCTGGAGAAATTCCACTCCAAGGGCAAAGAACTGGAAATCACCGCCTCCCTCACTTTTGGCCACGGTGAGCTCCAAGCCCTCCAGGGCATCAATACTCAGCTTATGTACCGGGCTGATCATGATTTGGGAAGAATTTTCACCATTTTGGAAGTTTACTCCCGTACCCACCAAAAACATCCGGAAATCAGTGGCCCCGTTGGGTCTTGACAGATATTTCCTCGGGGAAAACGCGTCGAAGGCTACTTTCAGGTCAGTCCCATCATCCTCCACATTGAATTTGGCGTAGATGGTGGCCTCAAACATACAGTTGTTGCTGAACTGAAACCCTGTGAAGAGTCCCATCTCCCCGTTTTCAATTCTTCTTTCCCCTCTATCCGATAGCGTGTCGGTCTTCAGTACCTTCAGCGCCTGGCTATATAGCCTATTGTGCGTCCGAAGGTCACGGGCCCTCACGGTAATCTCCCTAAAGGCATCTTTGAGAAGTTTGGCTCCAGAGGCGGCTCTGGCAAATTCCGCCAAATTTTCGCGGGTCCTTTCAAAAGCATCATCGTTCATGATTCGCTCCTTGCTGATGCCACCTTTCTGACGGGCGTGGTATCCGTTTTTCCCCTTAAAAAAAGTAACATCCCCGATGGTACCTTCCAACTTTATAAAACTCGATTGTCTTGCCATTTATTTATGGTTTTATTTGTTTAACATGCCCAAATATTACCCTAAATAATTGACTGTCAAAATGTTGGCGGACTATACGGACTATACGGATTCTTAGGTACAATCAGGACAGCGATAAGTATTAATCACCATTAAAAAGTAATTATTTCAAGCCCCCTGTTCACTACTTAACCTATATCAAAGTTACAGTTACCCTGGGGTAAAGTTGGGGTAAAGCTGGGGATAAGCTGATTACCCTTCTTGGTTTATGGCTTATTTTTCCCCTTCGGGGAAAGTTTATGGTTTACAAAAAACCGAAATCCTAAAACCTTAAACCTTAAGCGCGCAGAAATTAAACGGAGAATCCATGAACGGCGCAGCCATTTAAACCATAAGCGGCTAAGCCAGTAAACGGCGAAGCCAAAAAGGCGAAGCCAATTCACCCTCCGGTTTATGGCTAACTTTATCCCCTGCGGGGTAAGATTATGGTTTAAAAAATACCGAAATCCTAAAACCTTAATCCATAAGCGCGCAGCAAGTAAACGGCGAAGCCAGGACCGGCGAAGCCAGTAAACGGCGAAGCCAAGTAAACCATAACCGGCGAAGCCCATAAACAGCGAAGCTATGTAAACAGCGAAGCTACGTAAACAGCGAAGCTTGCGAAGATACGTTCACCCCCCAAAACCCGTCGTTTGGCGGTTTGGGAAGCGGCTATCCATAATTATCTCTAACTTTCAAAAAAATTAAAACAACTCATTATCAATCATATACATAAATGTATCATGGATAAAATACGAAACTCCCTTCCCTTGGCCGCCTCAGTTTTACTTATCCTACTCTGGGGGTATACAGGCATTGCCAAACTCACCGACTTTGCCAGTTTCCGCTCAGCCATGCAAAACCAGGAGATTCCGTTGGATTGGGCGAGGATACTGGCATATGTTATCCCACCGGTAGAACTTGCCCTGGCTGGCATGTTGATTATGCCCAAATTACGGTTTTGGGGTTTGGCAGGATCAATGGTCCTCATGACCATATTCTCTACCTATGTGGGATTAGTTTATATTGGGAGTTTCCCCGTAGTGCCTTGCGGGTGTGCTGGGATATTTCAGGATATAGGCTGGGGCGCTCACGTACTTATAAATATTTCTTTCGTCCTGCTCGCCCTACTAGGTCTTTGGGCTCTAAATCAAAAAGAAATGCAGGCCGGCACATCGCCGAATTCCTCACTTCCGACACAAAGGGCTGGAAGCTTTGTGATGCCGGAGGAATAAATACGCCAATCATGCTTACTATCGCGCAAAATAAGCATAAGAGGCAACTTTAATCAATTTTCTAACCCACAGGGAAAATAGTTTTCTCTGTACAACACAAAAAGTCATGAAAAGGGTAATTAAAAACCTGCCCATTTTGGGACTTGCACTGGCTGCATCCGTAGCCTTTGCATTTAACCAGCCCAATAATGAGGCAAAATTCATTCCTGTCCCTAACGGATGGATGGACATCAGCCACCTTGAAGAAGGTGAAGACTATAGATGTCTCAGTACAGGTGATTGTGTCTATGATGCGCCAAATGGCAATGTCATCAGAAATGGCACATTTACATTGATAGAGTAATGGTAAGAGGGGCTTAGCCCCTCTTTTTTTAATTCCTGATGTTTTGTTCTATAGGATTTAAGTTCAACTCTTCCACGGGAATTGGATACACATAGCGGTTACTATTGGGTTCCAACGTATAAGTCACCCCATTTACCTCCCTTGTTAACACCCTTGCTGTGCGGGGATCCAAATTTAACCGTCTCAGATCCAACCAATTCACCCCCCTGAACAATAGGGACCTGCGTTTTTCAAACATGACCAAGTCCAAAGCCTCCTCATCTGAAGTTACGGAAACAGGTTCAAAAGTCCCTGTTTCAAACCGTGTTTCCAGTATCTGATTCAGGATGCGGATCCCTTCAGTACTGTCGCCATTTCTCACCTTGGATTCCGCAGCAATAAAGTACATTTCATCGAGTGCAATGCCTCCAAAATAGAACAAAGTACCGGTATAATTCCCTTTAAAATTGTACCCTAATGCCCTGGGCCGTCCATATAACCCTCTACGTAAATCATTATCCGTATAGCTCTCAAATATGTCAGGGTGAATGAAAGTGCTGGGATCAGCTACATTAAACTCATGGCTTGTTTGCCCAGCGTGAAAAATGACTTCTTCATTATAAGGGGCAAAGGGGTAATTGGCGCTGGGATTGAGATCATTATAATCAAGTAGATGAAATGATCCAGAAGCCAATACCCTATCTGCATAAGTTTCCGCCTGTTCATAATTCTGCATGGTCAGGTAAACTCTTGCCAGCATGGCCTCTGCAGCTCTCTTTGAAGGTCGAGTTCTGATAGGCTGCCATTCGGGCAACATTTCCATGGACTGGGCCAAATCTTCCAGCACAAGTGCATACACCTCTTCCACTGTCCTCCTGGGAGAAGGTTCCTGTATACGTGTGTCTATTCTCAAAGGCACCCCAAGATCAGACGGCGCAGTGGCGGGCTGATAGGGTTTTGCAAAATACTGGGCCAGATTAAAATGACTATGGGCCCTAAAAAATAAAGCCATGCCCCTTACTTCGGCCACTTCTTCTTCCGTGTACCTACCTTCCCCCACCAAGAAGTCCAACCGCTCCATCACCACATTGGCTATAAATATACTTCGGTAGGGAAAGCTCCAGTCAATAGACGGGCTACCTTCAAATATATCTTCATTCCAAATATATCCATTGATGGCAGTAGGTGTAAAATAAAAGTTGTACCCGTTATCGTTGGTAAGCATATCATCTGAACCAATGATGCCTAAAGCGGGAATCCTGTTGAGCTCATCCTCATTGTCCAATAATGCTCTAAGATCATCCAAACTGTCTGGAATCAGCCTTGATTTATTAGGCCGCTCATCCAGGAAGCCTTCACAACCCACCAGCAGACTAGCCGATAGGATGGCAATTAATATGTATGTATATTTTTTCATGATTATGTATGTTCAAATTGTTCATTGTTCATTTTTCAGAGGCAGGTTCAACAGACCATGAACCTTTAAACTCTAGACAGTAAATGCCCCGCCCGCCGGAACCGTATTACTAAACCTTATGAAGAAAGTGCGGCGGGTCGGGACAAATGATTAGGATTAGAAATCAATTCTTGCACCCAGGGAAACACTTCGTAAAGGACGCATGGAGCGAAAATCGGGGTCCAATGGATCATCGGAGGCTTTCCAAAGAATACCAAGGTTGTTGGCATATACATAAGTCTGTACCCTTGACACCGGGAGGTTCCACCTTCCCACCGGCAAATCATAGGTGAGGTTTACATCCTGTAGCCGGATATGGTCACCCCGCTCCACAAGCACCTCTGAAAATCTGTATACATTATCCCTGTTCAAATTGGCCCCCATGGGCAGAGATGGCACATCGGTGCGCAATTCATCACCAGGCGCTTGCCACCTCAGTCCAAAGTCACCGTGTCCCCTTGTTCCGGTCAATACCTGATTATACAGCACCGATTCTCTTCTGTAAAAATATCCCATGCGGTAACTGATGTTTACCGACAAAGTAAACCCGGCATAACTGAAGTCATTTCTAAGCGCCCCAAACAAGGTCGGTCTGGCTGAGCCATGATAGATCAAATCCTCAACCGCTGTATTATTGATTATGCCCACATAATTGCTGCTGGCCTCCCCGTCAAGATAACCTCTGGGATTCCCCGTATCAGGATCCAAGCCTGCCCATCTGTAACTGAAAAGGGAAAATAACGGTCTGCCCTCTACTGGGGCCACTAGCCCACTGGTACCTTCTCCATTGGCCAAGATATTGTTCAATGGCGCTTCCAATAGATACTCCTTTACAATTTCCCTATTGGTACTTAGCAAAAAGGTGCTATTCCATCCAAACTGGCCAACCAGATTTCTGGTGTTGAGCACAAGATCCAGTCCTTCAGCACTTGTCCGGGCGGTATTGCCTCTAAACTGGCTTACACCGGATGAACTGGGCATCATGGCATCTCCAATCAAATCAAGTCCTTCCTTCCAGTAATATTCTACGTTGCCCCCTACTCTGCCTGAACGCGATTCAAAATCAAGCCCCAAATTGATAATCCTAATCCTCTCCCACCTCAAATCTGGATTGGGAGGGTTCAAAATCCTGCCATAGGGAAGGCCCGGATTTATCGAGGACCCTGGCCCGGTTAGATATATGGCCGTGGTTTCTGCTGCCAAGGATTTGTCCACATTTCCGTTAAACCCAAAAGATGACCTCAACTTTAAATAGGGCATGGCTTCCCATCGGTAGAAATTTTCATTGCTCAATAGCCACCCTGCTCCGGCTGAATATAAGGGGACACCTCTCTGGTTGGCATCCACTCCAAAGAGATTGGACTGGTCACGTCGGGCACTTACTGTCAGGTCAAACCTTCTGTCAAAATTGTACGCCAAGTTGCCGTAGTAGGAATAAAACCTGTCCACCAAATCCGTCAAACCTCCCCTGAAAGGCACAGCTTGCAAGGAGCCGTTATTATAATACATTGGATATCGGGTCAAAAAGTCCATAGGCACGGAGGCTGTCAGATTAGGGTTATATCCATAATATCGTCCATTACTACCCAATAATTGATAATCTTTTAATTCAATTCCCCCCAGTGCATTCAGCTCATGCTTTTCACCTATCACTCTATGGTAGCGCAGGTTAGCCCTTACATTGTGGGTTTGTGCCCGCTGGTTGCCTACATCCAATATGCCCGTTCTGGGTATGGGGAAAGTAAGATTCCCCTGAGGGTCCACCTGGGTGTACCTATTAATTAAGTTTCGGGTAAAATAACTGTCATAAGCCAAATGCTGCTCGGTGTTATCCCTATTGGCCCAATATTGATATTGTACCTCAGCCATGAGATCGGGGGTCACCCGGTACGAAAGTCCGGAATTGATCCGAAGGTCATCAGAATTGCTCACCAATGGATTTCTCCCGATTTCGTCAAGCGGCACATAATCCCAATTCAGCAGGCCATTGCGCTCAGCCTCCAATTTATACCCAGTTCGGTGGTCTCTGATTACAGGAAGAGGGTTTCCGGCTTCATCAGCCATCCGTGCATAGGCATATACGGGATTGGCTCCGTTGAAAAATACATTTTCTACACCCTCATTGCCTCTTTCCCTGGTGGCCTTGGTATAATATACCGTAGTGTGAATGCCCATACGCCCATTGAGCAGCTTCCAATCATTTCTTGCCTGTAGGGATATCCGGCTGTTTTCATTGGCCACCAGCGATTCCCTATTCCTGTCGTAGCCCGCCGAAAAAAGATAGGAATGATAATCGCTGCCACCACTCACGCTTGCCGCATATTGCTGCAAATGGGAAGGTCTATAAAAATACCTGTCAAAGTCGGACCGTACATCATGGGCTCCATAACCTGAGAGCCTGCCTTCAAGCTCGGAATCGGAGATCAGTCCATCACGGTGTTCAAAAAGCGCTTCCACCCCGGGAGTCAAGGGAGGCCGGTTGATATTGGTCAATTGATTGTTGTAATAATTCCGCCCAAACAGCTCCCTTTCCATACCGATCACCTCCGAGGTGCTCATCATAGGCTGGTAAAATGCATCCGGGCGTTCTCCAAAAGTGGAATTGGAATTGATACTCACGGTGGGTTGCTGCCCCTTTCTTCCCATCTTGGTGGTGATCACAATCACCCCGTTCCCCGCCTGGGCTCCCCAGATGGAGGCTGCAGCGGCATCTCTCAGCACGGTAATGCTCTCCACATCGTTTGGGTTGATATTCTGGATATCCCCATCATAGGGAAAATTGTCCACAATGATCAGGGGTTGGGAGTTGGCAAACAGGGTACTTCTCCCCCGAATGTTAATTTGATCTCCTGGACCGCCCCGCCGGTTGAAAATAAGACCACTAGTCACATCTTCCAACCTTTCGAGAATGCCCGTGCTCACCCGTCGTTCCACCAGCTCCCGGTCCACATGGACAAAGGAACCAGTAGCCCGCTCTTTGGGCAGCTGCTGATAACCCGTACTCAATACTTCCACCTCTTCCAATCCGTAACTTTCCTGTTCAAGGGCAAAAACACGCATTCCTTCCCAGGGAAATCCCACCAGGTCCTCCTTGCCGAGGTATCCCAGCATGCTGAACTCCAGCGTATATTCTCCTGCTCCCAAAGTAAATTCAAACCTTCCATCGCCATCTGTGACAGCCACTCTGGAAGTACCCTGCACCTTTACCACCGCTCCTGGCAGGGGAAGGCTGTCTTCTGCCGAGACTACCCGGGCAGAGGCCCGCGCTTGGGCAAAAATGTGGGCCGGTGCCAGGCACATCCCCGCACACAACAGCCCCATGAGTAATGTTTTTCTCATTAGTAATAAGTTTAAGTTTTAGAAATATGGATATATGGTAGTGGATTGGTTTAGTCTTATTCACTCAAAGCCTGCTCAATGATCTCCTTCAATACCTCAAAATTGCCCGGAAGCCCCGCAGACTGCAGAATAGTCCCGTCCTTGCCGATGATCATCTTGCTGGGAAACCCATAAATGCCGTAATTGACCAAGAAGGGATGCGAATGCGAAAGCTCCCGGGTGTGCAGGTTGATAGTCGATTCCGATGTGTAGTCACCCGTTTTTAGACTTTGTTTCCAGATCTCATCCGAAGGGTCGGCTGAAATGGTGATGACCTGAAAATCATCCCTGTCCCCAAATTGGGCTATCAGTGGTTTTACAGCCTTATGGAAAAATCCTCTGGATGCCCCGCAACCGTAGATGTAAAAGTCCAAAAGGGTCACTTTGCCACGAAGCATATCCTCATCGAAAGGCCTGCCGCTGTCATCCACAAAATCAAAATGCCTCAGCTCCCCTCCTTCTCTCCGCAGGGCCAAAAGATTCTCCAGATAAGTGCGTGAAAAAGGATCGGACACCATACCCAGATAATCTTCCAGTTGCTCTTGGGCTGTCAGGACAAATTCATATTGATGGTAGAAGTAATCCAGGGCCGCCCGATCGCGGATTTTGGTTAGAGGAATTTCCTTTATGGCTTCAAAGCGCTCCACATCCTCCAGTCTTCCGTAGAGCCTGGCCCACTCGGTATATAAATCAACAGGACCATAGGCATCAGGATGCCAGTCCTTATTCATAATTCCTTCCAGCCTTTCAGGCAGCTTGTTGTTTATGGTCTCCCTTAGCTTTTCCAACTGATCCCGGTCACCTCCCCTGGATGCACGATGCAGGACAGCGACCAGGCTGCCGAGAAATGCGGCAGTCTTCTTTGCCATTAAGTTATCGTATAAAAGCTGTTGTAAGCCAGCCTCCAGCTGGGCTTCTGATAGCATATCCTGTTGCTCCCGCGATGGGGTGAGTCCTTCCGCAGCATCCGATTGAAGAAGCCTGGCAATCTCTTCCTCTCCAGGCTGGATAAATTTCATCCTTCTACGACCTGCTTTTTCCAGTTCCTTATATTTTTCGCCAAACTGGGGATTGCTCAATACACTTTCAGGATTACCCGTGAATAAGTAAGGTTGGCTAAATAGCTGTTTTTTCCTGTCCAATAAGGCCAAGCTGTGCTGCAGCTCCATCCGCTCCACTGCATTGCCCCCAAAGTGGATGGCCCCATACCTGAGGTCTACATATAGTTCGATGGTATCACCGGGTAGGATGACAAACCTGTCCAAGAAGGCGTGGTCATTTCCAAATGCCAAACTCATATAGGCCAAATCCTCCAAATGAGGAAGGTGAAATTCAAACGTCATCTCATTGGGCAGCCTGCCCTCAATCATATTTCCCTGCTCATATTCCAGGGAAACAGTATGCACACCCGGACCACGGCGGGAATTGAAGGCATAGTCCCTGAAAACCGACAATTCCAGAGGATCAGGTTTTTGATTGGCCATTACTGTTCCATACACCACCACCGGGGCCCCGCCTCCCTCATCGGCGGGGCTTTCGGGGTGAGAGGCAACTTTCTGCCCTACTACTATTTCCACCCTTCCCATTAGACATACCAGTCCCAGGAAGAAAAAGATCATTCTTTTTTTCATCGTATTATTCGTTAATATTTACCGTAAATAATTCCCCCGTTGGAAGCGCTTGTCCCGAGAGCGTAGCGAATCGGGAGGGACAGGGGGGAAGTTTTTCGTAATCACATCCCCCCCATTACTTCTCCTTAATCCTATAATCAGTCCCCGCTGGGCATTATGCCCACGGGACGATCAACCATTAATCCATAAACCTTAAGCGGCGAAGCCAAATAAACCATAAACGGCGAAGCCCCGTAACCGGCGCAGCCAAGTAACCTAGACTGCGCAGCAGTCGATAAACCATAACCGGCGAAGCCCATAAACGGCGAAGCCAAGTAAACGGCGAAGCCCATAAACTAGACCGCGCAGCAGTCGATAAACCATAAACTACGTTTTGTCCGGCGGCTCCTCCGCCATTGGGCTGATCCTCACTTCCACCTTGAGCCTATTCCTCTCCCCCTCCTCCTTCAATNGCCATTGGGCTGATCCTCACTTCCACCTTGAGCCTATTCCTCTCCCCCTCCTCCTTCAATATCACCCCGATCGCCTTGCACAGCAATATCGCCTCCTGCTGCTCCCGGGTAAAAGGCTTCGGCTTGGGGTCAGGTACATAGGTGCAGTTGGGTTTCCCCTTACTGAGCATCCCCCCCTCCAGCCCCCGATCCCCCACCAGCAGCC
>NZ_JAHCMY010000028.1:0-9104 GCF_018449405.1 Litoribacter ruber
CCAAAGCTCTCCTCTGGAAATTCAATATCCATTGCATTTTTGTCCTTTTTTGACTTCCATGGCCAACAATATCCCGCCACCAATCTGGCCTTATTGTTGATTTTATTTTTTTCAAAAATCAAATCTCTAAGTTCAGAAGGGGAATCCAATACTTTAAAATCAAACTCATCCTCATCTAACGTAGTATTGGCTGTTTCCCGAATTTGGAGAATATGATCAAGCCATGCAAGGTATCCATCTGAGCCATTGCATCTAAATTGTGATGTAAGCTCCAACTCAGTAATTTGGGCATCAAAATCTTTTGCCCACCTTACGATTTCATCTTTTGTTCCAATATCGTGTATTGCAACCTTTTGATTTTCGTCCAGAAAGAACACCGAAAATTTTGATGCGGAAATTAATTCCTTGATTTGATTTTCACCTAAATTCTTGTACATCCCAGACTTCTCATTCAATCGATGCGACTCATCAATTATGAGAGCATCAAAGGTATCGGGTATGGTATTTACAAAAGATCCGGAACCGGTAAAGAAATTTGAAATCTCTGTTTGCTTGAAAGTGCCAGTAAGTTTTGTTTTATAAACCTCCCGGGGTGCTGAATTTTTACTCACATATTGAGAAAACAATCCTAGTTTTGTCAAATTCACCATCAAGTTAATGGCCACCACCGATTTTCCAGTGCCAGGGCCACCGTGGACAATTACCACTTTTTTATTTAGGGGGTTAGCTTTTTTGGCAAGTGAAACAGCCGTTTCGTATACGACCTTTTGATCGTCAATCATTAAAAACTCCTCACTCCCTTTAAGCATTTTCGCTAAACTATCGGCTAAACTTTTGGATGGCTTGATCCTTCCTCCCTCAATTACCAACATCACCTTAGATTTATCACCGTGCTTTATGAAGCTTTTGATAAAGTCTCTTAACTTAAAAGTATCAGGCTTTAAGAAAATCGGAGCTTTTGCTATATAGTCTTTGTAAAATTCATGGTCTATGATTCCATCAGGTATATAGTTATGCAAATAAGCGCATGAGGCTAATTTTATATCACTTGTATATATAGCCTCATTGAACCCGTTAAGCAAAGCAGCGTATGACCACGCCTGATATGAGGGATGACTAACTTCTCTTTCAGCCTTACCGACAAAGGTTGAAATTACACCATCTTTTCCAGTAAGGCTTGACTTACTCCATTGCTTTAACTCAATTAAAATTGCATGATCTTTACCATCTTCTGATTGTCCTGTCAATATAAAATCAATCCGCTTGGAGGTCAGAGGAATTTGATATTCTATAGTTACCCCTGCATCACAGGGAATTTCCGGATCCAAGAGGACATTGTTCATATACATCATGGAGTTTTTCCAAGATCTAATTTCTGCTTCAGAAGTAGATGAGCCTACTTTTGTTTTAAAAAAATCATGAATAATTGTTTCAATTTCATTGGAAATCACATCATTGGTGAAACTTTCCTTAGTTTTTTGGTAAATGATCATAGTTCATCATATTTCTTGGAGGTACCCTTGGATTTACTCACAGGGTATTTCAGGGCATTTTTTTCTATTTTGTCCTCCAATATTTTAAAAATATCGATTTTATTTTTTTCTGCTAAAAGTAAACAATAGGCTAAAATATCAGCGAGTTCTTCATTTAGTTTCTCCTTATCAAAGTTTTCACTTTCCTTCCATAAGAATAACTCAAGTAACTCTCCTGCTTCTATATTGATAGCCAATGCAAGGTCTTTAGAATTATGAAACTGTTTCCAATCTCTTTCATCACGAAACTTAAGAAGCTTATCTATAATTAAATCTATATTATTCATTTTGACCCCTTTATGGACAAGGCTGTTTGGTATTCTTTTTCAAATGGTAACTGCAGCTGGGAAACCATATCGGGAAGTGCAATAGCCCAACTGGTGTAATAATAAGCTAAAAGTTTGTATCCTGAAAATGAAACATTTGGAATTTTATTCAGCCTGTACCCATTCTTCTCAGGAGATATACCTGAACGCCCTAACATTGCAATTTCAAATGCAATATCCCTAACTTTTTCAGAATCCATGCCTTTAAAATATTCCAATGCTCCCACCATATACATGGTAACCGCCATATTTATGTCAGTAGAGGTATGTTTGGAAAGAAATTCTTTAAATTCCTTTTCTTGTCCTTCATCAATTTCCTCCAGCATGAGTGGATCGCGTTCAATTTTGTCCAATACGGACTCAGGAGATACTGACGTTAACTCATCCTTAGCATAATGAACTTCCTCCTCTAATCGAAAATATTTGTCAAGGCCAAGGTCTTCTCCCCAATGTTGAACTAATTCATATTCTTCCCCTGGTTCTCTATCATTTCGGTATTCAAGAAACTCATCCCAAAACGTATTTACCAATTCCAATTCTGATGGAGAAGCATTAAATTTTTCCTCAAGCCTAACTCCATAAAGCTCCTCATATATTCTGGCCCCTATAATATTATAAGTTTTGCTTTGAGATAAAACAGAAGGGGGCGACAATTTCAATATTTGTTTATCTGTTACCGCTTTAAGTGCCTCCTGGTTCATATTAAATAGAGAAAGAAACTGGTGGGGTCTTAGAGCTGGAAAGTCTTTATATATTCCATCTTCAATAAAAATATCTATTGGGGCATTGTAAACTTGCCGATGTATCCCCTCAAATAGCTGTTGGGCAACATTACTTATATTTTCACTTGGATATCCCTCTTTTAACAATCGATTTATAGTTGGCTGTATGCTAGCTCTAAAATCTTTAAAGGTATTTTGCATCAACACAAATCTCTTGTTAACCTCTTCTTTCCGGGCTTCAGCTATAAATTTTAGGTGAAACAATTCATGAAGAATTAAATGATCCACCCCTTCAGATCCAGGTTTGAAAAGGATTTTATGGAAATCTCTTCCATGGTTTTCGGCAATTTCTACTTTTGCCACCGTTGGCATGTTCTCTTCCTGCTCGATCCGGATTTCCGTCCCTGTAAGTTGTTCAAGCTCTTTAATGAACTCAACAAGTTCCTCCTTACCGGTGTCTGATTTTGAAATTTGTCTTGAACAATCAAGAGCAAGGCTTAAGGCTGTCTGATAAACTTGATTACTTGTATCTGTTGAGGATTTTAAAGTCTCAATTGAGAATTCAAACGCTTGCTGAAGGTTGCTATTATTTAGGTTTAGAATCGCCAATCCCAATGTTGTATTAGGGTAATCAGATTTAGCATTATACGCTTTCTTCAAAAATCTTTCGGCAAGTTTATTTCTGCCTGCCTGAAGAAAAGCCCCACCAATATTATTCAACGCAATGTAATTTTTTGGATCTGCTTCTATTACCTGATCATAATACTTGATAGCGGTATCCACATCGTCATAATGTCTTGCGTAGATATTCCCCATGAGCACTAGTGCCCAATGATTTTTTGGATCCCACTTAAGTGCATCAATCAAAATATCAATCGCTTTCTCATGGTCACCTATCTCTTCATAGGTTTGCGCAAGGTTTCGGTGATACTCAGAAACAGTGGGATTCTGCTCAATCAACTTTTCCAAAATCGGACGGGCCTCCCCAAATTTGCCTATAGCACATAAGTTTGTAGCCCTGTAGAACTCCTTGGACTCATGTTCGGGGTCAATGTTAGGGATATGTATATTTACAAAATCATGATTAACTGAAACTTCGGCTGTGGTAGAACCCAAGGAGTAAAAATTCTCCAAAGCAGTTTTAAGGGCACTGTCATTATTGATATCAACGAAAGGAAATAGCTCCTGTAGAAATTGGCTTCTCTTAAATACAATTTTCATGGTTTAAATATAGTCCATTTTGATGTGAGGTTAAAATTAAACGTTTAAATGACTCAAAATTAGGAAGTGATTTTTGTTATTATTTTCAAAGTGATTAAATTAAACCACTTTTTAAACAGCTCACAATGAATCGTTTCAACGCTTTTTCCGCACTTTCAATCTTCTTATTTTCTGGGTGTTTAGAAGAACGTCTATTTCCTCCTTTTGAAAGTCTATCACTCCTTGAATCGGAGGTCCAAATTGAATATGGGGAGGAATATCAGCTTTCAGTAGAATTTTCTGAGTCTTTCCCATCACAAGTATATTGGAAATCAAAAGACGAAAGCATAGTGGAAGTAAATAATTCAGGACTACTCATCGCCATCAGAGCGGGAACAACTGTTGTGAGTGCAAGTTCAATGGATTATTCAAATACCCCTGAATGTCTAGTAACTGTTCATCCGACCAATTTTCTCTTTCAGGAGCCATCAATTAAATTCAATAGCACAAAAGAGGTTATCAAACGGAATGAAACCCGCACCCTCTCATCAGAAGGTGAGAATCAATTGGTGTATAGGGGAGAAAATGATCATGTCCGTTCTATTCTTTACACGTTTGACAAAGGGTCATTAGTAACTGCTGTAGTGTTTTTAAGATCCAATTTTACTTCCAGAGAGGATGTCATTGATTTTTTAGAACAGCGGTATAGCCGAGAAGAATATTCATCTGAGAACATCTGGTATAAAGGGGAAAGGTATCATGCCTTATACTTGGAAGATGGTAGCTTGGGAATGAGGGTCATGTATCAGGGGAGGTAAGAAATCTAGACTGCAATAAAATAAAAACTGTTGATTAAGCAAAAACTCCAATATAGTAGACAATATACCTAATAAATTTATTGATTAGCATTAAGTAACGACAAGCATCTACTTAGTACTAATTCATTATTCACTATTATCAAGCAAATTCGACGTCTCGCTCGAGTTAAAATTTGATAAAGCATTTTACTTTGATTATAGTAAGGACTATAATTAACAACCAACTTATTTTCCTTATTATAATAAAAAGTATCATCAATAACAGCTACGACATCATCAAACTCTTGCCCTATAACACTATGGGCTGTATCAGCACCAATAATTTCAAACTTATCATATGGATATCTATAATAGGCTGAAGGCGTAAAATTTATAACTTTCCACCCAAAATCTAAGCATAATTGCAAATAATTATTTATAGAAGCAGTATTGTTGAAATATTTAATTAAAACATTATCATGGTTAATAAAAAAGTTATAACTTTTACTTTTATCAAATAGACCTTCAGTAAAAAAAATTAATTCTTTGTTCATTCTGATTTTTTTCCCTAATCTAAAAGAAACAGCCAATAATCCTTCGTCAACAACTTTAGGAATATCATTCTTCACCTCCCAATCCCTTAAACATTGCTCCTTATCATATGAAAAAATGCAAACCTTGTTATTTCCCCTTACATGATCACTTAAAATCTCCAATTGTTGCGGAAAAATCCTTTGAGTCTCATCTACAAGTATAACATCAAAATTAACCAATAAATTTTCATTTAAACCCTTAATCGGCAAAACATTCCAACCATATTCAGAATTGAGAGTATAATGACCTTTATTCAATGTACCACAATGAACAATTAAAACATTTCTACCCTCATCCCTGAAAAATTTTACTAAATCATAAATTAAAAGAGTTTTACCAGATCCAGGACCACCACTAATGGAGAAAAAATCATTTTTCTTTTTATTAATTAATTCAATACAATCTTTTTTTATTTGTTCTTGCTGAGAGGTCAAAAAATATTGCCCTTCAATAAATTTATTCGTTGAATTAAACGGGGAAACCATATAGGATGTTGGATTAAATAAACTATTTAGATCACCCATATCTACGAAATTTTGCAGCAATAAATATTTAAATATTTTATTCGTATTTATTTCAATAAGTTCATTCTCATCAGTAAGTTGGTAAAAAGCATCTTCCTCTGACACATATGAAAATAAAAAAATTCGCTTCTTTAAAAAACTCAAATAGTATCGATTTCTTATCAATTGATTCTTTACATTATTATTAATATTCTTCCTTTTTAATTCTACATTCCAAATTAAATCATTACCGAATCTTAACAGGTCAAATTCTTTACTTATTTGAGGAATCGTATAACCAAAATAAAAGCCGTCAAAGACATCCTCAAATCTAGCTAAATTCATTTTAGCAACTAATTTTTTTAAATCTTCTAATTCATTGGGTTTAGGCGAAAAACCTTTATATAAAAAATATTTCCCTCTTATTTCCTCACTGAGATCTGAATAGGACTGAACAATTGATTTAATATTTACAATTTCTTTTCTATGCATAATGCTAGATATTTTCTTTAATCTATGCAACACCCAGCTAGGGAGTTTACCGCAGCTAATTATTTAACAGTCAAATTCAACTAAAAGGAGTCAAAACTATTTTTCTGGATTATAATGCAATATTACTGGAATATGTCTTGTTTTAAAATCAAGACCAGATGAATGATGTTTATGAGTTGAATAGAACCCTCCTGCTAATCGAGTTTTGCAATCTTCATAAGTGAAATTATAGCCCTTTTTAGTTGTAGTGTACTCTTTATATTTCCTCATTAATGACTTTGCATCGGAAGCGAATATATATATCAAAATCCCACCATTTGTTTCATCACCGTTTGTATATCTTTTAGCTAATTGTAAAAATCCGCCCCAAATGTGAGAGTTATTCACACTATCAACTAGCTTTGCTTCACCAATCCACTGAAATTGCCCGTTAAAACTTTTAATCGTTAAATCTGTATTACCACCAGCAACAAACTTTGCATCAGCATAATACATCAATCCTTCTAAAGAATTTCTTATAAAAGCAGAAATGCGGTCTTCACCATTATTATCTGGCTGTAAGTATTTTTTTTCATTTTGGACTTTCTCCACACACCAGTCTAAATCTCTGTATAAAGCTTTAACAAATCCTTCATAACTATCAACGCCCAATCTTTCTTTTAAAAGTTGTACACGGTAATCTATTTTTGAGTAGATCTCTAATTGAGCAAGAGTAATTCCCATATTTTATGATCTTTTGACTTTAAAAAACATAAAAACTTTTGATTGGATTATCTCTTTTGACATTGCTTCTCCAGTCCTAGGGTGTATCAGGTAACCAGTTTTATATGCTTCTTCAATATCTTTGTTTGATAAAATATAATATTCATCTTCACTATCTTGAAATTCATATTTCAACTCCAAAAGAGGAAATTCAAGTAAACATAGCTTTTGAAGACTTAATAAAATATCAATTTCAGAATACTTGGAAGAAACAATTTTTTTCACATCCCCAATACCAATCTCCTTTACATGCGAATATTTATAAGCATAATCAACAACAGCATACATAATATTTTTATGTACCTCTGATGGTATACGGCCAATGTCTGATAATATGTTTTCCTTATTAATTTCCATTGTTTGAAAGGAAATGAAAAATCTTGTTATTCAAAAAATTAAAATCCGAAGCACCTCGACAATTAGTTATTATTGCTTCATTTATTGCTTTTGTATTTGAATGAATTAAACTAGATGAACCGGGAATTAGTAATTCCAGTTCTCTACCTTTTTCATTCTTCCATACAGAACCGATTCTATAAATATCAAGGTCATTCAAAACTGCCTCACTTCCTGCTTTATGATAAGCCTCATCTCGGATATCTAATTCCGCTCTCCTTTTTTTTATTTTTATTATTGAACCTTCTTTAGTTGAAAAATATATTTCAACTAATCTACCTGTAAGGTCTGAATTTATTTCATGAATTACAGGGTGCAAATTTAGAGTACTTCTTTCAAATTCAGATTTATTTGTTAAATTTAGCCCCCTCTTGAAAGCACTAAAAAATTCTGAAAAATTTCTTTGTGTTTGACTATCGCTTGTATTTTTGAAGAAATCAATCCGTATTTCTATAGTTTTGTTTTTTTTGTTAAATACAACAACATCAACAAATTGCCTTAAGTATTTTTTTACCCCATAAAACTCTGAAAAATCACCCTTTAAATTATCATTAAAAATTTCCTTTGGACTAATTGAAACCCTCTCAACAAATTCAAGAACTCTAGTATAGGAAAGCATCAAATTATCACCATCGAAAGCCTTATTAACTAAATAAATTTTATTTTTTTCAATATCAGATAGTTGATGTTTTTGAACTATATATGGAAAAACCTGACCTAAGATATTTGAACTAATAGACTGAGATTTTGAAGCATCAAGAATTTCATTGAAAGCACATTCTGCTTTAGAGAAGTCAAAATATTGAATGTATTTTGAGCCGTAAATAATATTTTCGCGATAAGTCTCCTCCAATGCCTGAAAAATCTCAACAAAACCAACTTCATCTTTTACTTTTTCTAAAGCTTTCAATTTATCTTTATAAGTTTTCCTATTTCCCTCTAATTTACACTTAGCAAGCTTTTCTCCAATTGAAAGCTCTTTATTTAATTCTTGATAAATAGGGTATGGAACTCTTTCCCCAAAGCTATATAATAGCTTGCTAAAATCTTCCTTTATCGTTTTATTACTTTGCGTTCTTACATCCATATTAAATTAAAATCAAATTAGACAATATTTAATCTCCTGCTCTGCAACCATTTCCGAGACTATGGCACTTTCAGAATCTTTTGACGCTGGACTTTTCCCTTCAGTCTGTCCAGGAACAGTACGCGGATTGAGACACTTGCCATTCGCTGACACGCCCCCCCTCTTACTTCCTCCAAGATTAAGGAATTAATTACAATTAAAAAATACCATGATCGGGGTATTTTACAAGGAGATTGGTGATAAAGGCAAGTTTATAAATGAATAGTTATAAAATTGTTAAATTTTTATTTTGGGGACACTGGATTACAGATGATCGATAGGAAAATGTAGTAAGAGGGATTGTGAAAAATAGTGGCATAAACAGCAATATGACATTTGACGGTCTGTTTAAACCGGAACGGTTGGCGCAGTTAATCCGAAAGCGTGTGGCACAAATCAAACCGGCATATAGAAAAAGGCTCAATTCACAATTTATGGAGTATTCAAGCCAATTTTCACCTTCAAATTATTGTGCCACAAATTTTTATTCTTATATTTCATAAGCAATAGTTAATTCGGCAAAGTTGTTATCCACCCTCCAGTGAGTTATTTGAGCCCTCGAGAGATCGGGGGCTTCTGTTTATCACTCGTATTGTAAGTATAAGTCACTAAGGGAATAATAACAAACTTATACGCTCACCTTTTTGTCAGAAA
>NZ_JAHCMY010000029.1:0-8380 GCF_018449405.1 Litoribacter ruber
CGCGTCCAGGCTCTGTGTAATCCGAGTAATCTGTGTTTTTTACTGAGAAAATCTAACCGCAAAGACGTCAAGGGACGCAAAGCAATTTTTTTTCTTCGCGCTTCTTAAAAAACTTTGCGGTGAACCTTTTATTCTCTCTGTACCTATGTGTTCAATTTTTATTAAAGGGGGAATTAGCTTCGTGAGTGACCCCATTTCATACGCGTCCATAATCTGTGTAATCCGAGTAATCTGTGTTTTTTACTGAGAAAATCTAACCGCAATGACGCAAAGGGACGCAAAGCAATTATTTTTCTTTGCGATTCTTCAAAAACGTTGCGGTGAACTTTTTATTCTCTCTGTACCTATGTGTACAATTTTTATTAGAGGGGTTATTAGCTACGTGAGTGACAACATATCTTCCGCGTCCAGACTCTGGGTAATCCGAGTAATCTGTGTTTTTTTCTGAGAAAATCTAACCGCAAAGACGCCAAGGGACGCAAAGCAATTTTTTTTCTTTGCGATTCTTCAAAAACTTTGCGGTGAACTTTTTATTCTCTCTGTACCTATGTGTACAATTTTTATTAGAGGGGTTATTAGCTACGTGAGTGACAACATATCTTCCGCGTCCAGACTCTGTGTAATCCGAGTAATCTGTGTTTTTTTCTGAGAAAATCTCACCGCAAAGACGCCAAGGGACGCAAAGCAATTTTTTTTCTTTGCGATTCTTCAAAAACTTTGCGGTGAACTTTTTATTCTCTCTGTACCTCTGAGTCTCCCGATCCGCTCCGCTACTCGGGACAAGTTCTGCGGTTATTTTTTCAACATCAACCGCCTTTGGCTCAAATTTGGTGGTTTTACAATCCCAAAACCAACTAAGAAATGAAAAAGCTATTACTTTCCCTTTCCCTGCTTATGGCGCTATGCCTGCAGGCCAATGCCCAATACTCCCGCAACTCGGTAACCTTAGGCGTAGGTGCCGGCTTCGTGTACGGTGACAATGCGGGGGATTACAGTTCCCTTAACTTCCCTGTCCGCCCGGCGTTTACATTGGGCTATACCCAGGAATACAACGACCGCTTTGACTGGAGGGTTAGTTTGGGTACGCAATCCGTATCCGGTAGGCTGGTTGACTATCCGGCCGATGATATAGCCCACTGGATCGAGGAACGCAATGCCTTGGACTTTTCCGGTCAGGCCTATTATGCGGATTTCATGCCTATATACCATTTCACACCCTATGAAGGGCAGTTTGACTTTTACGGCGGCCTCGGACTGGGGTTGATGTTTGTCAACAGAACCGACCAGGTGCTTCCTTTTGGCCTCACCCCGGATATGTTGCGCGCCAACGACTATTCCTTGGAGTCCCAAAACCGCAACACCACCTCACTTTACTTTCCCATCCGCTTGGGCGTGACGATGAACCTTGAAAACAACTGGGCAATTGGCCTGGAACTAGGCTCCCTCATCGCAACCAGCCCCCGCATAGATGGCAACAACCAGCAATGGAACTCCATCCCCATCGACATGCTCCCGCAGGCGCAGCTAATCCTTCGGAAATACCTCCCCTGGACTGCCCGCGTGCAGCCGACCACCTTGCCGTAAGGCGTGTGGGTTTAGGAGTTTAGTCGGCCGTTGGCCTAGGTTTAGTAGTTTAAAAATAGGTTTAATGGTTGAAGTCCTGATAGCGCTGCGCGCATCAGGGATTAAGGGATTAGCGTTAATCCGTTAATCAGTTCCGCTGGCATCTAATGTAATTATGCCAGCGGGACGATAAACCATTAAACCACCATTACGTTGTGCGAATGTCTTCAGACTTCGCACCCTGAGTAGAGAGTCTCCGACTGTACTGAAGTTTAAAAATCCCACCGCAAAGATTGGAAGAAGCGCAAAGAGAAAAATAATCCCTCATTCCCCCCTCAGCCAATCTTTTGAGCGCAGCTCTAAAGGAGGCTCGCCTAAGTAAATGCGCTAGAAAACCGCAAACGCCAAAATGGCTACAAAAAAACCTAGGTCCTAAGAATACCTGGTACGTTGTACTTGGTACTTGGTACTTGGTACCCCAATGATACCGCAAAACACCAAAATTTTAGCAACAAAACTTTTTATTCCAAATCCATTATTCTATATTTAACCATCAAATTTTTTAGTGTAACATGGTTATCACAAAACAATCGCGCATATTTTTAGCCGGGCACAGAGGGATGGTGGGTTCGGCGGTGTTGAGGGCGCTCAAGGCAAATGGGTATGAAAATATTCTTGCCAAGACCAGCAGCGAACTGGATCTCCGCAACCAGAATCAGGTCAATAGCTTTTTTCAGAAACATCAACCTTCAATTGTCATTGACGCCGCCGCACGGGTTGGGGGTATTTTGGCCAATAGGGATTATCCTTATCAGTTTCTGATGGACAACCTGCTCATCCAAAACAACCTGATCGACGCCTCCGTGCGACAGGGGGTGGAAAAGTTTATCTTTCTGGGCTCCTCCTGCATATACCCCAAGCATGCCCCACAACCCTTGAAAGAGGAATACCTGCTTACCGGGCCTTTGGAAGAAACCAATTCCTGGTATGCGCTTGCCAAAATAGCCGGGGTAAAGGCCTGCGAGGCCATCAGGAAACAATTCGGGAAGGAGTTCGTCAGCCTTATGCCCACAAACCTTTACGGTCCCCATGATAATTTCGATCTTCATACCTCCCACGTCCTTCCAGCCATGATCCGGAAGTTTCATGAGGCGAAGGAAGAGGGGTCAGCTGTAGAATTATGGGGCACAGGCACTCCCATGCGGGAATTTCTGCATGTGGATGATATGGCCAGCGCGATATTATTTGCGATGGAAAACACGCTTCCGGAATCTATTTATAATGTGGGTACTGGCAAGGACTTATCTATAAAAGACCTTGCCTCCATGATCCAGCACATCACCGCCCACCACGGCCCCATCCACTTTGACCCCACCAAGCCGGATGGGACGCCAAGGAAATTGTTAGATGTGAGCAAGCTCAAAATACTAGGATGGAAGGATTCTATAGATTTAGAGGAAGGGGTTAGGTTGACATATCAATGGTTCTTGGATCATCAAAAGGGGTATAAGGAGGTTAAACTGTAAAGTTTGAGGTTTAAGGCCTTCGGCCCTGTTTAAAGCTTATGGAATGAGGCTTTAGGGAAAAGAATATGGTGATGAATTATTATAATGTTTTTAACTCATTTTTTTTATCGTATGAAAAATAATTTTTATACATACTCCTTTGAGAAATTGGATGTTTACCAATTGGCAAGATCTTATAGGGTTGGGATAAAGAAACTTACATTAGGATTTCCTCCAGATGAAAAATTTGAACTTACCTCCCAAATTCGACGGTCTTCCTCTAGTATTGCCACAAATTTGGCAGAAGGATCAGGAAGAGCTTCAAACAGGGATCAGGCCCATTTTACAAATATCTCATATGCCAGCGCCTTAGAAACAGTCGACCATCTGATATATGCCAAGGATATGAACTATATATCTGATTGTCAATATGCTGGGTTACGGGAGGAGCTGGACATTATCATTAAGAAAATTAGCTCTTTATATAAATATCAGCTAAAAGCCCAAATAAACTTAAAAGAACGCATTTAGACTCATCCTTAACCCTTAAGCGTCCGCTTTAGCGGACAAATAAACCTTAAACATTTTTTCTATGAAAACTGCATTGATTACAGGAATCACAGGCCAAGACGGGGCCTATTTGGCTGAGTTACTTTTGGAGAAGGGCTATATGGTCCATGGGATAAAGCGGAGGGCTTCGCTGATCAATACGGATCGCATCGACCACCTTTACCAGGATCCGCATGAACATGATCCCAGACTCATCCTCCACTATGGGGATATGACCGACTCGATGAACCTGACCAGAGTCATCCAGGAAACCCAGCCGGATGAGATCTATAACCTTGCCGCCATGAGCCATGTGAAGGTAAGTTTCGACATCCCGGAATACACCGCCAATGCAGATGGAATAGGCACCCTGCGCATCCTGGAAGCAGTTCGCCTTTTGGGACTGGAAAAGAAAACAAAAGTGTACCAAGCCTCGACTTCAGAGCTCTATGGGCTGGTGCAGGCCGTTCCGCAAAGTGAGACCACGCCATTTTATCCCCGCTCCCCCTATGCGGTGGCAAAACTTTACGCCTATTGGATCACTGTCAATTATCGGGAAGCCTATGGGATGTTTGCCTGCAACGGCATACTCTTCAACCACGAGTCGCCTTTGAGAGGGGAAACATTTGTAACGAGAAAAATTACCAGGGCAGTTGCCCAGATAGCACTTGGACAGCAGGAAACCCTATATATCGGGAATCTGGATGCCCAGCGGGATTGGGGGCATGCCAAGGATTATGTGGAAGCGATGTGGCTCATTCTGCAGCAGGAAGTGCCTGAGGATTTTGTGATTGCCACTGGCATCACCACCAAGGTTCGCGATTTTATCAACATGGCCTTTGCACATGTGGGCTTCCATCTCAGATGGGAAGGCGCAGGGGTAGAAGAAGTAGGAATTTTGGATCGTATTGATGAGCAACAATTTGCCTTTGCCACCGGCCTACCATTCGATCCTGTAAGCTTTAAACATTTAAACCATAAACTAGTAGAAGTGGACCCCCGCTATTTCCGCCCGACAGAGGTGGATCTGTTGATCGGCGACCCCACCAAGTCCCGCGAGCGGCTGGGCTGGCAACCCAAATACGACCTACACAGCCTGGTCGAAGAAATG
Organism: Litoribacter ruber; assembly: GCF_018449405.1. Taxonomy (NCBI): domain Bacteria; kingdom Pseudomonadati; phylum Bacteroidota; class Cytophagia; order Cytophagales; family Cyclobacteriaceae; genus Litoribacter; species Litoribacter ruber. The sequence goes on from NZ_JAHCMY010000029.1 coordinate 4,729, forward strand.
GTCATCTCTGATTTGAACTGGTATAGGGATAATCTGCACTTAGTAAGCCAAAAGCCTCATTTTGAGGATTAGTGGGTTGGTAGTTTAGGAGGTTATGTCCCGATTACCGCTTCGCGGATCGGGAGTTTAGAAGTTTAGGGTACACTGAGAATAGGTTGAAGGGTTGAATTCCTGATGGTGCTGCGCACATCAGGGGGGATTAATGGTTTAACGTAAGCTACTTCCATCATTAATCCATTAATCAGACCCTGAGGAGATACAGCCAAGCTACCTCCTCAGGGTCGTTCAACCTTTAAACCACTTTAGCACAAGTAACCCGTCTCCCGTTTTGCGAATGTCTTCAGACTTCGCACTCCTAAGTGGATAGTCACCGACTCGGGTCATTTACCACCGCAAAGCTTTGAAGAAGCGCAAAGAAAAAACACCTAGTCACTCAGCCCCTTCAGCCCATCTGTAGAGCGCAGCTCTACAGGAGGCTCCCGAGAACAAAACCGCCAACAAACCTTCAACAATAAAAAGGCTAGAATTAACCAACGTCCTAGAATTACTTAGTACATAGTACTTCGGACCTAGTACAATCCCCCCCCCGACAGCCCATCTGTTGAGCGCTGCTCACAGGAGGCTCCCGAGAACTAACACGCCAACAAGCCTTCAACAATAAACAGGCTAGAATCAACCAACGTCCTAGAAGTACTTAGTACATAGTACTTCGTACCGAGTACAATACCCCCCCCGACAGCCCATCTGTTGAGCGCAGCTCACAGGAGGCTCCCGAGAACTAAAACGCCAACAAGCCTTCAACAATAAAAAGGCTAGAATCAACCAACGTCCTAGAATTACTTAGTACTTTGTACTTCGTACCTATTACAATACCCCCCCCCACAGCCCTTCTGTTGAGCGCAGCTCACAGGAGGCTCCCGACTCCAAGAACGCCACCAAACCATCAACAAAAAAAAGGCAAGAATTAACCAACGTCAAAGAATTACTTAGTAAATAGTACTTCGTACCTAGTCCAATACCCCCCCCACAGCCCATCTGTAGAGCGCAGCTCACAGGAGGCTCCCGAGTCCAAGAACGCCAACAAACCTTCAACAAAAAAAAGGCTAGAATTAACCAACGTCCTAGAATTACTTAGTACATAGTACTTCGTACCTTGTACAATACCCCCCCCACAGCCCATCTGTTGAGCGCAGCTCACAGGAGGCTCCCGAGACCAAGAACGCCAACAAACCTTCAACAAAAAAAAAGGCTAGAATTAACCAACGTCCTAGTATTACTTAGTACATAGTACTTCGTACCTAGTCCAATACCCCCCCCACAGCCCATCTGTTGAGCGCAGCTCACAGGAGGCTCCCGAAAGTAAATCGCCGGCAAACCATATACGCCTAAATGGCTAAAAAAGACCTCTGTCCTAGAAATACCTGGTACTTGGTACCTAGTACTTGGTACCCCCTAATACTTCCGCAACTTGCATTTCCCCCAAATAATACCTTACTTATTACCGCTATTTTACCGATTTGCAGTATGAATAAGTTAATTTGCATTTTATTGTTTGTAATTGTTTCGATGACCGAAACCAAGGCCCAATTCCACCGGGACTACCTTTCCCTTTCCGTCGCACCTTCCATGATTTATGCCGATAATGGAGGCAACTATGCCAGCGGAGAATTCAAGATCCGGCCCAGCATGGCCCTTACCTACAGCAAACACGTGGCCGACCATTGGGATTTCCGTGCCACGGTGGGCATGCAGTGGATCAGCGCCAACCATCCCGAAAACGAGGAGAACTTCTCAGGCCTTCGTGGAGAAGCCGGTAATTTTCGAGGCTTGGTTTATTTTGCCGATGCCAGCCAGGTGTATTACATCAACCCCAACATTGCCGGTAGAAGGCAGTACTGGGTGAATTACTATGTGGGGGTGGGTTTGGGAATCATGCACGCTGTGCGGGAAGAAGAAAGGCCTCAGCAGGAAACCATCCCCGGCCAGGACCCTACCGTCGTCGAGCGCCGCAGCAGCACCAATGCCTACATCCCCATCCGCCTCGGCCTGACCACCAACCTGCAAACTCTCTGGGATTACGGCTTCGAGCTCACCGCCCTCCCCGCCACCGGCTCCAACATCGACGGCAACTACACCCGCAACAAACAATTAGGCATCGACATCCTTCTCCAAGCCAATTTTGTAGTAAAACGCTATTTACGAAGATAAATACAACATTTTCCAGCCGTCCCGAGGCGAAGCATCGGGACGATGTACGCGAACCCACCTTAGATGTCGCCGTTAAGCGACCTGCAGCCCCACCCGTGACTGGTTTAAAATAAAACAATGACAACCCCGACAACCGAGCCGGGAAGGCGAAGTTTACCTCCCGCGGGAGGCCGACCCACGGCGGGATAACCATGACAACCACGTAGCTCACATTACAAACTTATCCAAACATTTGATCAGTTTGGTCTTTTTTTTGTACTACCGTAATTTGCTTTCCCAGCTATAGTCCAAATTTTTAGATCTATACTTATGAAATACCTAATCGCAATACTTTTCGTGTTTGCTTTGCATATCACTCCGGCAAACGCCCAACTCGACCTGCGGGATTATGTTGCCCTGGGGATTGGGCCTTCCATGATATATGGGGACAATACAGGTTCCTTGGCCAGCTTCAATTACCGATTCAGGCCATCCGCATCCTTGATGTATAATTACCAGCTGAGAAAAAGATGGGATGTAAGGGTAACTTCTGGTGTGCAAGTACTTGATGCCGGTGGTGTGGTAGATGATATTGATACCAGGGTTCAATGGGGAATTCAGGATCAGGCCTATAATTTTACGGGGCAGGCCTATTACGCTGATATCATGCCTCTTTACCAATTCAACCCGAACCGTGGTATGCATGATATGTACAATTATAAAGTCAATGTGTATGCTGGATTGGGTGTTGGGATTATGCACGTCCGCCGTCAGGATAACGTGTTGCTTAATCCAATTTTTATCGAAGAAACTGGCGAGTATTTTATCGGCGCCGATGAAGCCGTAAGCCGAAACACCACCACCCCATATATCCCATTACGAATTGGCGCTTCCTCTAATTTCCGCCGCAACTGGGATATCGGAGCAGAAATTACGCTAATGACCTCCTTCACGTCGGATATAGATGGCAACAATATTCGGGTTAAGGAAATCGAAAACGACATGTTGTTTCAATTCCAAATCATGGTCAGAAGATACATTGGCCGACATAATCCATTCTACTGGGATTAAAGGATTAGTGGTTTAATGGATTAACATAAGTCGTTGTGCGATTGTCTTCAGACTTCGCACTATTGAGTGTAGAGTCTCTGACTCGGGTATCGGATACACTGCCACCGCAAAGCTTGGAAGAAGCGCAAAGAGAAAAATCTCATCTTTCAGTTCCCGATAGCCCATCCGCTGAGCGCAGCTCATCGGGAGGCCCCCGTAAATAAAAACGCCGGCAAACCGCAAACGCCAAAACTGCCAAAAAAACCTCCGTCCTAGAATACCTGGTACGTGGTACTTGGTACCCTGACTCTTGCTGGAGCTCAGTCTGGTTCACGGTCCAAGCACTGCGCTCTGTGCACTGCACGCTGAGAAAGGATTCCGCAATTGATGGAGTGTTCACTTCAATGCTGCAATC
>NZ_JAHCMY010000003.1:0-395385 GCF_018449405.1 Litoribacter ruber
AGGTTTATGGTTTAAGGTTTGAAGTTTAAGGCTTATGGTTTAAGGTTGATCCTGATTCATAAACCCTAAACGCTCCGCAGGAGCCATAAGCTTTAAACAACGCAAACCCATTTTTTAAAACCACTCTTTAACGGCCATATTTATATTTCCCCGATATTTTCCTTAATTTAGCCCGGATTTTTGGTCGGGTCCTGCGGATGCTTTTTGACCATGATCGCCTAAACCGATTCATCTTTATGCCTCTCCTTTTCCGAAAGGCAAAACATAGTACACATGACAAAAACAGCAAAGATTCTTTATACCCTCACCGATGAGGCGCCGGCATTGGCCACCTACAGCCTTCTGCCTATCATCAAGGCTTTTACCAACTCTGCCGAAGTAGCCGTGGAAACCCGCGACATCTCCCTGTCAGGCAGGATCATCGCCAACTTCCCGGAATTCCTTTCCGCAGACCAGCAGATCGGTGATGCCCTGGCAGAACTTGGCGAAATAGCCAAAACCCCGGAGGCCAATATCGTCAAGCTTCCCAACATCAGTGCCTCTGTGCCCCAACTGAAGGCCGCCATCAAGGAACTTCAGGAGAAGGGCTACAAGCTGCCTAACTACCCTGATGAGCCAAAAAACGGGGAGGAGAAAGAAATCAAAGCGAAATACGATAAAATCAAAGGCTCAGCCGTAAACCCGGTCTTGAGGGAGGGCAACTCGGATAGGAGGGCTCCCCAGGCGGTCAAGCAGTTTGCCCGAAACAACCCCCACAGCATGGGTAAGTGGAGCGCTGATTCCAAATCCCATGTGGCCAGCATGACGGATGGAGACTTCTACGGAAGTGAAAAATCACACACCATGGCCAAAGCCGATATGGTGAAAATTGTGTTGGAAACCAGTATCGGTGAGAATGAAGTGTTGAAAGACAAGCTTTCCCTACAGGAAGGTGAAGTGATTGACGCTGCGGTGATGAGTGTGGGTGCCTTGAGGAAATTCCTTGCCGAGCAAAAAGAAGTCGCCAAAAAGGAAAACATTCTGTTTTCCCTTCATATGAAGGCTACCATGATGAAGGTATCCGACCCAATCATCTTTGGGCATGCGGTAAGCGTGTTTTTTGCTCCGGTATTCGAGAAGCATGAAGGGACCCTGCGTGAGCTTGGAGTGAATGTCCGAAACGGTTTCGGTGACCTATTGAGCGCCTTGGAAAAATTGCCGGCAGAGAAGCGAAGCGAAATTGAGGAAGATATTGAAGGCTGCTATACCCACTGCCCTGATTTGGCTATGGTGAATTCCGACAAGGGTATCACCAACCTTCACGTGCCAAGCGACGTGATTATTGACGCCTCCATGCCCGCAATGATCAGGACTTCCGGCCAGATGTGGAACAAGAATAACGAGTTGCAGGATACCGTAGCTATAATCCCGGACAGGTCTTACGCCGGTGTGTATCAGGAGACTATCGATTTCTGCAAGAAAAATGGAGCCTTTGACCCGCGCACCATGGGTAGCGTGCCTAACGTAGGCCTTATGGCCCAAAAAGCCGAGGAATACGGTTCCCACGACAAGACTTTTGAAATCCCGGCTAAGGGGAATGTCAAAGTAATCAACTCGGCGGGCGAGGTGATTTTTGAACACCCTGTGGAGAAAGGCGATATCTGGAGAATGTGCCAGACTAAGGATGCCCCGATACAGGATTGGGTGAAGCTTGCCGTCAACCGTGCCAAAGCAACAGGAGTACCTGCAGTTTTCTGGTTGGACGAAAACAGAGCCCATGATGCCCAGTTGATCGCCAAGGTGAAAAACTACTTGCCTAACCACGATACGGAAGGCCTTGAATTGCTGATCATGTCTCCGAAAGAGGCCACTCAATATACCCTGCAAAGGACAAAAGAAGGAAAGGACACCATCTCGGTAACCGGAAACGTGTTGAGAGATTATTTGACGGACCTTTTTCCTATTTTGGAATTGGGTACCAGTGCCAAAATGCTTTCCATTGTGCCTTTGATGAATGGCGGTGGGCTGTTTGAAACAGGTGCCGGTGGATCTGCACCTAAACACGTGCAGCAGTTTGTGGAAGAAGGCCACCTGAGATGGGATTCTTTGGGTGAGTTTTTGGCTTTGGCCGTCTCCCTAGAGCACTTGGGCAACACTTTCTCGAATGAGCGAGCGATCGTGTTGGGAGAAACCTTGGATAAGGCCACAGGGAAATTCCTTGAAAACGGCAAGTCTCCTTCCAGAAAGGTGAAGGAACTGGATAACCGTGGAAGCCATTTCTATCTGGCCATGTACTGGGCTGAAGCTTTGGCAAACCAGGATAAGGATGGCGCTTTGAAAGAGGTGTTTGGCAAAGTAGCCAAGCAGCTTCAGGATAATGAGGAGAAAATTGTTCAGGAGCTAAACGATGCCCAGGGAAGCCCTGTTGACATCGGAGGTTACTACAAGCCAGATGAGGAAAAAACCAGCAAGGCCATGAGGCCAAGTGAGACGCTTAATGCGATTTTGGCGGAGATTTAAGGATTGAAGCTCTAATAAAAAAAGCCTTCCTAGGAATAGGGAGGCTTTTTTGTTGTACTAGGTACAAAGTACTATGTACTAAGTAGGGCTCTAGTTTTTTTACTTAGTACATAGTACCTAGTACATAGTACAATAGTTAAAGTCTTTTGATTCTGATATTTCTGAACCACACATCATCATCATGATCCTGCAGGGCGATTTTGCCTTCTTGGTAGCGGCCAAAGCCCGGCATTCCCTTAAACTTGCTGTTGGCTACCATTTCGTCCCACTGCTCATCCCACATGGTGGTGGATACGGTGTTTACACCGTTGAGGTAGAAGTCCAATTGACCGTTGTTGGAGATGATTTCGGCTTTGTTCCACTCGCCTACTGGCTTTACGGTTTCTTCGCTCGACTCGATCAAGTCATACAGATCACCTGCGCGGTGGGTTCTGATTTTGGCATCAGGGTGGCCGTCGTTGTCCAGGATTTGCATCTCCGGACCTGTCTGCCAAGGATATCTGTATTCGTCAGATTCCTGCACATAGAACATGATGCCGCTGTTGCCGTCTTTGGAGATTTTCCACTCCAGTTCGAGGTGGAAGTTGTCAAACACCTCATCTGTGACTATATCGCCCCCTTCCTCTTCCGAGGAGTCGAAGAACAATACACCATCCTGCACTTTCCAGGCAGCGCCCACGGTATTTTTACCGTAAGTTGTCCATCCGTTTAGGGTTTGCCCGTCAAAAAGGCTGATCCATTGGGAATCTTGGTCCATATCGTTGGTTTCAGTGGCGGTGGTATCGGTTGTTTCTGTATTGCGCTCACCAGTGTCACATGCGGAAAGTGCGCCGGCCAAGGTGAGGCATAATAATGTCTTTTTCATCTTATCTTCTCAATAATAATACATATTTGATCATTTGTCGGGCATCCTCTTCGGATAGGCCAGGGTGGGCAGGCATAGGTACATCCCCCCATTCTCCTACCGCGCCTTTGATCACGCGGGAGGCAAGCAGATTTATATTTTCTTCATTGTTTTCATAGCGCTCCGCTACTTCGGCATATGAAGGGCCCACGATTTTGCGTTCGGCCATGTGGCAGCTCGGGCAGTCGGAGTCCTTGATCAGGGCTAGGCCCTTCACATAGTCTGGGTTTTCCCCGTGTTGCTCTTCAAAAGAGGCCGCTTTTTTGGGTTCGTTTTGGGGGATGGAGGAAGTGGTTTCCTTGCGGGCACTGTCCCCGCCGCCATCACCACAGGCGTACATCACCGCTGCAAGAGCCATGATACCGAAGGTGGAAGGTTTGAGTAGTTTCATGTTTTTAGGTTAAAAGGTTTTAGACGGAAGACCGGGGACCGAAGACCGAAAGACGGGAGACGGGACCGGGGTCCGAAATCTGTTGATACAATTTAAGAATATAAAATAATATTCCATAACCGGAGGGGATGCTCGTGGTTATGGTTTTTTAAACGGTGAAATCAGTCCACTTCTGGTCGGATTTACCACTTTCTATCACATGGTGTACAAATGCCATGCCCCTCAAGCCATCTTCAGCTCCCGGGAAGTCTTTCCATGCCTCTTCTGCCTGCTGTCCGTTCATTTGGGCATGCAGGGTTCGGGCAAAGTTGCGGTAGAGGTTGGCAAAAGCCTCCAAATAGCCTTCCGGGTGGCCGGCTGGCGTCCTGGTGTTGGCTTGTGCATAATCATGAAGGTAGGGAGTCCCCGCCCTCAGAATGTGGTCAGGTTTGTTGTGGTTGCGGATCACCAGGCTGTTGGCATCTTCCTGCTGCCATTCCAGACCGCCTTTTTCCCCGTATACCTTGATGTTGATGTTGTTTTCGGCACCCGTGGCCGTCTGTGTGGCGATCAAAACTCCTGAGGCGCCGTTGTCGAATTTGAGCAATACGTTGCCGTCATCATCCAGCTTTCTGCCTTCCACCTGTATGTTGATGTCAGCACAGAGTTTGGTGATCTTCAAACCTGTGATGTATTCCGCCAGATTGAAGGCGTGGGTTCCAATGTCGCCCATGGCCCCTGCTTTTCCGCTCTTGGAAGGGTCTGTCCGCCAAGAGGCCTGTTTGTTGTTTTCGCTTTCCAGCATTTCTGCCAGCCAGCCCTGCGGATACTCCACATACACTTGTCTAATCCGTCCCAGCTCGCCTTTGGCTATTAGCTGCTTGGCTTCCTTGACCATGGGGTAACCGGTGTAGGTGTGGGTAAGGCAGAATAGCTTTCCGCTCTCCTTGACTTTCGCATGAAGCTGCTTGGCCTCATCCAGTGTCAATGTCATGGGTTTGTCCAAGACCAAATGGAAGCCGTGGTCCAATGCTTTCATGGCAGGGTCAAAATGCACGTGGTTTGGGGTGACGATGCTCACAAAGTCAATCCTTTCGCCCTCAGGCAAGGCTTTTTCCTTTTCGAACATCTCATCATAGGAATTGTAGACGCGGTCGGCGGCCAGAAAAAGCTCCTCTCCGGCCTGCTTGCTTTTGGCCGGATCACTGCTGAATGCCCCGGCCACCAGCTCAATTTGGCCGTCCATATTGGCAGCAATGCGGTGAATCGCGCCGATGAAACTTCCGGGTCCGCCCCCGATCATTCCCATTTTTAACTTTCTTTTGCTCATAGGTTTGTTTGGTTTGATGTCGGATGTCCGATGTCGGATGTCCGATGTTAGTTTAGATAAGCGTATAATTTACAATCTACGGGTGATGTGCCAATAATATGTTGGATGTGCATAGATGTGCTGTTTTTGTTTGGTGAAAAATTCTGATGAAAAAGTTTTATTCAGCCTCTTAAAGGTTGTGCCAAATTCATTAAATTGTAGAGCCACTATTAATTATATGAGTGGTAAGGATGAATTATTCAAGATTGGCTTAATTACTTTTTCATTTGGATTTACTAATTTAAGTGATTAATGTTAAAAATTAATTGGGTTTGCCTGATTAATACAGCCTATTATAACCTTTATTATTTATGAAAATCGAAACCAAAGCTCGATTATCCTTCATGATGTTCCTGGAATTTTTCATCTGGGGAGGATGGTTCGTGACCTTGGGGGCCTTTTTGCCTCAAAATTTGCAAGCCTCTGGCACCCAGACTGCCGCGGCTTTTTCCACCCAGTCATTCGGTGCCATCATAGCCCCTTTTATCATTGGGCTGATTGCGGATAAATACTTCAACGCAGAACGCATCCTCGGGGTGTTGCACCTTATCGGGGCGGCTCTGATGTTTTTGATGTTCAGGGCAGATAATTTTGCCGAATTCTATCCTTACGTTTTCGCCTACATGGTGGCCTATATGCCCACTTTGGCTCTTGTCAATTCCGTGTCCTTCAACCAAATGAAAGACCCAACCAAGGAATTTGCGGTCATCCGTGTATGGGGTACCATAGGATGGATTATAGCCGGTTGGCTTATCAGTTATTTCGCCTGGGACAGCACTGCGGGACTGCAGGACGGTCTTCTAAGGAATACTTTTATGCTCTCCGGAATAGCTTCTGCCGTTTTGGGCTTTTATAGTTTTACCCTGCCCAAAACCCCTCCGAAAATCCCTAAGGGGGAGAAACTTCGGATTTCAGATGTGTTGGGTTTGGATGCCTTGCGCCTGTTAAAAAACCGTAATTTTCTCATATTTTTCATTTCATCTATCCTGATATGTATTCCATTGGCGTTTTATTACCAAAATGCCAATCCGTTTCTAATTGATGTGGGAATGCCAAATCCTACCGGAAAGATGACCATAGGCCAGATTTCCGAGGCACTCTTTCTGTTGCTGCTTCCCGTTTTTTTCACTAAGTACGGTTTCAAGAAAACCCTCCTGGTGGGAATGGTTGCCTGGGTGGTGAGGTATGCCTTGTTTGCCTTTGGGGATGCGGGATCCGGTGCCTACATGTTGCTGATCGGGATTGCGCTTCACGGCATTTGTTATGATTTCTTTTTTGTGTCAGGCCAGATCTATACAGATTCCAAGGCCGGCGAGCGCTATAAAAGTGCCGCTCAGGGGATGATCACCCTGGCCACCTACGGGGTGGGGATGCTGATCGGTTTCTGGGTAGCCGGTTTGGTTACCGACCATTTTGTAAATGCAGATCAGACCAAGGATTGGCAAACCATCTGGCTGATTCCTTCTGGAATCGCGGTAGTGGTGACATTACTTTTCTTGGTGCTGTTTAAAGAGGAAAAGATAGTGAAAGAGGAAGTATTGGAAAAGGTGGCCTGATGGATTCTAGGAGAACAATGTTGAAAAAGCTTGCGGGAACAGCTCTAATGGGTGCTTTGCCCCTTGGGGGCAAGGTATTTGGGCAGGAGGGCTCGGCATCACTTCGGGGAAACATCAACCATTCGGTATGCCGCTGGGTGATGAATGACCTGCCCATAGCTGATTTCTGCGATTTGGTAAAATCTTTGGGTTTCAACGCAATCGATTTAGTTGGCCCTGCCGACTGGCCGGTGCTGCAGGAAAAAGGCGTGGACAGCTCCATGTGCAATGGCGCCGAAATCAATTTGGTCCAAGGCTTCAACAATACCGATTACCACTCCCAACTTTGGAAAAACTACCAAGAAATGATTCTGCTGGTCTCCAAGGCCGGGTTTAAAAACCTGATCTGCTTTTCTGGCAATCGGGATGGAATCGCCGATGAAGAGGGGCTGGAGAACTCGGTGAAAGGGCTGGAAAAATTGCTGCCCCTGGCCGAAAAACATGGCGTGGTGCTCCAGATGGAGCTTCTCAACAGCAAAGTGGACCATCCAGGTTACATGGCCGACAACTCGCCCTGGGGGGTGGAGTTGGCCAAAAGACTGGATTCTGATAACTTCAAGCTTTTGTATGACATTTACCACATGCAGATAAATGAGGGTGATGTGATCCGTACGATTCGGGACAATCATCAATATTTCGGTCACTACCACACGGCCGGCAATCCCGGGAGAAATGAGATAAATGAAACCCAGGAACTCAATTACCGCGCAATCATGAAAGCGATTGTGGAGACGGGCTTTGAGGGATATGTGGCGCAGGAGTTTATCATTACCCGGGAGAATAGGAGGGAGTCTTTGAAGGAGGCGATTGAGATATGTGATGTTTGAGATTGAAGACGGAAGACCGAAGACGGGAGACTTCTTCGCGGAAAGAAAAGGGACACAGACCTGCCTGCGCAGGCAGGGTTCCGCTGAGTTTTAATGGAGTTTCACAGAGTTTCTTCATTGCGGAGAAATATTAAATGCTTGAGTAACAGACAAGTAGAATTAATATCAGTCACGTGAGTGCGGAGTGATGGAGGAGAGAAAAAAAAATAAGTAAATAAGATATAAGATTTCTAATAATATTATGGCAAATCAAGAATACGATGCAATTGTCGTAGGGTCCGGAATCAGTGGAGGATGGGCTGCAAAAGAATTGACGGAAAAAGGTCTGAAGGTATTGATGCTGGAAAGAGGCCAGAATGTGGAACATGTAAAGGATTACAAAACTGCGACTCAGGCGCCTTGGGAGACCAATTATAGAGGCCGTAGATCTATAGAGATGATCGAAAACCATCCTGTGCTAAGAAGGGATTATGTGCTGAATGAGTTGAATGTTGACTGGTGGGCGCAGGAATCGGAGTCGCCTTATGTGGAGAAAAAGCCTTTCAACTGGTTTCGAGGATACCAGGTGGGGGGACGTTCCTTGCTGTGGGGCCGCCAAAGCTACCGCTTGGGGGATATTGACTTTGAAGCCAACGCCAAAGAAGGGATAGCCGTGGATTGGCCGATCCGATATAAGGACCTGGCGCCGTGGTATAGCCATGTGGAAAAGTTTGCCGGGATTTCCGGAAGCAGGGATGGCTTGGATATTTTGCCTGACGGTGAGTTCCAGCCCGCCATGGAGATGAATTGCGTGGAAAAGGATGTGGCAGAACGGGTAAAAAACCACTTTAACGGCAAAAGGTTGATCACCATGGGTAGGGTGGCCAACATCACCCAGCCTTTGGAAGGAAGAACCAATTGTCAATACAGAAATAAATGTTGGTTGGGCTGTCCATTTGGAGGCTATTTCAGTACACAGTCCTCGACGTTGCCGGCAGCGATGAAGACCGGCAACCTGACCTTGAGGCCATGGTCAATTGTGACCAAGCTGCTTTACGACAAGGATGCCCAAAAGGCCACAGGTGTGGAGGTGTTGGATGCTGAAAACAACCAAACTTACGAATACAAGGCTAAGATTATTTTTCTTTGCGCTTCGGCATTCAATTCCACCGCTATCCTCATGAGAAGCGCCACGGATGTGTGGGATGAGGGATTGGGAAGCAGTTCTGGAGAGCTGGGCCACAATGTGATGGATCACCATTTCCGGGCGGGAGCCAACGGGATCGTGGACGGTTATGATGACAAGTATTATTTTGGCCGTAGGCCTAATGGGATCTACATTCCAAGATTCCAAAATATTGACGGTGACAAGCGGGATTACCTGAGGGGCTTTGGCTACCAGGGGGCGGCCAGCAGAAGTGGCTGGAGCCGTGAGATTGCCGAGTTGAATTTTGGGGCGCCGCTTAAGGAGGCTTTAAGTGAGCCGGGACCGTGGAGTATGGGGATTACCGCCTTTGGGGAGATCCTCCCCTATCATGAAAACACCATCAAGCTAAGCAAGGACACCAAGGACAAATGGGGTCTGGAAGTGCTTGAAATGGACGCAGAGCTCAAAGATAATGAGATCAAAATGCGGAAGGACATGATGGATGACGCCGCTGAAATGCTTGAGGCTGCCGGTCTTCGAAACGTCAACAAATATGATGCGGGCTATACTTTTGGACAGGGTATTCACGAGATGGGTACGGCCAGAATGGGTAGAGATCCGAAATCATCCGTATTGAATGGCAACAACCAGGTGTGGGATGCCAAGAATGTGTTTGTAACCGATGGGGCCTGTATGACCTCAGCGGCGGCACAGAACCCCTCCCTGACCTATATGGCGTTGACGGCAAGAGCAGCGGATTTTGCAGTGAAGGAATTGAAAAAAAGAAACCTCTAAAACCAGATCAAAATGGGTATTAATAGAAGAGAAGCACTGAAGAGCATGGTGTTGATGATGGGTGGAACCATGATCGGGGCCAATGTGATACTTACGGGCTGTGCGCCCGAAGACAGAATTGAAGGGCTGGATTTTTCAGAAAGCGAAATAGCCTTCATGGATGAGATAGCCGAGACCATCATCCCAGCTACGGATACGCCTGGGGCCAAAGAAGCTGGTGTGGGGTCATTTATGACCGTGATGGTGAGGGAAACTTACAACAAGGAGCAGCAGGAAACCTTTATCAATGGGTTGAATGATATTAAAAAGAACTTCAAGTCTGAGGTAGGGGTGGAATTTATGGACGCTTCCCATGAGCAAAGGTTAAACTTTCTCAACGCATTGAATGAGGAGTTGAGAAGCGGGAATAATGAAAGCGGCCCCAAATACATCAGCATGTTAAAGGATCTTACCGTGCTGGGTTATTTCACCTCAGAAATCGGAGCCACCCAGGCATTAAGGTATGTGGAGACTCCTGGCCGCTATGATGGCTGCATGGACTATAAGAAGGGTGATAAAGCATTTGCACTATAATTTGATAATCAATGAGCAACCGTCGAGATTTTATTAAGTTAAGTTCCCTGATGGCAGCAGGAGCATTTTTGCCATTGCAGTTTTGCGGAAGACCTGACACGGTGGTAGGTGATGACCGCTCTGAGGAAGGGTTGGACAGGTTTGGTATTCAGCTTTACTCTGTGAAGGATGAAATGTTTGCCAATGTTCAGGACACCATTTCCCAACTTGGATCCTATGGTTATCATTATCTGGAAGGATTTGATGGTGGCAAAGGAATCTTTTGGGGCATGAAGAACACGGAGTTTAAAAAGCTCGTGGAAGACCAGGGGATGGAATTTGTAGCCTCACATGCCAATGTGTTCCAAAATCTGGAGGAGCAGGCCAAGCAGGCCGGTGAGATCGGGATGAAATACCTGATCTGTCCGTGGGTAGGTCCGCAGGAAAGCATGGACGAATTTAAGCGACTCGCCGATGAGTTTAACAGAATCGGAAAAGTGTGCAAAGAGGAAGGGGTTAGGTTTGCCTACCACAATCATGGCTACACGTTTGAGGAACTTGAAGGACAGATGCCACAGGATTATTTGTTGGAAAATACGGATCCGGATTTGGTTGACTATGAAATGGATATTTATTGGGTGAAAACACCTGGTGCTGATCCAAAAGTGTATTTTGAAAAGTATCCCGACAGGTTCAAGTTGTGCCACGTAAAGGACCGGATGAAAGACGCTCCTCAAGGGGAGGCTGACGCTTCCACCGATATCGGCGAGGGTTCAATAGATTTTTCTTCAATCCTTAGAGTGGGTAAGGAGAATGGGCTGGAATATTTCTTCGCTGAACAGGAACGTTATGATGCTTCTACCCCCATGCGGAGCGCCGAAAAGAATGCCGAATATCTACGGAATCTCCGGTTGGCGTAAAGTTGCTAAATATTGGTAGTAAGAACCTAAATCTTTGACAGCCTGAACTTTTTACGAGTCAGGCTGTTGTTTTTAGTATGAATTGGATCGCAGGCGTTGTTTATACTATAATACCTATTTTCTCCGTTATCAGTTTTATGCAATACGAAACCCCCGTCATGGAAGCCGTAATGGCTATCCCCATGTCAAAATCAGACACTGTTGAAATCAAGAAATCAGATGAAATCAAGAAAGCTGATACAGTGGATGTAGAAAAGCTGGCCGAGAACAAGGTTATTCCCGAAGAAATAAAAGAAGTCACCCTAAGGGCACTGGCCCATTATCCTGAATTGGAGGATGTGGAAATTCACTTTGAGCTTTTGGATAACATCAAAGGCAATGTGATGCAGGCCCAGCCCAAATTTGGGTCTTTGCTTTTCAACAGCAAGGCCAACAGGAAATACAGGATCAAAATCAGTAGACAACTTGAATTGGACGATGAATGGTTACCCATTGAAGAGGTGCCTGATAACGTCTTGTTGGGCTGGATAGGCCATGAATTGGGCCATGTGATGGATTACATTGATAGAAGCAGGTTTGGCATGATTGTGTTTGGGGTCAGGTATGTGACTTCCAATAACTTTGTGACCAAGGCAGAGATAACCGCCGATAGTCACGCCATCGCCAGCGGACTGGGTAATTATCTGGTAGATACCAAAAACTTTATCTTGAGCAACGACCGTCTCCCTGAAGATTATAGGAACAAAATAAGGGAATTGTACATGTCTCCCGGTGAGATCATGACCTTAGTGGAAGTGGAAGAAGAAGAGGATGATACATAATCATCCTCTTTTTTTTTTACGTCATCCTCTGGTCTCCTGTCCTGCCTCTGCCGAATCAGGCAGGTTTTTTACTCCAAAATAGCCTTAATCCTTTCCAAAGACTTTTCTCTGGCTACCCTGTTGCCTTCGCTGGCTTCCGGTCCTTCCCCGCTGCGCATGTAGGCATGTCCGGCTTCCTCGTAAATTTCATACTCGAAGGTTTTTCCTTTTTCTTCCATCATCTCAGCGGAGTTTTCAATGGTGGCGTTTACACGCTGGTCGTTGCCTCCG
This sequence comes from Litoribacter ruber, assembly GCF_018449405.1. Classification (NCBI taxonomy): domain Bacteria; kingdom Pseudomonadati; phylum Bacteroidota; class Cytophagia; order Cytophagales; family Cyclobacteriaceae; genus Litoribacter; species Litoribacter ruber. Next base: position 12,049 of record NZ_JAHCMY010000003.1, read on the forward strand.
TAAAACCCGTAGACCGGAGCTTCAATTCTTGCTATCTGTTCGATATCTTTAGGGCCGGTGCCGTAGAAGACCAATGCCTCGCTGATGCCCGATTGGTGTGTGGCATAATTGAAGGTCTGGGAGCCTCCCCAGCAGAATCCAATAACTGACACCTCGCCATTGCCACCATCGACTGTTTTAAGGTATTCAAAGGCCGTGTCAAGGTCTTTCATCACTTGCCGGTTGTCTAGGGCATAAATTCCCTCTCTGGCGTCATCCTGGCTGGCAAAATCCCTTGTGGACTTCTTGCTGTCGTCAAAATCGGAGAGGAGGTCCGGGGCCAAGGCGATATAACCCATTTCGGCCAGTTGATCGGCCATTGATCTTACCCAATCAGTAAGCCCCCTGTTTTCATGAATGACGATAATGGATTTGGCATTGTCGGATTTTTCTGGGTAGACCAGAAATCCGCGGATGTTCCTGCCGTCCTGATCCATATTGATCCACTCATGGTGTCTTGGGGAATTTTCGAGCCTCTCCAAGTCCCTGTCTTGGGCGTAGAGCACAGCGGCAAGGAAAAATGCCGCATAGAATAAGAATAGTTTTTTCATAGGGTTCAAACTGGTTGTTAATTAAACTGTTTGCCAATTTACAACTAAATCCAGAAAGATGGGTTAATTCAATATGGACGCTTATCTGCCCTTATTTCCTCTAAAAATTGTAGCCTTCCCTGGGGAGGAACTCAATCTTCACATCTTTGAGCCAAGATATAAGCAGCTGGTCAATGACTGCAAAGAATCGGGGAGCAATTTTGGGGTGGGGGTATATTTGAAGGAATTAACCAAGTATGGTACCGAGGTGGAGTTGAAGGAGATCGTCTATACTTATGAAGATGGGCGGATGGACATCAAGACCAAGGCAATTCGGCCTTTTCATATTTTGAATTTTGAAAATCCTCAAGAAGGGAGGCTGTACCCAGGTGGGGAGGTTGAATACTTGGAAAACGACCCCCGGGTGACATCGGTGACCTATCAGCAGTTTTTGTTTTATCTCAAGGAAATGCTAAGGCTGATGCAGTATGAGGCCGATTTGGCAAGCTTTCAGGTCACTTCCTTCACTTTTGCCCACGTGGTTGGGCTGAAGCTGGAGCAGGAGTTTGAGCTGCTTTTGATGCAGAAAGAGTCTGAAAGGCAGGAGTATTTGACCCAGCATTTCAAGAAAATGATTCCCATCATGAAAGATCTTGAACATTCGAAGGAGAAAATCCGGATGAATGGTCACTTCAAATACCTGGATCCTTTGGATTTTTAAAGTTTGGTGGCGTTCTGGGTTTTGATATAGGCCTTACGGTCGTTCCAGGTGATTTCATACCAAGTGTCCTTGGTGGAGTTGACCCTTACTCGGTGTCCCACATCGACCTTGCTGATGAGGTTTCCGCCTGCGGTAGGCTGATCCATGATTAACGTCGGGCTACCGGTGATGATCGCTCTAGTGGGAGGTTGCAGAAAATTGTTGCTGAGGAAAATCATTACAATTAGAATGAAGCTTGGAATGAAAAAAGCCGGCTTGGAAGCGCTTTCTCTATTTTTCACATAAAGAATCAAACAGATCAACAGGCATAGGGTAAGAAAAGAAGTGATTTCTATTCTATTGTCGATTAGGATCTTGAAAAACTGCTCCTGATCGGAGACTTCGTAGCCGTAGAGTTGGGGTTGCTCTGTAAGGTTCCGGATTTTTGAGGTTACCCGTTGGCTAGGATTGTATTCGTAATATTTGCTGAGGTATAAAGTGGTTTTGGGGAAATCACCCATTCCTTCGCTGATAAATGCCATCTTCAGGAGCATGGCCGGCGAATAGGTTTGCTGTTCAAAGTAGAGATTTTCGTAGACTGCAAGAGCTTCTTTGTAGTTTTGAGAATTAAACAAAGAATCTGCTAAATTTTGATTGTTTGTATCGGCTTGACAATTAATACTTTGTGTGAGGGTGATCAAAAATATTAATAATTTTGCAAGAAAGATTCGCTGTAAGTTTGGCATTTTAAAATAGTCCGCTTAAATTTGCAGTCCAATTACGACAAAGATATAGCAAAAAGCAAGTCTCAAATCGTAAAAATTTAAAGCTGCAAGGGCTTTAAAGGCATAAAAAATGATTCCGTAGCTCAGCTGGTAGAGCAATACACTTTTAATGTATGGGTCCTGGGTTCGAGCCCCAGCGGGATCACGATTTGTCCGATGTCGGATGACAGAAGTCCGATGTTTGGATTAAAGTTTCGGGGTGTAGCGTAGCCCGGTATCGCGCCTCGTTTGGGACGAGGAGGTCGTAGGTTCGAATCCTGCCACCCCGACAAAATTTCCTTTTCCGAAGCTTGCTGGACTTTAGTCTGGTTAAGGGTCCGGGAAAAGTCCTGCAAACGGCAGGTTGGAAATTTGACTTAGGTCCCGTAGCTCAACTGGATAGAGCAACTGCCTTCTAAGCAGTAGGTTTCAGGTTCGAGTCCTGACGGGATCACATTGGGAAGTACGAAGTCAGATGGACGAAGTACGAAGAATTTTATTAAGATTACCGATTCCGTAGCTCAGCTGGTAGAGCAATACACTTTTAATGTATGGGTCCTGGGTTCGAGCCCCAGCGGGATCACGAAGGCCTCTCTATCGGGAGGCCTTTTTTACTTTTTATCCATGCTGATATTTTTATGTTATGGCATATTTCTATGTTTTATATTCCGAAAAGCTTCAGAAGTATTATCTCGGAGCCTGTACTGACCTAGACAGAAGGCTTAATGAGCATAATACGAGTCAGTCTAAATTCACATCACTGGGAATGCCTTGGGCTTTGGTTTATACGGAAAGTTACCCGGATCTTAAGTTTGCAAAACAGCGGGAGTTGTCCGTTAAAAGGAAGAAATCAAAGCGATATATAGAAAGATTGATAAGCGGAGGCTGATTTATTGAACTTGAGTGTAGCGTAGCCCGGTATCGCGTCCCGTCCGCATGCGGACGGGAAGNCACATCACTGGGAATGCCTTGGGCTTTGGTTTATACGGAAAGTTACCCGGAACTTAAGTTTGCAAAACAGCGGGAGTTGTCCGTTAAAAGGAAGAAATCAAAGCGATATATAGAAAGATTGATAAGCGGAGGCTGATTTATTGAACTTGAGTGTAGCGTAGCCCGGTATCGCGTCCCGTCCGCATGCGGACTGGAAGTTCGTAGAGCCTGTGCCGCCTTTTTGCGGCATTCGAATCCTGCCACCCCGACAAAATTTCCTTTTCCGAAGCTTGCTGGACTTTAGTCTGGTTAAGGGTCCGGGAAAAGTCCTGCAAACGGCAGGTTGGAAATTTGACTTAGGTCCCGTAGCTCAACTGGATAGAGCATCCCGTCCGTCTACGGACGGGAAGGTTTCAGCCCCGATAGCCATCGGGGGAGTTCGCCGCGGCGAATCACATTGGGAAGTACGAAGTCAGATGGACGAAGTACGAAGAATTTGTAAATGGGCCACAAAGGCCACCAAGTTTTCACGAAGTTTCACAAAGGCCACTTCGCGGAGAAAAATTTAAAAGTTTGAGAAAAAAGTGTCAAGTAAATTTAGGACGTGACAATTTTATTAAGATTACCGATTCCGTAGCTCAGCTGGTAGAGCAATACACTTTTAATGTATGGGTCCTGGGTTCGAGCCCCAGCGGGATCACGAAGGCCTCTCTATCGGGAGGCCTTTTTTACTTTTTATCCATGCTGAAATTTTTATGTTATGGCATATTTCTATGTTTTATATTCCGAAAAGCTTCAGAAGTATTATATCGGAGCCTGTACTGACCTAGACAGAAGGCTTAATGAGCATAATACGAGTCAGTCTAAATTCACATCACTGGGAATGCCTTGGGCTTTGGTTTATACGGAAAGTTACCCGGATCTTAAGTTTGCAAAACAGCGGGAGTTGTCCGTTAAAAGGAAGAAATCAAAGCGATATATAGAAAGATTGATAAGCGGAGGCTGATTTATTGAACTTGAGTGTAGCGTAGCCCGGTATCGCGTCCCGTCCGCATGCGGACGGGAAGGTCGTAGAGCCTGTGCCGCCATTTTGCGGCATTCGAATCCTGGTCCGTTTAGGTCACCAAGACTTCTGGCCTTGGTGACCATGAAAAAAATAGACTTTTTCCCACAGAAGGAAGTTGTTTCAAGCTTGCTTTATCAATTCTGTTTGATAGGAGTCATTAATTATTATTTTATTCTTGGATAATATCCTTTCAAAATAGCTGACTGTCTTAATAAGTCCTTCATCAATATTGATTTTTGGCTCCCAGTTTAATTCTTTCTTAGCCAGTTCAATGCATGGCTTCCTCTGCATGGGATCATCTTGAGGTAACGGCATAAATACAAGCTTGCTGTTGCTTCCAGTTAAGTCTATGATTTTTTCAGCCAGATCAAGCATGGTGAATTCACAGGGGTTTCCGATATTAACAGGGCCTGCAAATCCATCTCTGGAGTTCATAAGCTTATACATTCCTTCAATGTTATCATCCACGTAACAGAAGCTTCTGGTTTGCTGGCCAGTCCCGAAGATGGTGATATCCCTTCCCATTAGCGCCTGTATGATGAAATTGCTGACAACTCTGCCGTCATTCGGATGCATTCGGGGGCCGTAGGTATTGAATATGCGCATCACCTTGATGGTGAGTTTGTGCTGTCTGTTGTAATCAAAGAATAATGTCTCCGCACATCTTTTTCCTTCGTCATAGCAGGCCCTTATCCCGATGGTGTTAACACAGCCCTTGTAATTTTCTGGCTGCGGATGGACCTCCGGGTCCCCATAAATCTCGGAAGTGCTGGCCTGTAAGATTTTTACCTTAAGTCTTTTGGCAAGGCCCAGCATGTTTATGGCACCGAGAACGCTTGTTTTTATAGTCTGAACCGGGTCGAACTGATAGTGGATCGGGCTTGCCGGACATGCTAAATTATAAATTTCATCAACTTCCACATATAAGGGAAAAGTGATATCGTGCCTCATGAATTCAAAATTCTTATGATCCAGTAAATGGTGAATGTTGTCTTTCCTTCCAGTAAAAAGATTGTCAACACAAAGCACCTCGTTCCCCTCGTTTAGCAATTTTTCACACAGGTGTGATCCTAAAAAGCCTGAACCTCCGCTTACCAATACTCTTTTCATAATCAGATTTTTTTAAGGATTAAAAATTTATGAATGCTGTTTTATACTTCAAAAAAATGAAGATTTGATGGGATTTTTTAAATAAATCTATAGAAGGGGTTTTTCCTTCGCTGAAAGCTTCCATTTATATGTTCGAATCATCCCCCCACCTGACCTAGGTCAGCTTTTTAAAGGTGGAAATTCTGTATCTTTGTAGGGTGTTAAAAATCATAGGGTTATGGATATGAAAGAGACGGTTGCGGAGATAATGACTGCACAGGTGATCACATTGGATGAGAAGGCATCTTTAAAAGAGGCAGTGTCCCTGTTGCGAAAGCATAAAATCAGACATCTCCCTGTAATCAACGGGAATAGGATAGTGGGAATAATAAGCCGGACTGATATAAACAGGTTGACTTTCGGAGTGTTGATGGATAATCAGGAGGATGCTGACGATACCATTTTGGATATGCTGACCGTGCCCCAGGTGATGTCATCCAAACCTAGGGTTGTGAGTAAATCCCAGACAGTTGAGGAAGTTGCCAAGATATTTACGAGCGAAGATTTCCATGCCCTACCTGTGGTGGATGATGGGGAGCTTTACGGCATAGTGACTACTACCGATGTGATTCGGTATATGTTGCAAAAGTGATTTTTAGATTAGGGTTTAACAGTAGTGGCTACTTCATTGTAGCCACTTTTTTTGGTTTGGAGGAAACGCCCCTTATTTCGTCTAGTACCTTTTTTACTCTCATATCAAGACCAGCATATGCATATTGTAATTCCTGGAAGGCATTTTTGCTTAACAGCTCCATCCTTTTCGGGTTTGACAGCAGCATTTCGGTTTTTTCGAGCAGGTCGGTCCCATCCCAAGAGACGCTTTCATAAGTTTGGTTCGCCTTATATAGGTTTGGCCAAGTATCCAGGTGTCCCATGTCTGGCTTTATCAGGACAGAACCATTCAGAATGGCCTCAATGTCCCTAAAGCATATTTCGCCCCAGCCATAGGGGCTCAAAATAGCATGTACTTGGCTCAGCTCCTTGTTGTATTGCCTCAATGGGATCCTTCCCGTTATAAATGAGGGGTGTTTTTCAATCAACTTTTGAAAATGCTCTCTTTGATATCCTACTGTATCTCTATAGCAAGTAGCATCAAATCTGGCCTGACATTTGGCCAAGCTTGGCCGGGGCGGGGTGTTTTTGATATGGGAATGATCGAGTAAAAGCGACATCCCTGCTTGGCCTATCCAGGCATGAAGCTTCCCCGCCAGTCTTTCCCTCGCTTTGGAAGATGGATATTGGCCAATAGCGATATTCCAGGCCAAATTCATTTTGTCCAGATCGGATTCATTTTCCGGTTTGGGAAGGGGTGGGGGACTTGGGTTTTCCTCTATGCCAAAATTCTGATGGTAATAATCAGAAAATATCCTGCGTCCATAGAAGTCCTTCATGTAAAGACTTTTGTCCTTAAACAACTGTTTCTTGTAAAAGAGGTCGACGTGGGGCAAAAGGTCCAGAAAACTAGACTCTGACCCATCGCTGTCATCAAAATACGCCAACCGGCGGTATTTGGCCTTCAGCGATTTGATAAGGTTGATTTGGGAGCCGTCTTTGTCTTGCCCCCAAAACCAACCAACTATCAAAAGCACCTCATTTTTGTCCTGCTCCTTAACCCACTTAAGGTTAGTGGTAAACTGCAAGCCTTCCGCATTCCTGGATTTCCAAAACGGATACAGGCTATACAGCAGGGTAATCTTTTTCGGGTTATATAAAATAGTAATCTTGTTGCTCTTCACGGTAATCTACACAGTTATGGCTACGCCTTGCTTGGTCAATGTTTTTTCGAAGTAATTAATGGTCTTGGTCAAACCCTCTGCCAATTGGATTTTTGGCTCCCAGCCAAGTTCTTTCTGGGCCAGATCAATCTGGGGCTTCCGCTGCAGTGGATCATCTTGTGGCAGGGGCAGGAATATTAGCCTGCTGCTGCTGCCAGTGAGGTCGATAATCATCTCGGCTAGTTCCAGCATTGTAAATTCACAGGGGTTGCCAATATTTACCGGGCCCTGGAAATCATCTCTGGAATTCATAAGCTTGTACATGCCGTCAATGAGGTCGTCTACATAGCAAAAACTACGTGTTTGTTGACCGGTACCAAAGATGGTGATATCTTTTCCCCGCAGGGCCTGGACAATGAAATTGCTGACTACCCGGCCATCATTGGGATGCATGCGCGGGCCATAGGTGTTGAATATCCGCATTACCTTGATGGCTACCTGATGCTGCCTATGGTAATCAAAAAAGAGGGTTTCTGCACAGCGCTTGCCCTCGTCGTAGCAGGCGCGGATACCTGTAGTGTTTACACAGCCTCTGTAGCTTTCTGGCTGCGGGTGGATTTCTGGGTCCCCATAGATTTCCGAAGTACTGGCCTGGAGGATTTTGACTTTAAGCCTTTTTGCCAAGCCAAGCATGTTAATGCTTCCCATCACACTGGTTTTGATCGTTTGCACGGGGTCAAATTGATAGTGAATGGGGCTTGCCGGGCATGCCAAGTTGTAGATTTCATCGACCTCTACGTAGAGGGGAAAGGTGATGTCGTGCCTATGGAACTCAAAATTGTCCATTTGCAGAAGGTGTTGAATGTTGACCTTTCTGCCTGTAAAAAGGTTGTCCACACATAAGACTTCATTTCCTTCGGCAAGCAGTTTTTCACAGAGGTGGGAGCCCAAAAAGCCGGACCCTCCCGTTACTAGAATCCTTTTCATAAAAATTAAAGTTTTAAAAATTTGTTGCTGGAAAAATGACCTGTCCTATTTTCAAAAAATCCGAAACGAGAGGCTGAAGGTCAAGTGCTTAATTATAGTTGGAATATAGCAAATGTGCATTTAACTTCCAAGGTAGTTTACTTTAAATGTTTTAAAATTTAATATTGGGGTTATTTCATTTGGATCGTGGTGCCTTTTTCGGCAGACTCCCTTGCAGCGCTTAATATTTCCATAACAATCAGATTGTTTTCGATAGAGTAAAGGCTGAAGGGGGCGGGGGTGATTTCCTTTCGGATCACTTTTGCAAAATAGGAGAAGGGATTTTCGGACTCGTTGTCCAGAATTATGGTCTCGTCCATAGAGCTGCTCTGCAGGATAAGCTGATTTGGGCCAGGGATGATCAATTGGCTTTTTTGGGTGTAGATTTCCATATCTTTTCTGCTGATGGGCCAATTCCAGGATGCCTGAATGATCGCTTGGCTGCTGGGGTAGGTCAGTATGATCGTTGCTTCATCCTCCACCTGCTCATATGTTTCAGGTTTAAAGGTTTGGGTAATCGCAGTGACCGAGGTGGGCCTTTCACCGTTCATCAACACGGTCATGATGTTGGCCCCATAGCAACCAAAATCCATCAATGCCCCTCCGCCACTTTTTGTAGGGTCGGTCAGCCAGGCAAGAAATTCCTCTCCAACCCCAATCTCCTTCGGGCCTTGGTGGCCGTGATGAAATACCGTCTTGCGAATTTGGCCCAGTTCCTCCTGTTGATCCCGCAAAAGCTTAATACTTTCCCGTGTGCTTGGATACCATGAAGTTTCATAATTAGTGAGCAAGTGGATGCCATGTTTGTTGGCCAAGTCCGCCATTTCCATAGCCTCTTCAATATTTAAAGCCAAAGGTTTTTCAACCATCACATGGATGCCTAAGGGAGCAGCGGCTTTGACTACTTCCATGTGACCGGCTATCGGTCCAAATGCCAACACCCCTTCAGCATCGGACTTCTCCAGAAGCTCTTCCAGTGAATCGAAGAACAAATCATCCTTTAGATCATTTTGCTCCTGGAATTGATTTTTCAAATCCTCATCGGGTTCAAAAATCCCTACGAGCCTTGCCTCATCACCCAGATCATTGAAAATCCAATGGGAATGCCCATGGGCAAGACCGGCTACCGCAAGCCTTGCAGTCTCTTTGTTTTGGGAAAATGCAAGGGAAATGGATTGGGAGAAAAGGATGGCAACAAGTAGGAAGAATTTCATATAAATCATTTTTGATAAAGATAGGTAAATTGGGAGTAGTGTAATAATCCTTTGAGAAATGCCTCTCTTTTTGCATTTTAGGCCAGCAAAATAACTCCATGTGAAATGATTAAATGTTTTACCGTTACGATAATAGCCATATTTCTTTCCCTTCAAGCTTTCGCTACAGATATCCCTACCCTCATCTGGCAGTTTCAGGCTGACAAATCCGCCTTGAGCAGAAAGTATACCCTGAAAGAATCCGAGGAGTTTTACGACAGGTTTGAAAAGCTATATGCGGATTACCATACCAGCCTTTCGGAGGTTGACTTTGCCTCTTTGTCCCATAGTGCACAGGTTGATTTCATTCTTCTGAAAAACCATTTGGACAAAGAACTATATCAATTGAAGTTGGACAGGGGGGATTTTGAAAAGGTAAAGTCCTTTGGTGAATTTTTGGAGCCTCTCAGGATATTCATAGTTGATCGGAGAAGGGGAAACCATCCGGAATCGGAAAAGATTGCCGAGGTTTTTCAGGCCCAACGCAAGGAGCTTGCCCAGCAAAGGAAAGGACTGGAAAGCAATGAACAAAAGCTGGAACGCTGGCAGCTTGCCGAAAAGGCCTCCGGGATGGTTGCCGAATTGGGAAAGAACCTGGAGGAGGCTTTCAAATTCTATGACGGCTATGATCCTGAATTCAGCTGGTGGGTAACCCAACCCTATGAAAATCTCAAAAAGGACCTTGAGGTTTACGCTGAGTTTTTGAAGGATTATTACAGCACCGAGGCGGTAAAGGATGATGGGAGCGGCATAATCGGCCGGCCCATAGGAAGGGAGGCCATCATTGAAAGTCTGGGCCATGAGTTTATTCCGTATACCCCGGAGGAGCTGGTGGAAATTGCGGAAAAGGAATTTGCCTGGAGTGAAAAGCAAATGCTGTATGCTTCTAGGGAGCTTGGTTTTGGTGATGACTGGAAGGCAGCCCTGGAGCACGTGAAGGGAACTTATTTTCCCGTAGGAGAATGGCCTGCTGAGATTAACAGAATGGCAGAAGAGGCCGTGGAGTTTTTGGAGGAGCGGGATGTGATCACTATTCCCGAGATGGCCAAGGAGACTTGGAGAATGAGGATGATGAGCCCGGCCGAGCAGCGTTTTGCGCCATTTTTCTTGGGTGGGGAAGTGATCCAGATCGCCTATCCGACAGACGAAATGAGCCATGAGGAAAAAATGATGAGTTTAAGGGGGAACAATCCCCACTTTTCAAGAGCGGTGGTCCACCATGAACTCATTCCTGGCCACCATTTGCAACAGTTCATGAATCAGCGCCATAAGACCCACAGGAGGTTGTTTTATACGCCATTTTGGACCGAAGGCTGGGCACTGTATTGGGAATTCAACCTTTGGGACAAGGATTTTCCCAGAAATGCCGAAGACAGGATAGGGATGATGTTTTGGAGAATGCACAGAAGTGCCAGGATCATATTCTCTCTTAATTATCACATGGAGAAAATGACCCCTCAGGAAAGTATTGATTTCTTGGTTGAAAGGGTGGGGCATGAGCGGGCCAATGCAGAAGCTGAAGTAAGAAGGTCTTTTGAGGGTAGGTATGGTCCCTTGTACCAGATCGCCTATATGACTGGAGGGTTGCAGTTTTACCACTTGAAGAAAGAATTGGTCGATAATGGCCAAATGGGAGAGAAAGAGTTTCACGACCGGATCATGCAGGAAAACAGCATACCTGTAGCACTTGTGAGAGCGATATTAAAGGAGGAGCCTTTGAGCAGAGACGAGGAGGTGAAGTGGAGGTTTTATGAATAAGACGGAAAACGGAAGACCGGAGACCGGAGGCGGGAGACGGAAGACCGAGGACCGAAACTTGGTTTCGCCCTTGGTCTTGCCGCTTTTGTTTTAATTAATCAAGATAGTCACTAGCTCGCGGAAATCCCTGATTTTATGGTTGGCAGGGTGGGTTTGGTATTGGTCGTGTTTGTCGTATAGGACGGTCTCCACCCCGATTTCATTTCCAGCCGCTATTTCGGATTCCGGATCATCGCCAATGACCATGACGTCTTTGAGCTCGAAGTTGCCGTCTTTTATGATCTGTAGGAAGATTTCTTTTTTAGTCTGGTCGGATTTCATGGGGTCGATGATATAGCAGGCCTGAAAGTCCTTTTCCAGTTCCATTAGGTCGATCTTGCTTTTCTGCATGTTATAAAATCCAGTGGTGACCAAAAACCGGTGTCCGGGCATCTCCAGAATAGCGGGGTAATCCTCGTGTAGGGGGATTTTTTCATCATAGGTGGTTTCCTGCAGGATTTCTTCGCCCTTCTGTGTGAGGGCAGGTCCAAAGTCATACTTTTTAGCCATATCCTGGAAGGGGATCCGCATGATATCCTTTCGGATGCCGTCCATGTTTGCCTGCTGCTTCTCATCCTGCGCTATCACCTCCAGCACTGGTGCAAATAGTTTGTCCCCGATGGCCTTTACTGGATAAAGGGTGTTGTCGAGGTCATATATCATGGCTTTTTTGAAATGAAAATCCATATAGTCGTTTCAGATAGGTTATGGTTTAATCCTTTAATATACGAAAACTTTTTCTGGACAGGAAAAGTGCAAATGGATATTACATCTGAAGAGGTCTGATAAGGTAAATGAATTGCTATTATTTCGATAAAAAAGAAGTGTAAAAGCTGAAAGGGGCAGTTAATGGCCTGGCCAAAATTGCATGAATATTTAATGCTTATGTAAACGGCTGGAAATTAATATAATGTGTAATTTTGTGATACAACCTTTAACCACAAAAACCATGGAAACAATTAACAATACCCAGCAGCTAAACAAAGCGCTGGTGGAGGCCTTTGATGAAGCATTCAGTAGGGGGGATTACAAGGCGATCGCAGACCTTATGGCTGAGGATGTAGAATGGAAAATGGTGGGTGAGTTTCACCTGAAGGGGAAAGGCGAGATCCAAGAAATGTTCAAATCCATGGAGGGCATGGGTTTGCCGGAGATCTGGCCAAGCACCAAAGTCGCCGAAGGAGACCGGATTGTTGCCGAGGGCACCATGAAGGCCCTGGATAGAGAGGGGAAGATTTTTAGAGCCGCTTATGTAGACAGCTATTTGATCAATAATGGCAAAATAAAGGTGCTGACCTCCTATGTGACCACCTTAAAAGACGACATCAATCAAAACCCCGGCTAATATGGCGACTTTAAACCCTTACCTTAACTTTCCCGGCAATGCCGAAGAGGCATTCAGCTTTTACCGTTCGGTGTTCGGCGGAGACTACATGATTCAAAGATTCAAGGAAATTCCTGATATGGAAAACCTTTCTGATGAGGACGGTGAAAAAGCCATGCACATTTCCTTTCCCATCGGAGACTGCACCTTGATGGCCTCCGATGTGCTCAGCTCTCAAAACCAGCAATTGACTTCAGGTAACAACTTTTACATTTCCATCGATGCCAAAAGCGAAGAGGAAGCCAATAGATTCTTCGATGGGCTGTCGGCTGGCGGAGAGGTAGAGATGCCCATGCAGCGGACCTTTTGGAATGCATATTTTGGTATGTTGAAAGATCCCTATGGCATTAAATGGATGGTCAATTATGATTATCAGGAATAAAAAGCTTGACAGCTGGCCGAAAGGCCAGCTGTTTTTTTATCATAACAAATGTGCATAGTCAAGGTTAACAGAGGAACTACTTTAACCTAATAGAATGAGCTATGATTGAGCAGATTCCTTCCCCAAATGAAAACACCCTGATGTTCAAAGTCGGGGATAAAATCACCCAAACTGAAATGCAGCAAATGTATACGCTCATAAAAGCCAGGGTAGAGCAAGGCCACACGGTTAATATTTATGTGGAAATGGAAAAGTTTCCCTCCATGACCATGGGGGCCATTTGGGAGGAAGTTCGACAGCTGGTGCCAGATTTCAAGATCCTTCTTCTCAAGATCAATAAAATAGCCTTGGTCACCGATAAGGAATGGATGCAAAAGATATCTGACGGCATTTATTCCATCATTGGCAACATCAACTTTAAGTCTTTTTCAGTTTCTGACAAATCCACCGCTAAAGACTGGATAGGGATATAAGGCCGATTATTTTACGAGGCTTGTGGCATTTTTCATCTTCTTGACGTCCTGAGATCAAACGGACGTGAAAAAGCGAGATGAAAAGAGTTTTATTTTTAATGATTTTGATGTGGCTTCTTAATTTGCCTGTGGTACTGGGACAGACCCCCACAGGCAAAAACTGGCTGATATCTTCAGAAATAAGCCCGACTTCCAGGACCAATGCTTACAAGAAGCTTCCCCAAGCCCAAAGCGACTCCAATTGGGAGTGGCGCAATCAATTTGGTAAATTTATTACACCGAATCTGGTGGTAGGGCTGTCGGCCGGCTTGAGGACATACTCCATAAGCGAAACCGTGAATGTGGTGGATAGCAATTATTCATCTGATTATCTTGCCAAGGTAGAAAATACTTTATGGCAAGGGGGGGTGTTTTTAACAAGGTTTTTCTCACTTTCCCCACGGTGGAAACTGCAATCCACGCTTTATGGTACCTATGAGCAGGGGCGTGGTGATTACGATGTGGAGCTGCTGGGCTACAATTGTTCCGCGTGCTTTTCTCCAGGGGGACAAAACAGGAATTTTACCCTTGGTAGCCGCTTCGAAAGAGAGCTTAGAGAAAGGAATTTTTATACAGGTGTTGATTTTGGCGTTTCGTATTTGCTCACTCCAAGTGTTTCACTTCAGACCAGTCTGAACCTGTTCCAGTTTGAGACCTTTGAATCCTTCTTCCCAAGAGGGCAGCAGCTAAATCCCGACCGGGCGTCCTACCGGCCAATTGAACAGCAGGGCAATGGTTTTTCTACGGTCATTAACCGGCCTATTGTTCATTTTGGGTTTTCTCTTCTGCTGTAAGCGGCTCCGTTAAGATAGATAACATGGTTTTGATACCTTCTTTGTAGTTCCCCAGCCTGATGTTTTCATTCGGGCTGTGCTGGTTGTTGTCCGGGTTGACTGTCGGGACAATGACGGCAGGGATGTCCAAAGCCTCGATAAAGGGACTGATAGGAATGGATCCTCCGCCCATGCGGATCATGAGGGGCTCTTTTGCAAAAGCCCTCTGATAGGCCTTTCTCAACCAGGTCCCTGGTTCGGAATCAAAAGGTGTCCGGAATGCCTGGTAAGAGATTTCCCCTTCCCACTTGACAATCTTTGGGTGCTCCAATCGCTGATCGGTTGTGGGATTTTCTTCTGTTATAAAAAATCCCTGATTCTGTATGTGGCTTTTGAGCAAGGCAAAAAGCTTTTCAGGATCGCTTTCGGGCACTAACCGGATGTCCATTTCCGCGACCGCTTCCGATGGCACTATCGTCCGGGCCTCATTGCCCACCCATCCCGAGGAAAGTCCGCGGATGTTGAGTGAGGGATATTGCAGGGCTTCTTGATAGGTGCTGCCTACCTGGTCAGGAGCAGCAATTTCCAGCTGAGTTTTGATGGCCTCCTCATCGTCGGGCACTTGCTCCAAAATTTCCATTTCTTCGGGAGAAAGCGTGATTCCATCATAAAAGCCCATGATGATAACCCTGCCCTGTTCATCCTTCATGCTTCCGAGCAATTTGGACATATGGAGAGCCGGGTTGGGTGCATAGTTGCCATAATGTCCGCTGTGTTGCGGGTTTTTCGGGCCGAAAGTTGTCAGCGTTACTCTGGCAATGCCTCTTGCCCCAAAACTAAGGGTGGGTTCATTGCTTAAATGCCTGGGGCCATCCATGATGAGCATCATGTCAGCCTGAAGGCGGTCGGAATGCTTATTAACCGCTTCGGGAAGGTTGGGGGAGCCGATTTCTTCCTCAAAGTCCAAAATAATTTTGATGTTGTAGTCCGGGTTTATTTCACGGTCATTCAGCGCATCCCAGGCGGTGAGGAACATGGCCAGAGGTCCCTTGTCATCGGAGGTCGATCTTCCGTAAATCCTCCATTCAGGGTCGAATTCATCCTTTAAGCGGTCGAAGGAGATCTCTTCCCAATCACCTTCCGAATTTTGTTCTTTAAGTACCGGCTTGTAGGGATTTTCCTGCTTCCACTTGGCAGGGTCCACGGCCTGCCCATCCACATGGAAGTACATCAAAACCGTTTTTTCAGCCCCCTCAACTTCAAAGGATGTCAGCAGAAGAGGGAACCCCTCCGTGTCTAGCTCTTCCACCTCCCATCCCCTTTTCTCAAAATTCTCCTTACACCAATCAAGGTTTTGGTGAAGCTGGTCGGGATGGTGGGAGTTGTTTGGGATGGAGACGAGGTGGTTCAACAGGTGTATTCCCTCAAGCAAAGATTCCTCCGTCATCTGATCTAGGTTAACGGTTTGTGCCAGTGATGAAGAAATGCTGAGAAATAGAATCAAAAGGCTTTTGTAAAAATGACTAGTCATATGAATGGGTTTTGCTCTTTGGCAGTTTCAGAAATTCCGAGTTATAATTTATAAGTTTTTTGACTATATTACAGTATTATTTGTTGATAATTTGTTTTAATGTAAAATTATCAAGGTGTTAATGCCGCTGGTCCCTTTTGTCAATTATTGACACTATTTAAACAGAAGCGTAATGAGAAAAGCTATACTTTCAATATTGGCACTTGGTGCTGCTATGATTTCCTGCAGTCCCTCTGAATTAAATGATGTGGAACAGGAAAAGTTTAGGCCTAAATTCCATTTTTCACCCGAGGCCAATTGGATGAACGATCCCAACGGGATGGTGTATTATGAAGGGGAGTATCACCTCTTTTTTCAATACTACCCAGACAGCACTGTGTGGGGACCGATGCACTGGGGGCATGCAGTGAGTAAGGATTTGGTGGATTGGGAGGAAATGGGGATCGCTCTTTATCCCGATGAGCTCGGGTATATATTTTCAGGCAGTGCAGTGGCTGACCACCAAAACACGGCCGGATTCAAGTCTGGTGAGCATACTCCTTTAGTGGCAATTTTTACCCACCACCATGATGAAAACGGGGAAGTGCAGAGCCTGGCTTTTAGCAATGACAGGGGAAGAACTTGGGAGAAGTATGAGAATAATCCCGTGTTGCCCAATCCGGGGATTCAGGACTTCCGTGATCCAAAGGTAATGTGGCATGAGGAAGGTGGCCAGTGGATCATGTCTTTGGCCGCCAAAGATGTCATCCATTTTTATTCTTCACCGAACCTCAAGGATTGGACATTTGAGAGTGAATTTGGGAAAGGCATTGGTGCAAAAGGAGGTGTTTGGGAATGTCCTGACCTGTTTGAGATAAAGGGTGAAGATGGCCGGAGCAAATGGGTGCTATTTGTAAGTATCAACCCCGGGGCGCCCAATGGGGGTAGCGGAACCCAGTATTTCACGGGGGAGTTTGACGGTAAAACTTTTGCAGCGGATCACCAAGATGAAAAATGGCTGGACTGGGGAACTGATAATTACGCAGGAGTTACCTGGGCAAATGTTCCTAAAGAAGACGGCAGGACTCTTTTCATGGGGTGGATGAATAATTGGCTTTATGGGGATAGAACGCCCACGGAGGGTTGGAGGGGCGCCATGACTTTGGCCAGGGAACTGGTGTTGGTGCGGGATCAGGGTGATGACTATATAGCCCAAAAGCCGGTCCGGGAATTTTACCAAAAGTTAAAGCCTTCGATTGAGTCCAAACAAGTTAATTTCAATGAGGCACTCGCAATTGGGAGCGAAAGCGGTTTTGTGGTTAAGTTGTCGGGATTTCAGGAAAGTAAAGGGGATATCAAGATAAAGCTTTTCAATGAGAATGGGGAAGAGCTTTTGCTTAACCTGACTGCAGATAAGATTTCCCTAGATAGAAGCAGCAGCGGGGAAACAGGCTTTCATCCAGAGTTTGGGAAAATTCAGGAAATGCCATACAGGGGGAATAATTTGGTGGATGTTGAGTTGGTTGTAGATGCATCCTCAATAGAAGTGTTTATTAATGATGGGTTGTATGCCATGACTGCGCAGGTATTTAACAAATGTCCTTTTGATAAAATGATGGTGGAAAGGCCTGATGCACCCGGAAAATATTCCGCCAGTGTTTACGAAGTTCCGGCGATGAGTTCAAGAAAGTAATGCCTTTTTAAAAATAAATTCTCTTTGTGCTCTTTGCGCCATTGGGGTTTGAAAATTAAAGAACTGGTTGAAACTGCAATTTTTTGGCGATAAAATTGGATTTTTGCACTTTATTGTGGATATTAAAGGCTATGAATTTTTCAGAGCTATTTCAACATTTTTTGGCCACCGATCAGGAAAGCCCCATTTTGGCAAGCGGATATAGAAAACTTGACCAATTGGCCATTGGGGGGTTCAAAGATGAATTGGTGGTCATCGGGGGTAGGCCTACCCACGGCAAGACGGCCCTGATGTTAAACCTGATCCTGCGCTTTTCCTACATGCAGCAGCAGAAAGGGTTTGTGGTCATGCCTATGGCCAATGAAGAGTATTTTGCACGCCAAATGTTTTCCATGATTACCGGCAGGGAGGAGGAGGTAAGCGAGCTTCCAGAGGATGTGGCCCTTGATGGGATGACAGACCTCAAGGATATGCTCAAAAACCGCCTTAAAGTACTTCACAGGCCTGCAAACCTTAAAGAAGTGCTGACCATGGCCAAAAGCTGGAAGGCGTCGTATGTGATGCTTGACGACTTTTTCCAAGTGATTGATTTCTTATATGGTTACAAATTATATCATGAATCCTTAAAACTGGTCCATAGCTTTGCCAAGGAAACCCAGATTCCGGTATTTATAGGCTTGATGAGCACCAGCTCGGTTGACAAGCGCGGGGGAGACCGAATGCCCGAACTTATGGACTTATTCAGATCGGATATCCTCTGCCAATACGCCCATAAAGTTATACAGCTTTATCGCCCCATGGCCTATGGGATTGAATGGAATATGGAAGGCGAACCCACTGACAACCTGGTCAATCTTGACCTTCAAAAAAACAGCATCGGAAAAACCGGCATGCTTAGTTTCGAGATCCACCCATCTGGCCGATGGGAAGAAAGATCCATCTAAAACCTCTCATTTTTCTAAATAATCTTTGTTTCGTGATAAAAATTTTTATCCGTTATAAAGATAGTATAACTCTTTTATTTTTAACTGATTAGCTATTGATGGCGAATCTGATTATAGGTACCGCTCAACTAATAATGGTAAGAATTGTTTTGTGTCGAGGAAAAAAATATTAGATTTGGTCTAATAATTGTATTTTGATGCTTGAATAAATCAATTTTTATATGAAAAAATTCTACTTACTCCCATTATTTGCGATTGCCTTTTTAATTTCTTCTTGTACAGAGTTTCCCGATATTGCTCCAAGTGCAAATATTGTTGGGACAGATGATACTGAGATTGAGGCCTATTTTCTTGATATCGATGATATGATCGAGGTAATTCTCTCCGAAAACACGATTGCCAGCAACGGGGTCGATGTACTTTTGGATGACCCAAGAATGGTTAATGCAAACATTTACTTAGAAACTCCCGAGACAAGCACGCCAGCCATTGTGATTGTGGATTTCGGCGATGGCACTGCTGATGTTAAAGGTAACATCCGGAAGGGAAGGCTTCACTTGGAAGTTTCTACCTTGGAAGAATACTCCAACAACACAGGTAGGTTGACCATTGAAAACTATTCCATCAACGGGATCCGTATCGAAGGTAATTTGTTGGCTGAACATGAGGTGGACGTGGAAGCGAAGACTTTGTTTTCTTACGTTGAATACTCAGGACGCGTAACTTGGCCTGATGGAACCTTTGCTACTAGAAACTCCCAAGCGATCAAAGACTTGTCGTGGGCCCCAGAAAATCCGGTGACCTGGATACAGAACGGGAATGCCAATGGCGTCGGTAGAAGTGGCGTAGGTTATTATACCGTAATCACAGAAGGTTTGCTATTTGAAAGAGAGTGCTTGCAGGCAGGTAACTATACGCCAACTTCAGGAAAGAAAAGGACTATTGGCAGACACTTGGAGGCTAATATTGACTATGGAAACGGCACTTGCGACAATGAGGTGATGATCACCATTGAGGAGGACCGCACTTACGCCCATACGTTTACCTTTGAAGGTCTTCGATGAGCCAGTAATTCATCTTCAAGCAAATAAAAAAGCCCTGGATAACTACTCCAGGGCTTTTTTATTTTTAGTAAACTTATCTTCCTTCGGGGTGTTTTTTAAATTCATCCAGCTGTACTTCGGCGCCTTTGATCATGCGGTGCTGGTTGGCAATAATCTCTTTTACATAAGCTGGAGGATCGGCCTTCAAGGCTTTTTCGTAACTCTTAGCGGCCTGTTTGTCTGCATTTTTGCAATCCTCAATGATTTTTTCGGTGTCACTTCCGTTCAGACCCGACTTAAAATCCATCCATAACCGGTGGACTTCATGGCTAAAGTCTGTATGTTCACTTTCATCTCCTCCAAGTTCCCGGATGCATTTTTTCAGCTCCTCCTTGAATAGAGCCCTTTGCTGGGAAAACCTATAAAAAATGGTGCTGAGCTCACCTTCCTTCAAATGGTCAGCAGCATCCTTGTAACCTTTAATGGAGTCCTCATTCGTCTGGAGGAGCTCATGCAGGTGCTTCAAAATTTCGTTATTCTGGTTATGCATTTGAATAGTAGTTTAATTGGTAGTACAAGGTATAACTCGGATAGACTTCAGTTGTTTACATGACTATACTTATATATAAGTGTGCTAAAACTCATTTTGTTTGGGGAATTCATTGTAAACTGATATTATCAATACGGAAGCGAGTTTTATTCCGTATAATTTTATATTTTAAGGTGATGATAACAGGATATTGGTCGTTTTTAACTGTGAAATAGTTTATGATAATTGGAATATTAAAAGAACCGGTTGGGGAATCGCGAGTGGCACTTTTGCCCGACTCGGTGAAAAACGTGATTTCTTGGGGCGTTTCGGTGTTAGTGGAGTATGGGGCAGGGGCGAAATCCTATTCCCCGGACCCGCTGTATCAAGAAGCAGGTGCTGAAATGAAAAGTAGGCTCGAGATTTTGCAGGCTTCCGATATGGTGCTGACCATCAATCCGCCATCCTTGGAGGAGGTAGGCCGTATGAAGCCTGAGGCGGTTTTTTTGGGGCAGTTTAATGCGCTTTTCAATCAAGAATTCACTCAGTCCCTAATTCAAAATCAAAGGACAGCCTTTAGTATGGAGCTTGTGCCGCGGACCACCCGTGCCCAATCCATGGATGTACTGTCCTCCATGGCTACGGTAATGGGTTATAAGGCCGTATTGATGGCTGCCAATCTTTTGCCCAGGTTTTTTCCCATGTTTATGACGGCCGCGGGAAGCATCTCCCCGGCCAGGGTGCTGATTTTGGGCGCAGGGGTTGCTGGTCTGCAGGCGATCGCCACCTCCAGAAGGCTCGGTGCTACCGTATTTGCATTTGATGTACGCGCTGCCGCCAAGGAGGAGGTACTTTCCCTGGGGGCAAAATTTGTAGAAGTAGAAGGGGCCAAAGAGGACAAAGGCGCTGGAGGATATGCCGTGGAACAGGATGAGGATTTTCTCAACCGCCAAAAAGAGGCCATCCACGAGCAGGCTTCAAAATCCGATATTATCATCACCACAGCCCAGATTCCCGGCCGAAAGGCTCCTTTGCTGGTAGAAGAGCGAACTGTCTTGGCGATGAAGCCGGGCTCGGTCATCATCGACTTGGCTGCATCTTCTGGCGGCAACTGTGCGCTCACACAGCCGGCGCAAACGGTCGAAGTGAATGGCGTGCGGGTAGTCGGGGTGGATAACCTTGCTGGAACCCTTCCCCAGGATGCCAGCAAAATGTACGGCAAAAATTACCTGAATTTCCTCAAACTGATTATAAAAGATGGGCAGCTCAACCTGAATTTTGAAGACGATATCGTGGCCGGCACCTGCGTGTGCCATCAGGGTGAGGCTGTGAGCCCAAGAATCGCACAACTCATAAATACCTAACCATGGACCAAATCTTACTTTATCTTTCTGCCAACATGGAAATGATCTATTTCCTCCTTCTGGCGATTCTGCTTGGGGTGGAGGTAATATCCAATGTTCCGGCAATTTTACACACTCCACTTATGTCAGGGGCCAACGCCATCCACGGCGTAGTGGTAGTAGGCGCCATTATCGTGATGCTACATGCTTCCCCTGACAATTATGCAGCCCTTTCAATTGGTTTTCTAGCCGTGGTGATGGGGATGCTGAATGTGGTGGGAGGATTTGTGGTCACCGATAGGATGTTGGAGATGTTCAAGAAAAAACCGAAGAAGTCATGATGAGCCTACCTATACTGGAAATCACCTATTTGGTGGCCTCCCTGACTTTTGTGATTGGTCTCAAAATGTTGAGCCATCCGGATTCTGCCCGTAGGGGAAACCTGATTGCTGCAGCCGGAATGCTTCTGGCCATCATTGCGACCCTGGGTCTTTACCAAAGCTACGATCCAAACAAGCTCTTCAACTATGGGCTGATCCTTTTTGGGTTGGCTTTGGGAACTGTAATAGGTACTGTGATGGCCAAGAGAGTACAGATGACAGCCATGCCCCAAATGGTTTCTTTCTTCAACGGGATGGGGGGAGCCTGTGCGGCCCTGATTGCTATAATTGAATACCAGCAACATCCGATTGCCACGGCAGGTTTTGATGGGGCACTACTGGTCATGTTGCTAGGGCTGGTGATAGGTAGCGTGTCCTTTAGTGGGTCCATGATCGCCTATGGCAAGCTGGAAGGTAAGATTAAGGATAAGACGCTACCGTTCAATCAGGCGGCAAACATGATGCTGTTGTTGGTCATAGTAGGTTTGATTATATACCAGCTGTTTGGAGCGGCGTATCCGGTCTTGTTTTATGGACTTTTTGTGATTGCACTGGTTTACGGGGTGCTGTTTGTAATGCCCATCGGGGGTGCGGATATGCCGGTGGTAATTTCCTTGCTCAACTCTTTTACAGGTATGGCAGCCGCATTCGGTGGTTTCCTGTATGGCAACAAAGCCATGCTTACCGGCGGGATACTCGTGGGATCGGCAGGTACGATACTGACCATTTTGATGTGTAAGGCTATGAACCGCTCTCTGACCAATGTGCTGCTCGGGGCATTTGGTTCTGCTGGGGGAGCAGGAGCCAAATCTGCTGAAGGCGACCAGACGGTAAGGGAGATCAGCATTTCCGATATGGCAGTACTGTTATCTTACTCCCAAAACATTGTTATTGTACCCGGCTATGGTCTTGCCGTGGCCCAGGCGCAGCATATCTGTCATGAACTTGAAAAACTGCTTGAGGAAAAAGGCGTGGAGGTAAATTACGCCATCCATCCCGTAGCAGGAAGGATGCCTGGACACATGAACGTGTTGCTTGCCGAGGCTGATGTGCCATATGAGCGCCTTCAGGAAATGGATGAAATCAATCCCCGCCTAGCCAATACCGACGTAGTCGTAGTGATCGGTGCCAATGATGTGGTCAATCCCGCAGCCAAAAATGATTCGACTTCTCCCATTTATGGAATGCCCATTTTGGAAGTCGACAAGGCCAAAACAGTGGTCATTCTCAAAAGAGGCATGGCGGCCGGATATGCTGGAATTGAAAATGAATTGTTTTTCTACCCCAAAACCCGTATGCTCTTTGGAGATGCCAAAGACAGTCTTCAGAAATTGGCGAGTGAAGTCAAAATGGTGTGACAATTGAATGTAATGTGGATGGAAACAATGATCCGTCCATCCCATGAAAAGACTTCTTACCGAAATCAGGTCGTGCACTATTTGTGAAGGTCACCTCCCATTAGGGCCTCGGCCGGTGTTAAGTATCAGTCCTGAAAGCAGGATCCTGATCGTGGGACAAGCTCCCGGGACAAAAGTTCATGCTTCCGGAGTGCCTTGGGACGATGCCAGCGGAAAAGAGCTCAGGAGATGGCTAGGGGTGAATGAAGAGGAGTTTTATGATACTAAAAAGTTTGGGATCTTGCCCATGGGCTTATGTTATCCGGGCAGGGGCCGGGGAGGAGACTTGCCTCCCCGGCCTGAATGTGCTCCGTTATGGCATGGCAGGGTGCTGGAAAAAACTCCCCATATAAAGCTTACCCTTTTGATAGGTGCCTATGCTCAAAAATTCTATTTAGGTAAAACTGCCGAAAAAACACTCACCGCTACAGTTATAAACTTTGAGCAGTACTTGCCCACATATTTCCCTTTGGTCCATCCTTCCCCCAGAAATTTAATCTGGCGCAAAAAGAACCCCTGGTTTGAATCAGATGTGGTACCAGTGTTGAGGGAAAAGGTTTATCAGATACTTTCCGAGAATATTTAGGAATTGGCCTGGGCACAAGGGTTTAAGGTTCCGTCAGCTCTCATTAAAATTGATTTCATATCCATAAATACTATATTGTTTTCTGTTATACGGGGGTAAGTAGCTAAATACATATAACCAGTTTCAATTGGGAATACGGTCCAGCCAGTTGATTGATGTCCGGTAAGAATATTTTCACTTTTCCAGATCCATTTTAAATGTCCGGTATTGTCAGCAAGAGCCGCAACAGGGCGTCTGGATTCATTACCAGCAATAAGAACCTCCCCATTTTCCAAAACAGTAATGTCAGATATCCATAGTAGTGGATGATTTCCGAATTGATCTTCTTCAGAAAGCTGGTATTCTCCTTCAAAAATCAAATTACCATCATTTGAAATTTTCTTCAATGAAAAACTTCTTCCACTATTATTGCTAATGCCAATAAGCATGTCGTTGTTTGGATAAAGCTCAATAATGCTGGGAGAATAATTTTCTATGTATGGGACTTCCCAGATTATATTGAGGTTTAAATCAGTCTTGCTTACCATATGCTGGTTACCAGATCTGTATTTAATTAATAGATCATTTTCATGGTTAAATTTTGCCTGGTGAATATTCTTTTCCAAAATGGTATTCTCAATCTCATTTCCATGATTGTCTAATTTGACCAAGTGGTTAGATTCAGTTTGCCCCTTATATAAAAACAGATAGGCCTCTCCATTGTCATTTACCGTTAAAGCTTGTACTCTGGCTACTAAAGTCTGGTGTTCCCAGATTTGGTTGCCATCACCGTCCAGCTTAAATACCTTGGTTAAATTGTCTTGAATGCCGGCTACATAGATCTGATCGTTTCTTACGCTAATACTATAAGGATACCCTTCGCCAAAACTTGTCACCCAGGCGACCTGTCCTTCGTTGTTGAATTTAAATATTTGAAATTCTTCATCGTTCTCCTTGAGCATAACATATCCATCAGTTGTTTTCTCCTTTATTACATTGTAAGAACTATATTTAACATCTCTCCAAGCCTCGATTGTAGTAATATATTCATCTAAACGGGCATTTTCGACTAAGATAGATTGGGAGGTTGATCCTATCACAAAGTCTGGTCGGGCGGTGATTGTTACTTCCGTGTTACTTGGAAGATCACCGGGGGCGATATATTGGCCCTGTTCATTTATGGATCCTACTGGAGGGCTGATTTCATATTTTATCCTACTAGGACTGACTACAGAGTCCCCCAAGGTTAATGTCAAGGTTGTGATGTCGTCTAAGCAAACAGCCTGTTTGTCCATTTTTAATTCCATCCCTTCATTTACAATTGGTCTATCATCAGAAGGTTCGCAGGAAGCAAAGCCTATGGCAATCAAGGCGGTAGGTAAAAGTAAGAATCTTTTCATAAGGGAGGAATTAAATTTGAAAGACAAAAAGTCTGGATTTATAACTAAAAGTAATAATAATAAATTATTTTTTAATAGTGATGTTTTTATTATCATTTTAGGAGAAAAGTTGACGGGAAAGAATTTTCAAACCCCTTCCCTTTTTTGTAAATTTAGCTACACCAAATACCACAAAGCCATGATAAGATTTCTTTATAAAAACGTCCTAAAGCCAATTCTTTTTAAAATTGATCCCGAGGTGGTCCACGATGCCTTTGTGGTTCTTGGAGCCAATATGGGGAAGTTTCAGGCTGGAAGAATCTTGCTGGGCCTGATGTATAAATATACAGAAAAGGACATTGAGATCACCGTGGATGGGATTACTTATAAGTCCCCCGTGATGCTGGCAGCAGGCTTTGACTACAACGGGCAGCTGGCCCATGTGCTGGATTGTCTGTCCTTTGGAGGAGATGAAATAGGTTCGGTGACGGCCAGACCATGTGAAGGCAACCCCAAACCCAGACTTAAAAGGATGATCAAATCCAAGTCACTAGTGGTTTATAAAGGGCTCAAAAACCAAGGGGTAGACAGGATCATCGCAAGGCTGAAAAACACCACCAAGCCGGAAGGGTTCGTCTGGGGTATCAGCATTGCCAAGACCAATGATCCCGGTGGATCCACATTTGAAGGGGGGATTGAGGATTATCATTACAGTCTTTCCCGATTGGCGGAGGAAAACATGGGCGACTTTTATACCATCAACATCTCCTGCCCGAATGTGCATGGAGGTGAAAATTTTGCAGAACCTCAAAGGCTGGAAAAGTTGCTCAACAGGTTAATGGAAGTGGAGCATGACAAGCCCGTATATGCAAAAATGCCCATCAACCAACCTTGGGAGGAATTCAATGAGCTGCTGCATGTGCTGGACAAGGCTGGTGTGCATGGCGTGGTGATAGGGAATCTGAATAAAAACTACGCTGATGCTGACTTTCCCGAAGAAGCGCCTACAGAATACAGAGGCGGCTTGAGCGGTAAGCTATGCCATAGATTGTCCACCGATTTGATCCGTCAAACCAAAAATTACTGGGGCGACCGCTTTACGATCATAGGCTGCGGGGGGATACTCACCGTGGAAGATGCCATGGAAAAACTCGATGCAGGCGCCGATCTGCTCCAGCTGATCACGGGGATGATTTTCGAAGGCCCACATTTGATGAAGGACATCTGCGCTGCTTACGCCTCAAGGGCCGAGAAGAAATCCGCCTCGGTATTCATCCCGGCTACGGGCTGAGTGTGGATTTACCGCAGAGGTACAGAGGCAAAGAGAGTTTTGGCGAGAAATAGGAAACTTTTCGCGGAAAGAAAAGGGACACTGAGTTCCGCGGAGTTTTTCACAGAGTTTCACGGAGTTTCTTCTTCGCCGAAAAATCGCCAAATTAATACACCCCATCTGAAGAGCGTAGCTCTGAAGGAGGGACACGAAAGTAAGAACTTTGTATATTCGAAAGGCCTCAAAATTGCTCCTCAAAGCGCATAGTCGTACTGTGTACCTGGTACTTGGTACGTTGTACTTGGTACCAATTATTAATACTGTTAAGTTTACTTTGAGGTCTTTGCGGTTAATTTTAAAGCCTCAGTTCTTTTGGTAAATAACCATAGTGCCTTTTGAAAGCAGCCGAGAAATGCGTAGCGTGCTTATAACCCAATTCCAAAGCAATTTCTGCGATGGGAGCAGAGGTTTGAATGAGCTTATCGTGGGCCTTCTCCATTTTATATTCAAATAAATAGGCAAACACGGTTTTGCCAAACACCATTTTAAAATGCTTTTTCAGGTTAAATTCATTGGTGCCGACTTGGTGGGCAAGTTCTTTCAAGGTGATGGATGAATCCAATCGTGAAATCAGGTAAGTCCTGGCTTCCTCCATCTGGGCCATTTCTTCATTTTTGAGAGGAGTTCCCGCTTGTTGAATCATGCTGCGCTGGAAAGAGTCCAATTGAAGGGTGAGCAATTCGATTATTCTAGCATCCACCAGGTTCTTTTTAAACCCATCACATTCCTGGCTATTAATCAAAAGTTGAATAATAGAAGCCATCCTATTGCTTATGGGTAAGTTCGGTCCGGATAGGGTGGCGTACTTTTTCAAACTAACATTCTTCATAAAAGCTTCCCCATTGTTATCGTTCAAATGGCTATAGTCAAGGAAAAAATCCTTTCTCAAGTATATTATCAACAATTCAGTTGGAACTACAATCCTCACATTGAGCTCTTCAAGACCTTTATAAATGATGTTTTGAAAACCTTTGGTGTTGCTGAATACTTCCAGTCCAGTTTCATCAGCATATACTATATGCCCATTGAGGCAGAAATTTAATTGTATATAATCAGGATGGGGGTAGGTGAGCATGGGGGTTTCCAATCCCTTACTTGTATTCCAATGGGCGAAATAGATTTTCTCTGAAAGGTATTCATAAAAATGAGACCCTTCCTCTTTTCTTTCTTTAAAAAAAGGGTTAATAGTATAGCCGTTTACCTCCCCATTTCCCTCTTCTGCATCCAGTAGGGTTAAAAACCGATTTTCAATTTTTCCTTTTGACGTCATTTCAATTCCGTTTAGGGTCATCGCCCTTGGCTCCTCCCTATTACATTTGCATCAAAAGTACGCTTTTTTAGATTAAGTCTAAATAATAATTGTAGTTGTCAGATGAAAAATGTTTTACTCTTTACGGTCCTGTTTTTCCAATTCGGACTGTCGTATGCGCAGAGGGTTCATGTAAATGGAAGGGTGACAGATGAGGACGGATTTGCCCTTCCTGGTGCCACAGTCCAGATTAAAGGAACACCTACAACTTCCGTAACTGATCACAATGGCCTTTTCAGAATGTATGCTGAGCCCGAGCAGCTGCTGGAAATAAGGTTTATGGGTTTTTTGCCCCATACGCTTCAAGCGCCAGCCGATGAAAAGCTGGTTGAAATAATTTTACGCGAAGATGCGACCATGCTCAATGAGGTGGTCGTTACCGGGGCATTGGGAATCAAAAGGGCAGCAAGGGAAATGGGAGCCTCTGCCCAGGTGGTTGAAAATGAAAACCTCAACCAGGGGAAACCCGTGAATCCCATCCTTGGCCTAAGTGGCAAAGTCGCTGGGTTAAGGATCAACATGTATGATAGCAAAGTTGATCCAGACGTTCAGGTCATTTTGCGGGGTACCCGATCGCTTCAGAGAACCAGCGGGATCGATGGTAGGAATCCAAATGCTCCCATTTACGTGGTGGACGGCGTTCCCATTCCGAATATTTCCAGGCTTAACCCCAATGATATCGAAAGCATCACAGTTCTAAAAGGCGCCAATGCCGCAGCTCTGTATGGTTCGGAAGGTGTCAATGGTGCCCTGATGATCACAACCAAAACTGGCAAAAAGGGGGCTGGAACGGTGAGGGTCAGTAACACCACTATGTTTTCGCAAGTATATATGCTTCCTGAGGCTCAAACCCAATATGGGCAGGGAATGAACGGCATTTACAGTCCCACCACTTTTGAGTCTTGGGGGCCGGCTTTTGATGGCAGCATGAGGGACTTTGGAGCCCCACTCCCTGATGGTACACAGCCCCAGTTGAGATTTGCGGCACCTGAAAGAGATAACCGTCTGGGGCTTTTTCAAACTGGGGTGAATACTCAAAATGATATCAGCTTTTCAGGTGGAGATGACAATAGTACCTACTTCATGTCTGCCCAGCACGTGCACCAGCAGGGGATTATTCCCGAAGATGTGAATAACCGATTAGGCTTGAGGTTTAACGGCACAAGACGTTTTGGGAAATTACATACTTCCTACAATGTCAATTACATCAATAATAAAAACGATGTAACTCCAGATGGACCATGGATAGGGGCCTACAGATATCCGGCAAATTTTGATTTCGACATGGTTAAGGAATGGCAAAACCCCAATGCTCCTGGAAACCCCAACAACTATTTTATCCCAAATGGAAGCTGGCTTCGAAATCCTTATTTTCTGATAGATAACATCCGGAACGTTTCTGAGGAGCAGATACTAAATTTCAAGGTTGATTTCATTTATCAATTGAGTGAAAAGGTAAATGTCATATACCGACTTGGCCACTATACCTCTAATACCAATGGACGAAATACGGTAAATAAGTTCCAAGCAGAAGGGACCAGGAATACCAATGGTTCGGTAAATGATTTCACCAATCACTATAGCCGCTGGAATGGGGATTTGATCCTACAGTACCGGGAAAATTTCGGGGATTTCAGTCTTCAGGCTTTAGCAGGACAAAATTTCAGGACGGATTACAGGAAGGACCATAACCTGGCGGCTAACAACTTGCTTTATTCTGATATTTTCAACCAAAGCAGTAGAGTGGGAGAGCTCGCCGGAGGATCCTCTATCATGGAGCAGAGGGCACTGGCTGTGTATGGGGAGGCAGTTTTTGGATATAAAGATTACCTGTATCTAAACCTTACGGGAAGAAATGACTGGGTTTCAATCTTGAGTCCCCAAAACCGGTCATATTTCTATCCCGGGGTGAGCACCTCTTTCATTGCGAGTGATGCATGGAGCCTTCTGAAACATTCGTCTCAAATTTCCTATACGAAGTTTTATGCTTCCTGGAATCAAACCGGAAACGTGACTTTAAACCCTTATCAGTTAAACAATCCCTATGCTCAAAACAATGGGTTTCCTTTTGGAAACAGCATAGGATTCTTACCTGGCTTGGCAAATCCCAATCCTAACATTATGCCTGAGTTTGTGACCTCCTATGAGGCAGGGTTAAATGTGGGCCTTTTCAAGCACAGAGTTTACCTGGATGCAACTTATGTGTTCTCCGATGCTGACGGTCAGATATCCAATGCAAATGTTTCCCGGGCAACGGGTTATAATTCCATGTTAGTCAATGCTGGAAGGATGACCAGTGAAGTGTTGGAATTTAGCATTCAAGGAGATGTGATCAGGACGTTGAATAGCAGATGGAACCTGGGGGCCAACTACACCCATACCAAAAATATCGTCAGGGAGCTATATGGTGATGCGCAGTTTAGACAAAATTTCAGGCAATCTTATGCCATAGTTGGAGAAGCGTTTCCGAGTTTGTGGCTTAGTGATTATGAACGTGACCCGCAGGGAAGAGTGGTGGTGGATGCCGATTCTGGGGATCCTATCGTGGCAACGGACAATGCTCTTTTGGGGACCCTGGTGCCACCCCATATGATCGGGATCAATTCCTTGGTGGAATATAAAGGTTTCAGTTTCGGGCTTCAATTTGACTGGAGAATGGGTGGTTGGTTTTATTCCGAAACCGTGCCTCCGATGTATGAGCACGGGACGCATCCTGAAACTGCTAGATACGGCCGTGAACCTTTTATTTGGCCGAATTCCGTAGTGGCTACAGAAGGTGGCGGGTTTGTGGAAAATGATTATTTATTGACTTCCGGTGGCGGAAAAGAATTCTGGTCTCGGCAGGGTGCTGTGCAAAGCAACACAGCTGCAAGAGGAGATTTCTTTAAATTAAGGGAGCTGAACATTGCTTATGCATTGCCCTCAAGTCTTCTTGGTAGACAAAAAGCCATCAAGGAAGCCTCTATAGCTTTTGTTGCCAACAACCTATTCATCATCACCCATTCTTCCAATAAAATAGGCGATCCCGAATACCTCTATAATAACACCGACGGATATTACAGTTTCCGCCAGGTGCCTCCTATGCGAAACTTTGGATTCAATGTCAACCTGCAATTCTAAGCCAACTATTATGAAAAGATATATCTGCTTTATCTATTTGTTATTCACCCTGGCATCCTGCGAAGGATTTCTGGATGTCAATGAAAATCCCAATGCACCCATTGCTTCTAACTTGCCGCTAAGCGCCAAGCTTTCTGGGGCACTGGTGTCCACCTCAAATCAGGAAACTTTACAGATCAACCAAATCGGGGGATTCTGGGGAGGATATTGGGGGACCAATAATGATGGTACAAATCTCTTTTTTGACCTGAAAACATACAACGGCCCCTCCCTTCGAAGCCAGCGGGAAGGCATTCCGGTGTGGGAAAACGGGTTTAACAACATACTGTTTTTCAGTCTCATACAGGAGGAGGCCGAGCTTTCTTCCAATCACTTTTACGTGGGCACTTCCAAAGTGATGCAGGGATGGCTTTTCCTGCGGTTAGTTGATTTTTACGGGAATATCCCTTTTGATGAGGCAGGGCAGGGAAATGAAAAACTTCAGCCCAGGTATGAAGATGGGCAGGTGGTTTATCAAAAAGCTATCAACCTGATTACTTCTGGCATTGCAGACCTCAAACAGGCTGGTCCGGTACCTGCCACAAATGGTGATGTGATGTTCAATGGCAATGTGGACAGCTGGATTAAGTTTGCCAATACTGTAAAGCTGAGGGCGCTTCTCCGTCAAAGCGAGTTAGGAAATGAAGCTTATATTCAGGAGCAGTTGGCCTTGATATCACAGGAAGGAAGCGGGTTTATACAACACCACGCACAAGTCAACCCAGGATACTTGAACACGACTGGAAAGATGAACCCCTTTTGGGAAACTTACTACAGAGATGTGCAGGGCAACGCTACCGCTAATTATCAAAACCTCAGACCTACAGAGTTTCTGATTTCGCAGATGCAGGACCGTAATGACCCTAGGCTTTCCAGACTTTACCAAGCAATTGATGGTGAATATAAAGGAGTGGTCTTTGGAAATTCAGATGCGGGGAATCCCAAGTATGATAGGGTCAATACTTCTGCATTTTTGGGGGCAGTAGAAAACGGCGGTCCGACAGGTCTTTTTCGCTCTTTTAATCAACCAAGCATTGTAATGTCATCCTTTGAAAGCTTTTTCCTACAGGCAGAGGCTGCCCAGCGGGGATGGATTGGAGGTTCCGCCTCGGATTTGTACAACCAAGCCATTCAAGAATCCTTTCAGCTATTGACCGTTCCTGCCATGGAGACAACCGCATATCTGAGCCAACAGGAGGTAGCATTAGAAAGGGCTGAAGATCCCATAAGGAGAATTATAGAGCAAAAGTGGCTTGCCCTAAACAGTATTTCAAGTATTGAGGCTTGGAATGATTACCGAAGGTTGGGCTGGCCGGAATATCCTGCCACAGCTGCCTCAGGTGTAGTGGGAAGACCAAACCGCCTCATGTACCCCGAAACGGAAAGAGGGACAAATCTGGAGCAAGTTCTGGCTCAAGGAAACGATATGATTAATGAAAAAATCTGGTGGAGCAGGTAAAGGTTATGACTAAAAAAGCAAAAAATACAACGTGGAAGACCGTAAGGATGGAATTTAATGAAATCCACCTGTGGCTAGGCCTGATTGGTGGGTTGGTTATCATTCCTGTCTGCCTTACAGGAACTATTTATACCTACAATTCAGAGATTAGAGAGGCTTTCAAGTCCCATCTATACAAAGTGGAGAACCTATCAGGCATGCCGGCGATTTCTCCGGATGAATTACTTCAGGCGGTTGGTCAGGAATCCGCGGGGAACATAAATGCCATCCAGCTTTTTGATGACCCTTCCCGAAGTGTGCAGGTGACGGTGCGGGAGGAAGGTGACAAAAGCCGTTTTGGAACCACTTTTTTTCTGAACCCCTACACCGGTCAAATACTGGGTACTTCAAAAGAAAAGCACTGGATAGACGAGTTTATGGGTAACATGTTCAGTCTTCACCGGTGGATGCTGTTGGATAAAATCGAAGCTCCTATTTTTGATGAGCTCCCCAACAGGACTTTGGGAAGTTACATCACAGGTGCGGCTACAATACTTTTTACTTTGGGTCTGTTGACTGGAATGGTAATTTGGTTTCCCCAAAAATTAAAAGGCTGGAAGCAGGGTCTGAAAGTGAAATGGAAGGCCAATTGGAAAAGGCTTAATTTCGACCTGCATAATACCTTGGCCTTTTATTCACTCATATTTTTATTATGCATGGGGCTCACTGGGCCTTTTTGGTCATTTCCTTGGTACAAGGACGGCTGGCAGAAATTCTGGGGAACCTATCAGGAAAATACAAGTCAAAGGGGTGGTGGGGGACCTGGCAGGGAGGCCGGAGCCCCTAGTGAAGCTGCTGAACTACTTCCTTTGCGATTGTATATAGCAAGGGCTGATGAGGTCTTGGATTATCGGGGGGATTATAGAATCAGCCTGCCATCTTCACTTGGCCAGGCAGTGAGCGTTCAGAAAAACAGGGTGGGCTTTTTTGCTCCTTCGGCAGGAGATAGGATCGAACTTGATCAGTCTACTGGTATGGTCCATTCGGTGGAGCTCTTCAGGGAAAAGCCTTGGAATGAAAGGATGTCCCGATCCATTAAAGCCCTTCACATTGGGGATGTCTATGGGCAGTTTACCAAACTTCTCTACTTTCTATCCTGCTTGGTAGCGACATCTCTACCAATTACGGGCACGATTATTTGGATCAACAAGCTGAAAAAGAAAAAACCGAAAAAAGTACAGAGGTTTAATAGATGAAATATTAAAAAAAACCACGGAGGACCAGAGAACCAGAGATAATAATAATCCTCCGTGCCTCTGGTCTTCTGTGGTTAATGAACTTTCTAAAATCTTTGCGCTGCTTTGAAATCTTTGCGGTTGAATAAAAACGTCATTTATTTTAACCGCAAAGGACACCAAGGGTCGCAAAAAAAGAGTTAAAAAATAGGTTGTAAAAACCACAGTGACGCCGAAAACCAGAGAAAATAATAACCTCTCTGTGCCTCTGGTCCTCCTTGGTTTTTAAAAACTCTGTAAAGCTTTGCGCTACTTTAAAGTCTTTGCGGTTAGTTCAAACCGTCATTTTTATTTGAAAACGTATCTCAACGACACACTTCCATCCCAGAATGTTCCCCAATAATGAGGCAGGTAAAAATGGGGCATGAGGTCCACGCTGAAGGTCAATGGGACGCTGGGGAACTGGTATTCTAGACCACCGATCCCAACTACCCCAAGCATCCTCACGCCTGGATCACGGTTGTAATAATAGGTGTAGCAATTGGGGTTGTTGGGGTTGTTGCACGGCTTTTTGTAATAATGCCGGTAATAGTAGCGGCCATCATAAAAACCAGCCCTCAATCCCAAACCATATTCCCAAGATAGTCCCGGCACGCCCAGGGCGTTTGAAGAATGCCATTGATACATGCCGGTCAGGGAGACCCCATGCCATCTGGAGCCTACCACAAACTCCAGCGCGCCATTGTTGTTCACAAAGTGCTTGAGGGATACCCCAGAAGTAAAGCCACCTCTTAATCCCAAAGCTGTGGTGTACCCATATCGCCTGCTGGCATAGTTCCGCTGGGTATTTTGCCTTTGCTGTGCGCTGGCATTGCGTTGATAATTAATGCTGTTTCTAGATTGCGTGCTGTTGTTCTGCCTTTGTGCGGTATTGTTTTGCTGGGCTTTGTTCTCTTCTTCTGAAAGGTTTGAACTATGGACATAGCCCCGCTGGCCGTGATAATCCACCCTAATCCAATTTCCGTCAGCATCGGACAGGTACTTGACTTCCCCGTTATAAGGCACTGTGGATACTACCGGATAATGGGTGCCTGGCCCCGTTCTCAGGTTGATGCCATTGCCGGATTTCACATAGTAGTTCTGCGCTATTGCAGAGGTACTCAACATTAAAAAGACCGCCAGAAGCAGTCTGTGAAAGGTAATCTGTATTTTCATGTTTTTCTAACGGCAAAATTTCCTTCTACCATAAAGGCGTAGTCATCTTTTTTGGGTAGCAAATAGGTTGTGATTTGGTTTTCAGGGAGATAAAATTGCAAATCAACCTTATGGAGTTAGAGCCGGCTAAAGTATTCAAACCTTCTTGCTGGCATGGGGTTCTTTAACTATGAAAAAAGCAGCAGTCTATTTGGCCGGGGCCCTTTTGATGGGTGGAGCCGGTTTTTATGCATATGCATATAAATTTTTATCAGGGCCGGCCTATAAGGGGCCGAAATCAGACCATTTTGATGGAAAAGAATTCCATAACCTAGAGCCCACAGAAATGAAAAGCTTTCCGGAAGTGCTGAGCTGGCAGGTGAACAGGGATAAAGGCCCTTGGCCGGATGAAATACAGGCGGTGAATGCCACTGTGCCCAAGGCGACTGTACAGACCGGCGTGGAGGTGACATTTGTCAACCATGCCTCCCTGCTAATTCAGGGTGGGGGAGTAAATGTAATCACTGATCCCATTTGGTCCGAAAGGGCAAGTCCGGTTTCTTTTGCCGGGCCGGAAAGGCTCCGTGAGCCTGGGGTCAAATATCAAAACCTTCCGGCCATCCATGAAGTCCTGATCAGCCACAATCATTACGATCACTTGGATTTGGAAACATTAACCAAGTTAAAAGACGATTTTGATCCGCTTTTCCTAGTGCCTTTAGGGGTGGATTTGCTCCTTAAAGAGAACGGGATCACCAACGTGGCTGCCATGGATTGGTTTGACACCATCAATCTGCCCCAAGGAGGAATCATCCATTGCGCTCCGGCCAGGCATTTCTCCGGCAGGGGACTAGGGGATACCAATCAGACCTTGTGGGCTGGATACGTGGTGGAGGTTGCAGGTAAGAAAATCTATTTTGCCGGAGATACCGGTTATGGGGCATTTTATAAATTGATTAAAGAAAGAATCGGAGCTCCGGATTTGGCCCTTTTGCCCATCGGGGCCTACAAGCCGGAGTGGTTTATGCAACCCATCCATATGTCACCCGAGGAAGCGGTAATGGCCCACCTAGACCTCGGGGCTACCCAAAGCATCGGCATGCATTTCGGCACCTTTCCCATGGCTGATGACGGACAGGCCGAGCCGGTTGAGGATCTAGGACTGGCTCGTAAAAAATTGGGTATTGAGGAAAATGAGTTTTTCGCCCTTCAAGAAGGGCAGACGTTTACCCTTAAAGAGTAAAAAAAGACCTGCCGTTTGGCAGGTCTTTTTTTACTTAAGTTTTATTTCCAAGTCACTCCCACTATGCCCTGATTTCAAGATTTCATCATATTTATCACTGATATGGAGATCTAATTTCCCATTAATATTGGTGCCCTGTATTTCCAGATATAAAATGAAAACCTGGGAATCCTCTGTCACTTCAATTATGACATAATAATCATCTGTAGCGAACAAAATCGCATTGGCAGTGGCTTCCAGTGGTTCATAGCGCTGTACTAAAAATTCAACCGCCTCATCCAAGTTCTGCTGGGTAGGGGTGATGGAAATGATGGACTCTTGGTAACCAATGTTGCCAAAATAGTAAGCCACAAATTCCACTTTTTCATTTTCTCCCTCAAAAACCAAGAACTCGTCAAGTTCCATGGAAAACTCCCGGGTTTCATTGTCCCTTACAAATTGTCGCGTTTGCCTAAAGTCCAGCAGAGGTTCCATCAGCATCATATTCGTGGGAACCACTGTCACCATCGCGCTGGAGGTGAAAAGCTGGTCATTGGTGCTCACGTTGATCTGGGTGACTCCGGCGCGGTTGCCGGTCACCATCCCATCCTCAACGCTCGCAATTCCCTCATCATCGGAATCCCAGACAAAACCGTCCGGACTGTAACCTTCCCTGCGGAATTCGGCATTCAGCTGGTAGGTGTCGTCATAATCGATTGTGATTTCTTGATCACTGAGACGGATATTGGTGTCTTGAGGCTCCTCTCTTGGCCCGCAGGCAAAAAAAAGGAGCCCGAAGGAAAGAAGGTAAAGTGATTTTTTCATGATTGTGCGCTAAAAGTGTGTTTCAATATAATGAAAAATGTCTTTACTTTTTCTCTTTCACCCATCTTTTGACCTCTCTTTCAAGGAGGTCGAGGGGCATGGCGCCTCCGCCTAGGACGGTGTCGTGGAAGCCCTTGATGTCAAAATCGTCTCCAAGCTCTTCTTCGGCCATTTTGCGGAGCTCCTGGATTTTCAGCATACCGATTTTATAGCCCGTTGCCTGACCGGGGATGACCATGTAGCGGCGAACTTCCGCTCGAATCGCCCCGTCAGAAATGGAGCTGTTTTCTTTAAAGTACTCTACGGCCTGCTCTTCCGTCCAACCTTTACTATGCAAACCGGTGTCTACCACCAACCTAATGGCCCGCCAGATTTCATTGACCAAACGGCCAAAATCGTAATAAGGGTTTTCATATCCGCCCATCTCTTTGGCAAGGATTTCTGAATATAACGCCCAGCCTTCCACGTAGGCATTGAAACCCATTTGGGTTCTGAATTTCGGAATGTCCTCCAATTCCTGGGCAATGGAAATCTGCATATGGTGGCCTGGGTTCCCTTCGTGATAGGCCACTCCCTCCATGGTGGATTTAGGCATAGCCTTCATATCAGAAAGGTGGGCATAGTAAGTACCTGGACGCTTGCCATCGGGCGTGCCACGGCTGTAATGCTGCGGGGCACCATCCTGCTCACGAAACGGCTCCACTCTTTTGACCTCAAGCTCGGCCTTTGGCAGAATGCCGAAATAGTTGGGAAGTCTCTCCGTAAGTGCGTCCAAAAATGCCTTCGAATCATCGATATAGCCCTGCCTGCCTTCATCCGTATTCGGATAGAAAAACTGCTCATCGGTGTTGATAAACTCAAAAAACTCGTGGAGGTCACCCTCAAACTCCACGTCGGCCATGATCTGCTTCATCTCCTCTTGGATTCTTGCCACCTCATCAAGACCGATCTGGTGAATTTCATCCGCACTCATATCAGTGGTGGTAGAAGCTCGCAACCGATGCTGGTAATAGGCATCCCCATTTGGATGGCGGCTGACGCCCGTTGGTTTTTCCTCCAAATTTGGCAACTCACTTTCTAGCCAGGCTATCATCTCCTCATACACAGGCTTGAAGTCTTCTCTCAGAGCTGCCTCTGTTTGTTGCCGAAGTTCCGAAGCTTTATCGCGGTTGATTTCACCCTTTTCTTCCAAAGCTTCGATTTTGCCAATTGCATCTTTATATAGCGGTGACTCTTCACCATCCTCTTCGAAAGGCTGGCCGGCAATCAAGCCCTTGGCTTCTTTAATCACAATTTCATAAGCAAATTTTGGCGGGCGTATGCCCATGTCGGCCTGCAGGATAGCTCTTTCCAAAAGCTGGTTCATCGCCCTGCCTGAGGCCCTGATTCTGGAAATCAGCGCTTCCATATCGGAAACATCCTCAACCCGGTGATAATTGATCAGCATGTTGGGCAAAAAGGTGTGGCTGCCGCGCATCTGCTCAAAAACGTAGGGATAGCGCCGGAACTCCACATCCTCTTTGGCCATCTCGTATTGATATTTCCAAAGCTCATAAGACACCTGTGCTTCGGGGCTTAATTCGTCTTTGCTGAAATTGGCCTCCATCTCCTGAACGCTCTTTTCAAGCCAGGCAAGACGCTCTTCCTCGGCCTGTTCGCTCATGTCGTCTATTTCATCGTATCGCTCCTTTCGACCCTGCGATGTCAATTGGAGGGGGCTCATCATGACCAATTCCTCATATTGCTTGTCAAGCCATTTGTTGAGCGCGGCATCTTTCTCCTGAAAGGCATGGGTTTCCTGCAGTCCAAGAAAAACCATGGTTGCCAAAAATAGAAAAGTAAATTTTTGCATAGGATTTTATGGTTTTGTTTTATCAAATAGAAATTTACAGAATATTGTTTAAATATGCTAAGTGTGAAGGCACGTTTTTATCCCAGTGGAGTTCTCAAGACCCTCCCCTGATATTTGATCCAGACTTCCACGGCCAAAAAGTGAAGCAGAAATGCCATAACAAAAGATACTCCCAGCACCTCCTGCAGGCTTTTGCCGGTCATGATTATGCCCATCGCGGCGATAATCCGTATGCTGGCCACCGAAAGGGAAATAAAGTAAACCCTGATTACCCACCTTTGATGCTGGACGAAATTCCGCTTTCTCGCATGGAGATAGGCCCAGTAGGTGCCGGCAAGCAGATAGGTGCCGAAAACTGCTGAGGTCAGGCTTTCCAGATAATTTCCATAGGGATAAAATATGCCCATTGTTATAGCTGTACTGGAAACAATTAGGCTGGAAACCAAAAATATTCTCCCTACCGTTTTGTGTGTCTGGTGATACCTTTTTCTGAAAACAGGAATGAATTGATACCCACCAGTCACTAAGAATATCAAACCTACCGGGATATGGAGAAAGGCTAAAACATGAAAAAGTGGGTATTGATACTGAAAGGATTTCGAGGCTTTCAGCTCCTCATCGGACTGGACGGCAACCAAGAGCTTTAATTCAGA
Organism: Litoribacter ruber; assembly: GCF_018449405.1. Taxonomy (NCBI): domain Bacteria; kingdom Pseudomonadati; phylum Bacteroidota; class Cytophagia; order Cytophagales; family Cyclobacteriaceae; genus Litoribacter; species Litoribacter ruber. Next base: position 51,069 of record NZ_JAHCMY010000003.1, read on the forward strand.
AATGGAGGCATGCATTAACAGGGCCACCAAAAGAATGGTCAATAGAACCAGGCTATATTTTGAAACCTTTTCCATTCCGATGGCAGGTATAAACTCATACTAAATTTACGAATTTTAGAAATCACAAAAATATTTAATTTATAAATAAAGTACGTTTAAACGTTTATGAGCCGTGTTTTAAAATAAATATCAAAATGGTTGAACTAATGTGGGTTAGAGTATGTAGCTTTGGGTATAAATAACAAATATTATGAACAAAGGAACAGTAAAATTTTTTAATGATGCGAAGGGATTCGGATTCATTATTGAAGAAGATTCAAACAAAGAGTACTTCGTGCACGTATCAGGTTTGAACGACGAGATTAGAGAAGATGATGAGGTTACTTACGATCTTCAAGAAGGCAGAAAAGGATTAAACGCGGTAAATGTAAGCCGTGTATAATTTATAAATTATCAAGAATTGAAAAGGCCATTTCCATTAGGAGATGGCCTTTTTCTTTGTGCCGGAAATGCTTTGTACGAAGTACCAGGTACCAAGTACTTTCAGCACCCACCGCTCTTTGCTACCATTTTAATTGTTTTCGATTGTTTAACCTTTTTTTGGGATGGTCGAGTCTCAGTGCGACGATTTTGTGGCCTTTTTTCCTTCATGCCCTTGTGCCCCTTTTCTTCAGTCCACCGGTACTCGTGCGATAATGCGCAGTGGAGCCCCTGAGCCACCTTTGATCTTCATGGGTAAAGCCACTACGTAGATTCCTTTTGTCGGGAGCTGGTCGAGATTGGCCACGTTTTCGAATGCCGGGATGTTTTCCTCCATTAGCTTCCGATGGGCAAGAAAGTCCTTCGATTGGCCATAATCTATACTGGGGGTATCAATGCCGACAGCCTTGATTTTCCTTTCCTTCACCAGCCAGGCCGCAGCCTCCCCGTCCAGACCCGGGAAATGTAGGTTGGCCACCCCCTCTTCTCCCTTCTTTTCGGTGCCCATGTATTTTTCCGCATCCGGATAAAATTGCCCAAACCCGGTTTTTATCAGGAGAATTATATTTTCCGGCATGATGCCATGCACTTTTTCCCAGTCCTGAATGTCAGCTTGTGTTACCAGATAATCCCTGTCCGCCAATGCTTTTTCGGAAACATCAACCACTACAGCTGGTCCTGTCAGATCCTCGAGGTCCAACTCATCCACACTTTTGCGGCCTTCGGCAAAGTGGATCGGGGCATCCAGGTGCGTCCCACCATGCTCAGGGGCACAAAAGGAAAAAGCCGAGTAATAGTATCCCCCATCGGTCATCCCCTCGGCCACTGTGTCAATCCGAAACCCTTCCGGTTCTGCAGGCCAGTAGAGGGTTTCGGAGGAAAAATCATGGCTCAGGTCCACCCATTTACCTTCTTCCGGGAAAGTAAGGGAAGTCAAGGACTCCTGCTGGTTTTGCATGCAGGAAAAAAGAAACAGTATGAAAAGGTAGGACCATTGTCTCATAGAATTGTGGGTTTAATTTCTACTTTATCGAAACTTTGACTAGATTAAGTACTTCAATTTACAAATTAAAGCGCATAACCCGATGATAAAACTTCCGCTGGATTTCCTAAAAATGATGCTTTTGCCTATCTTCTGTCTCTCGCCTATTTGGAGCCAAGGGCAACAGATTAGTACTGCTGAAAGAAAGATTCTTGATCGGGTGGAGGCAAACCATGAGGCCTCCATTGACTTTCTGGAAAAGACAGTCAACATCAATAGTGGCACCTATAATCCCGCAGGAGTTCAAGAGGTGGGAGCCATTTACAGGGAAATGCTGGATGAGCTTGGGTTTGAAACCCGCTGGGTGGATATGCCGGAGGGGATTGAGCGTGGAGGGCATTTGATAGGTGAGATCAAGGGGGGAGAAGGGAAAACCCTGCTTCTCATCGGCCATATCGACACAGTATTTGAACCTGATAGCCCCTTTCAGAAATGGTCGAGGGAAGGAAACACGGCTACTGGCCCCGGAGTAAACGATATGAAAGGTGGAAACATGGTTATATTATATGCCCTAAAAGCCATGAAGGAGGCCGATGAACTGAAAAACCGCAACATCATCGTGATTTTTCACGGAGATGAAGAAGCACCTGGGCGGCCATTGGATATAACTAGAAAGGATATTGTAGAGCTGGCCCAAAGGAGTGATATAGGCTTGGGTTTTGAGACCGGCACTGGGTTCAATTATGCTACCGTTGCCAGAAGGGGCAGCAGTAGCTGGGAGCTTCAGGTGAAAGGGCAACAAGCCCATTCCTCGGGGATTTTTAGGGAAGGCAGTGGGGCAGGAGCCGTTTATGAAGCTTCAAGGATATTGAACCGTTTTTATGAGGAACTGCAGGAGGAAAACCTGACCTACAATCCAGGGCTTATTCTGGGCGGCACCCAAGTGGAGCTAAAAGATGGGGGGACAGCCGGGGTGGCTTCTGGGAAAACCAATTTGGTGGCCAACACCACCATAGTGAAAGGTGATCTCAGGTTTCTATCAGAAGAACAAAAAGAGCGGGCTAGGGAGAAAATGAAAGCAATCGTAGCAGAAAACCTGCCTCAGACCCAGGCGGAGATCACATTTGAGGATGGTTACCCAGCCATGCCTCCTACAGAGGGGAATAAGGCCTTGCTGGCCACACTGAGCCAAATAAGCCAAGAATTGGAACAGGGGGAAGTGAAGGCCTACGATCCCGGAAGGCGTGGAGCTGCGGATATTTCCTTCATTGCAGAATATGTGGACGGACTGGATGGCCTGGGGGTCATGGGCACCAAAGCCCACGCTCCGGGAGAGACAGTCGATTTGAGTACGGTTGAAGATATCGTGAAGCGCACGGCAATTTTGCTCTATAGATTGACAGAGAATTAGAGGGGAAAAGAGCATAAAAAATAAAAACAGATTACACAGATGGCCACAGAAGTATATCCCAATCTGTGTTTAACTGTGTAATCTGTATTAAAAAATCACTCTCCAACTAGCACCGCGGCGGTCCTGCCGGGCAATTCCAAAACAAGATTTTCTCCTTCCCTTCTAACTTCTATACCTCCAAGAACATCTTCATAGGAACCTTCATTTTTCGTAGGGAGATTAATGATTTGTGTTTCATTGCCGGCATTGAATACAGCAATGACTTCCTCTGAGTCATGCTTTCGGCTGTAGGCCAAAAGTTTGTGGCCATCATCAGTCAGAATGAAATCAATTGAGCCATGCACCAACGCAGGGTTGTCCGCCCGGATGCCGATCAGTTTTTGATAATATGAAAACAGTTCCTCATCAAACTTTACTTCGTCAGTTGGCCTGTCTTTACCAAGTGGATGGGTGGATTCCGGTTCAAAATCGTAGTCTTTCCAAATCAGTGGTTTCCTGTTTCCAGGATCATCCGGGCCCCACATGCCCATTTCATCCCCGGCGTAAATGTGTGGTGCACCAATATAGGTAAACTGTTGTGCCAACAGCATTCTCAAAGTTGCATAGGTGGCTTCATCCGGCTTGTGGATTTTATAATCAGGATTGTCTTCAGGTTTTGCCTGGTACTTGTTTTTGGTTTTATTGAAAAGCGAAGTCAGGGTTCTGGGCACATCATGGCTGGCTGTCAGGTTCATCAGGGCATAATTGCTTTCCTCCCGTAAATTATGGCGAAAGAACTCCAAACTGTCCACAAATGCAGATGCAGGTAGTTCATCCGGCGCTGCGTTGAAGAAATGCCTAGCCGCACGGTACCAGCGGTAATTCATGTTGGAGTCGAAGATGTCCCCTCTCAGGAAAGGCTCCGGGTCTATCATGGTTTCTGGCCACTGTTCCCACCAGACCTCACCGAGCAGCAAGGCATCCGGATTGACCTCGCGCACTACTTTTCTATATTCCCTCCAAAAGCCCAAAGGAACTTCGGCTGCCACATCCAACCGGAAACCATCCACCCCATCAGACGGGTCGCCGTCACCGTTAGGGTCCATCCAACGGCGGGTGATGGCAAAAATGTGCTCCTTCACTTCCTGGCTGTAAAGATTGCCCTCATAGGCGCGGATACCATCAGCATGGTCCATGTACTGTGTTTTCTTGATTTCCGGCAGGTCAGGAACACCCGCCCAGCCGCTGAACTCAAATTCATCTTCAGGTGTATTTGGGTCATCAAATTGTTTGACCTCATACCACTCGGCGAAAGGCGATTTCTCCTGGTTTTTCAACACATCCTTCCAGGCCCAAAAAGTGTGGCCGGTATGGTTCCAGGAATAATCCAGAATGACCTTGATGCCCCTTTTGTGAAATTCTTCAATCACTTTGAGAAACATTTTATCGGCCTCCGTAAATTCCCAGGTATCGGGGTCAGTAGGGTCTTCATTGGCCATTGTTTCCCTGTCCTTTGCTGGGTTGGGGCCAAAGTTGCGGTCTATGTGTCTCCAATGCCTTGCATCATACTTATGCAATGAAGGGGCGTCATTTAGCGGGTTGAAATATATGGCCGTCACCCCAAGCTCCTGCAGGTAATCCATCTGGTCGAGCACTCCCTGAAGGTCACCGCCATATCTACGCGCCTGAAGTTTCTGGTCAAACCCGGTGATGGGGTGGCCCCCTATGCCCTGCTTGCCATCCATATTGGCAAAATAATCGTCGGGCCTAAACCAGTCCTGCGTCCAGGGTGTAATCTTCCACCCTTCGGGCACAAACCCCGGATATGCCCCCTCCATATCCTCCGGAGTGGGATCATTATCCGGATCCCCATTGCGAAATCGCTCCACAAAAATCTGGTACCAGACTACTTCCTTGGCCCATGCGGGAGGCGCGTCAAAGGGGGTGGAGGGAGATTCTACAATTTCCTTTTTGCTGCTGTCAATAGCACATGCCGCAAGCAAGGGGATTAGGAATAAGGGGAATAATCGGGAAATCTTTATCATGTCAATAGGTTTGGTTTGAAAAGTGAAGATAAAGATTTCTATAATAAAACTCGATCTAGCCTTCAATTTCGACCATTATACTGGGAGCTCCACTAATTAGTGCCCATTCCCCTAGACTATTTTGACGAGTGATTGTCTTGCCAAATGGAAAGGCTACTGGCATAGTGAGGATGCCAGCTTTTTGATCATTATTAAAACCTACAAATTCAATGGTTACCCATATTGTCTCTGAAAACTGAAGGTCATTGGGTTTCACGGTAATTTCACCTTTCTCCTGGTTGATTACATCAAATAATTTCTCAAATACTTTTTCGCCAGGAAGTCCCATTTCTTCTAAACTTTCCCTATAGATATTCAGTCTAAAAACCACATGATCTAATTGATTATTGGCTAGATTAAACTTGACTTGACGTATTGTAAAGGGAAGGTTTTTGCTATCCACTTTGATTCCTGCCTCTCTTCCCAAATTCTCAGTTGCATTTGTTTTCATAGGGTTAAAAGCGAATCCAAATCTGGATTTTGATTTGAGCCTACCTATTTGTCTAAGCTTGGTTCCAGGTTTGGCAGTAACTACAAATTCATTCATTTCCAATGCTTGCTGGTCCAAGAAGATAGCTGTAACTCCGCTTTCTTCATTGGTCAAAAATGACTGAATTAAAACCTTTTTTGGTTTAAAACCAAGTTTGCTGACCTCAATGGAATCATATGCTGAAGCATTTTGAATGTTTAAAGTAAATTGGCCAGAAGAGTCTGAGACAGTTCCAAGAAGGAAGTTGTGTAGCGCAATGTTCACAAAAGGAATAGGTTCTTCCGAATGTCGGTCAAAAATTATTCCCGCAATTTCCGTAGTTTGTGAGTATGCAGAAAAAGTGAAAAAACTCAAAAAGCCAATTGTAATCCAAGATCTCATGCCTGAACATACAAATAATAAAAGCCAGGTTAAATTAGTCTGGGTTTAATTATTCTTTTTTAACATCATACCACACCTGCACCAACCCAGAGGGATAGGTTATACTTCTTTTAAATATCAGCTTCTGCTCCAAATTGCCTTCTTTAAATAATCGGATGCCATCACCGAGCAGGTGGGGGATTATGCTGATGATGAGGCGGTCGATGAGTTGGTGGCGGAGTAGCTCGGTCACGAGCTGTGCGCCCCCGTCGCAATAGATATCCTTGCCGGGCTGGCTCTGGAGATAATGGACCAGGCCGACCGCGTCGGGATGGTATTCTGCATGCTCCCGCTTTCCCGTTTCGGACTTGGAAACCACAAAGATCTTTTTGTCCACATGCGGCACCTTACCCTCCATTTTCAGAATTTTGTCAAAGGTCCTTCTGCCCCATATGATCGTGTCTATATTGTTGAGGTGGTCGGCATAGCCGTAGTCCTCATTCGGCCTTTCTACCATCTGCAGAAAATCCAAATTGTCGTCGCTCTTGGCAATATATCCGTCGACGCTCATAGCGATAAATAAGATGACCTTGCGCATAAGAAATGTTGTGATTACCCTAAGTTAAAAATTAAATAAGGTTTTACAAGGTTGTCTGTCCATGGTCGACTGTTCAAAACAATCATCTACCTACTTAGTACATAGTACATAGTACAACCGAAACAGCCTATGATCCTCCTAACCTCTGCCCCAAGCTTTGAATTAGCAACCATAGACTACATAGTAGTTGCAGTATATATAGTTTTCATCCTTGGGCTGGGGTTTTATGTGGGAAGAAAGGAGAAGTCATCCGGGTCATTTTTCCTGGGGGGAAGGGCATCAACGTGGCCATTGGTGGGGTTTGGACTGATGGCGGCTAATCTTTCTGGGGCATCTTACCTTGGACTGGCCGGAGCCGGGTATTACGATGGCATATCAGTCTGGAATTATGAATGGATGGGCTCCCTGCTTTTGATACTGTTCACCTTCTTCATACTGCCCTTTTACCTCAAGTCCGGTGTGGAGACCATCCCCGAATACCTGGAGCGGAGATATGATCCCAAAACTAGGTACCTGTTTTCCGGGTTTACCATTTTTACGGCTCTTTTCATTGACAGTGCAGGTGCCCTTTTTGCCGGCACCGTCACTTTGGGGTTGCTTTTTCCGGCCGCCCCCACATGGGTTTTGATCGCTGGGCTGACGTTTTTAGGGGGGATTTATGTGATTTTGGGTGGATTGAGGGCTGTGATGATCACCGATACCATACAGGGAGTGCTGCTCCTGATTGCCGGGGGGATTATTTTCTATTTCAGTTTCCAGGAACTAGGTTCCTGGCAGGCGGTGGTCGAGGCAGCCCCGCAAGATGGCTTTAAGCTTTTCAAGCCTGCCGATGATGAGTTTTTGCCCTGGCCGGGAGTATTTACCGGAGTCTTCTGGATTGGGATTTATTATTGGGCTACCAACCATGTGGTGGTCCAAAAAGTGCTCTCCGCCAAAAACCTGAACCACGGCAGGGGAGGGGTGCTGTTTGCCGCTTTTATGAAACTTCCCTTTCTTTTCCTGCTGATACTTCCTGGGCTTATGGGAAGGGCAATCTATCCCGATTTGGATGATGCCGACCAAATATGGCCTATTTTGGCCTTTGACTTTATGCCTACGGGCATCAGGGGCCTGGTATTCGCAGCCCTAGCCGCGGCCCTCATGTCTTCCCTGGATTCTGTATTGAATGGGGCCTCTTCGCTGGTGGTAAATGATTTTCTCAAAAGGAAAAAGATCGTTGTAGATGAGGGCAAGCTGCTGATCTATGGCAAAGTCACTGTCGGGGTTTTTATGGTGGTGGCGGCCTTGTGGGCGCCGGTTATATTCATGTTTGACGGCATAGTGGAATACTTCCAATCCTTCATCGGGCACATCACCATGCCAGTAGTGGTGGTATATCTGGGCGGGTTGTTTTGGAAGAGGGCCACCAGGGAGGCTGCCTTCTACACCCTAATTATAGGCGCCCCCATTGGATTGGCTGTTTTCTTTATAGGGGAAATATTTGAGGTTATTGACATTCAGTTTCTCTATTCCACTGGCCTCATGTTGCTCCTCAGTCTCAGCCTGTTTATCACGATTAGCTTCCTGACTCCCAAAACGGAGAGAGAAAAGCTGCAATCCAACACCATTCACCCCAGCGACTGGAAAGACCAACTCCGCAACATGGAAGGCCTTCCCTGGTACAAGGACTTCAGGTTCTGGGCCGCTACCATCCTGGCCCTTACTCTGGCAATGGTAATCTGGTTGGGATAGGTTGTTATAGTTTTGCGTGAACCATTGCGTCGCCTTGCACCTAAACTCCTAAACCTCCCGCAGCGCAATAGCGCCGGGAAATAAACTTCTAAACCAATATGCTAAGAAATAGAACGGTAAATATCACTCTAAACATTAGATGCTTGAGAAATACTTAGTACATAGTACCTAGTACTTAGTACCCTTTTAACATTCCCCTTGCTAAATTCCCTAATTTACCTGATATTTAAATTGTTAAAAGCTTTTAGCAACCCTGTAACCTTCACCCTTTGATGAACAAATTCTTTTTGCTCCTAGGCATAATCCAATTGATGGCCTTTCAGGCGTTCTGCCAACAAATGCCCATTATTCCTCACCCATATCATTATGAGTATAAAAATGGCTCCTTCAAAATTGACAGCAGCTGGAGCATAGCCGCAGGTGATGGGGTGGATAGTGGCACAGTTGAGGTGTTCAATGATTTCATGCAAAATCTGTATGGGTTTAAATTCGAGGGCTCCGGTTCAGGTGCCGCAAAAAAAGTGGGTTTAATAAGAGATGAGACGCTTGGTGAAGGGCAATATCGGCTTTCTGCAAAAGCGGGGGAAGTCAGCATCACAGGTTCTGAAAGCGGTTTGCTGTATGGCCTTTTTTCATTGGTTCAGCTTGTAGAGGAAGGAAAGGAGGGTGCCCTCCTCGTCCCGGCAATTGAAATTGAAGATAAGCCTGAGTTTGGCTACAGAGGGTTGATGATCGATGTGGTCAGGCATTTTAGGTCTTTGGACCAAATGAAAAAAATGGTGGACCTGATGGCGTATTTCAAGCTCAACCGCCTGCACTGGCACCTTACGGACGATCAGGGCTGGAGGCTGGAAATAAAGAAGTACCCCAAGCTCACTGAAATCGCCGCATGGAGGGACAGCACCATCGTGGGGCCATACAGCAAGCCATTTGTGTATGATGGAAAACGCCATGGTGGGTTTTATACTCAGGAGGAGGCTAGGGAGCTTGTTGCCTATGCCGCTAAGCGCCATATTACCGTAATCCCCGAGATAGAGCTTCCCGGACACAGCTCGGCAGTTTTGGCCGCATACCCTGAGTTTGGAAGTTTCCCCATGGAAGACGGCAAACCGCTCAAGGGCAGCATTCCGGCGGTGGACAAAGACGGAAAGCCCTTGAACAATGAGATATCCGATGCGGTGCCAGGGTACTGGGGCGTGCATTACAACATCTATGGGCCAAAAGAAGAGACCTTTCAATTTTTGGAAGATGTGCTTACCGAAGTTATGGATATTTTTCCCAGCGAATATATCCACATCGGTGGGGATGAGGTGCCCAAAGACCATTGGAAAACCTCCCCTATTGCCCAAGAGGTGATTGAGCGGGAAGGTTTGGCCGATGAACATGAATTGCAGAGCTATTTTATCACCCGAATAGAGAGATTTTTAAATGAAAATGGCAGAAACCTTATCGGTTGGGATGAGATTTTGGAGGGTGGATTGGCCCCCAATGCCACTGTGATGAGCTGGCGAGGAGAGGAAGGGGGAATTGCAGCGGCAAAAATGGGCCACGATGTGATCATGACCCCCAACAGCCACCTTTATCTCGATCATGCCCAGGGCAGGAAATCTACCGAGCCTTTGCACTTCTGTTGTTATTTGCCTCTGGAGAAGGTTTATCATTACTCCCCTCGTCCGGAAGCCCTTTCGTCCGAGCAGCAAAAACATATTATGGGTGTACAGGCCAATCTTTGGGCCGAATACATCCCTTCCGACAATAAGTTGGAATACATGATTTTTCCACGCTTGCTTGCCTTATCCGAGATCGCCTGGTTGGGGGAAGAACAGAAGGATTTTGAAAGATTTTCCAGGCAGAGTTTGCCAGTAAGGCTGCAGGAACTGGAAAGAATGGGGGTTCATTTTAGGATTCCAGAAGCCATAGTCACCATAGATCGTGATGGGGAAGGGCGCCATAAAGTCAGGATGGAATCCCGGGTGAAAGGCTCGAAAATATTTTACACCATTGATGGCCAGCGGGCTGATCATACTGCCCTGCCTTATGAAGAGCCGTTTGCCTTGCCCCATTACCCCAAAGGCCCTCAAAGTACTCGCTTAAATTACATTGTGGTAACACCTGATGATAGGTCCAGCGCCATGTATAGCCTAGAGTTGACGGCCGAGGGACCAAAAGAAATAGAGGAAGAATAAAAAGAGCTTTTGCCACAAAGGAGCGAAGGCGCAAGGTTTAATTAGAATTTATGTGTAACAGCAACAGTCTCCTCTTCCGTCTTCGGTCTTCTGTCCATCTAACTAAATGGAAAAAAGTGACTTGCCTTTGCTTGCAGGCAACCAATATGGCGGATAATCAAATTAGATATATACAGTTTTGAAAAAGAGTTTAGTATTACTTCTTTCCATGTGTTTTGCCCTCACGGGAAAAGCCCAGAATATCTACCAGGATCCTGAGCAACCTATTGAAAAGAGGGTGGAGGACTTACTGGGCAAGATGAGTCTGGAGGAAAAAGTTGGTCAACTTTCCACGCTGCTTGGTTGGGAAATGTATGACAATAGTGGTGAATCTATCGAGCCAAGTGCGGCTTTTAGAGACGCAGTCCGAAACAGGCATATCGGTTCCCTGTGGGCTACCCTGAGGGCAGACCCCTGGACGCAGAAGACCCTCCAGAACGGGCTGAATCCCAAAACAGCTGCAGAAGCCACCAATGCCCTTCAGGAATTTGTCATTCGGGAAAGCCGCTGGGGTATTCCTTTGCTGTTGGCCGAAGAGGCTCCCCACGGGCATATGGCCATTGGCGCGACAGTTTTTCCTACTTCCATTGGACAGGCTAGCACTTGGAATCCGGATTTGATACAGCGGATGGCGTCCAGCATTGCAGAAGAGGTCAGGCTTCAAGGCGGCCACATCGGTTATGGGCCCGTGCTTGACCTGGCCCGCGAGCCACGGTGGTCACGGGTGGAGGAAACTTACGGGGAGGACCCTTATCTCAACAGTCAAATGGGCGTGGCCATGGTGAGGGGATTTCAGGGTGAAAACCTGAATAGTGGGGTTAATGTGGCTTCCACGTTGAAGCATTTCGCTGCATATGGCGTGCCTGAGGGCGGGCATAACGGGTCAGGATTGAGCGTGGGACTGAGAGAGTTACATTCCAGTTATTTTCCTCCCTTCAAGGCGGCCATTCAGGCAGGGGCCAAGTCCATCATGACTTCTTATAACTCCATTGACGGAATTCCCAGTACGGCCAACCCCTACCTTTTTCGTGAAATCTTGCGCGATGAATGGGGTTTTGAGGGCTTTGTGGTTTCCGATCTGGGAAGTATCAGCGGCTTAAGGGGAAGTCATAAGGTGGCCGCTACTGGTGAGGAGGCCGCCAAGTTGGCCTTGTTGGCAGGGGTGGATGCAGATTTGGGTGGAAACGGCTTCGACCGAAACCTTGTCAATGCTGTTAATGAAGGTATGGTGGACGAAAAGCTGCTAAATGAGGCTGTCAGTAATGTGCTTCGGTTAAAGTTTGAAATGGGCTTGTTTGAAAATCCGTATGTAGATCCTGAGAAAGCCCGGGAAGGGGTTAGGAATGATAAGCATGTCCAGCTTGCCAGAGAGGTCGCCAAAGAGTCCATTGTTTTATTGAAAAATGAAAACAACCTGTTGCCCCTAAGCAAGGACTTGAAAAAGATAGCCTTGATTGGGCCGAATGCCGACAATATTTACAACCAGCTGGGAGATTACACCGCCCCTCAGGAAGAATCAAACATTGTCACCGTGCTTAAAGGGATTCAAAATAAAGTCGGGACTGAGAATGTCACTTATATTAAAGGAACAGCCATTAGGGAAACCTCCCAAGATGAGATCGAGAAAGCTGTAGCATTAGCCGAAAATTCAGATGTGGCGGTGGTCGTGTTGGGAGGCAGCAGTGCGCGGGATTTTAGCATTGAACATGAGGATACGGGTGCAGCTAAGGTGAGCCAAACCGAAGGCCTGATCAGTGATATGGAAAGCGGTGAGGGCTTTGACAGGTTGTCACTCGATCTGATGGGGAATCAACTGGCCCTGTTAAAGGCCGTTCAGGCTACTGGAACGCCCACCGTATTGGTTTTGATCAAAGGTAGGCCACTTTTGCTAAACTGGCCTGAAGAAAACGTGCCGGCTATTTTGGATGCCTGGTATCCGGGGCAGGAGGGTGGAAATACCATTGCGGATGTGCTTTTTGGAGATTATAACCCAGCAGGCAGACTGCCCGTTTCTGTTCCCCGCTCTGTGGGGCAGCTCCCCGTCTATTACAATTACAAAGCTCCTGTGAAGCATGATTATGTGGAGGGGAGTGCCGAGCCGCTTTATGCTTTTGGTCATGGGCTCAGCTACTCTACTTTTAAATACCAAAATCTTTCCATCAATGTGATGGGTGGGATAGATGGTCCAAGGATTTCTATTGAATTTGAAGTGACCAATGAGGGCGAAATGGATGGAGAAGAAATCGTGCAGCTATATATTAATGATTTGGTCAGTTCCACCGTCACCCCGATTCAGCAATTGGTCCGTTTTAAGCGAAAGGCGATTCCAGCAGGGGAAACTCAGGCGTTTAAATTTGAACTGGGCAAGAATGATCTTCAGCTTCTTGACATGGAGATGAACTGGGTGGTGGAGCCCGGAGAATTTGAAATCATGATCGGCGCATCATCCAGAGATATTCGATTAAAGGAAAAATTTACAGTGAAATGAAAATTATCAAGCCTAATTTATTTTGCACGCTTTTTCTCTCCATTTTCCTGACAGGTCTGGTAGCCTGTCAGCAGGAGGAAATGGCAAGTGACAATTCCCTTTCTTCCATCCGCCTTACGGATTACGTTGATCCGTTTATTGGTTCCGGTTTTCATGGGCATGTATTTGTAGGTGCCAATGTCCCGTTTGGTGCCGTGCAGCTGGGGCCGGTGAATATTACGGAGGGCTGGGACTGGTGTTCCGGTTACCATTATTCCGATTCGACCATCATTGGTTTTTCCCACACGCATTTGAGCGGGACCGGCATTGGGGATCTTGGGGATATCCTGGTGATGCCGGCCATCGGGGATGTTAAAATCCGGAAAGGGGAAGCCGAAAAGCCGGAGACGGGTTATTTCTCGTATTTTTCCCATCATGGGGAAAAAGCAAAAGCAGGATTTTACCAAGTGCATCTCGATCGGTATGCCATCGATGCAGAAATGACCACCACCGAACGGGTAGGCTTCCACCGCTATACTTTTCCGCAGGCAGAAGATGCCAAATTGATCATTGATCTGGAAGAAGGCATAGGCTGGGATAGGGCTACCGATACCTATGTGGAAATGCTCGATGAGCAAACATTGATAGGACACCGTCATTCCAGCGGTTGGGCCAAGGACCAAAAGGTGTTTTTTGCGGCCAAGGTTTCCAAACCCATCAAAAGCTGGGAAACCCATGAGAACGGAGAGGCGAGTACAAATGAGTCTAGGCAGGGCAAAAAAGTGAAGGCCGTAGCCCACTTTGACACCCAGGAGGGGGAACAGATTTTATTGAAGGTGGCAATCTCGCCTGTCAGTGCCGAAAACGCTCTTATGAATATGGAGGAAGAGCTTGCCCATTGGGATTTTGACCAGACAGTAGCATTGGCTGATGAAAAGTGGGAAAAGGAGCTGAGGTTGATTCAGGCGGACTTCAATGAGCCTCACCAAATGAGGACTTTTTACACCGCGCTCTATCATACCATGATTGCCCCCTCTATTTTTAACGATGTAAACGGTGCTTACCGTGGGGCAGATGGTAAAGTCTACGAGGATAACAGTTATACCAATTATACCACTTTTTCACTTTGGGATACCTACAGGGCCGCCCATCCGCTTTACACCATTATCCAGCATGAAAGGGCTGCCGACATGATGCAGACCATGCTGAATATTTATGAGCAACAAGGCAAACTGCCCGTGTGGCACCTGATGGGAAATGAAACCAATACCATGGTAGGTTACAGTGCCGTGCCAGTGCTGGTAGACGCCTTTAGGAAAGGTATCAAGATGGATGAGGACAAAGCGTATGAGGCCATAAAAGCCACTGCCATGCGGGATGAGGATGGATTGGGCAGCTTAAAATCTCTCGGGTATATACCCGCGGATGAAGCTGTGGAAACGGTGGCCAGCGGTCTGGAGTATGCACTGGCCGATTGGAGCATTGCTCAGATGGCCAAGGACATGGGGAAAGAGGAGGATTACCGCTATTTCATGGCAAGAGCATCCAATTACAAAAACTATTTTGACGAAACCTCAGGCTTTATGCGCGGAAGGGTAGGTGAAAACGAATGGCGTTCACCTTTCAGCCCATTTGAATCCCGACACATGAAAGATGATTTCTGTGAGGGAAATGCCTGGCAATACACCTGGCTTGTTCCCCATGATGTGGAAGGTTTAATGGAATTGCTGGGCGGTGAAGAGGCTTTTGCCAACAAATTGGACAGCTTGTTTATAGTCGAAGGCGACATGGGGGAGGAGGCCTCCAGCGATATTACGGGATTGATCGGGCAGTATGCACATGGAAATGAGCCCAGTCACCATGTGACTTATCTCTATGGATATGTGGGACAGCCTTACAAGACAGCCGAAAAGACCCGTCATATCATGGACAGCCTTTATTCAGACCAGATCGACGGCCTCAGCGGCAACGAGGACGTGGGGCAGATGTCTGCCTGGTATGTGCTTTCCTCTCTGGGCTTTTATCCGGTCAACCCGGCAAACGGCACCTACGTTTTTGGCAGCCCATTGGTCAACCATGCAAAGATTCGGGTAGGGGATGATCAGGTTTTTGAGATCAAGGTTAAGGACAATAGTCCTGAAAACATATATGTCCAATCCATGAAATGGGATGGACAAGAATACACCAGAAATTATTTCCATCACAAAGACCTCATAAAAGGTGGTGTTTTGGAAATCCAAATGGGCCCATCCCCTTCCCCTTACTGGGGTACACACACTACTGACCGTGCCCGGTCCAACATAAATTGAACAGAATTATGAAATACATTGCCCCAGTTCAGATTATCAGTTTGCTCCTGCTCTTTGGGCTTGCCTCTTGTCAGGAGCCATCCAGGGTGGCTGAAACCAGTTTGCCCTTGCCTTCCCATCGTCAACTGGACTGGCAGGAAATGGAGTTTTACGGCTTTGTCCATTTCAGCATCAACACCTTTACTGATATGGAGTGGGGGCTGGGGGATGAAAGTCCAGAGAAATTCAACCCTACCGAACTCGATACCCGGCAATGGGTAAAGGAGATGAAAGATGCGGGTATGAAAGGAGTGATCCTTACTTCTAAGCATCACGACGGTTTTTGCCTTTGGCCAAGCCAATACACCGAACATTCGGTAAAAAACTCCCCTTGGAAAGACGGGCAGGGGGATGTGATCGCCGAGCTGGCAGAGGCCTGTGAAGAATTCGGTTTAAAGCTCGGGTTGTACTATTCCCCCTGGGACCGTAACCATTCCGATTATGGCAAGCCGGAATACATCACTTATATGCGCAACCAACTCCAGGAGTTGCTTACCAATTACGGGGACATTTTCGAAGTCTGGTTTGACGGTGCAAATGGCGGAACTGGGTACTATGGCGGTGCAAACGAGGAAAGGAGGGTGGATAAGAGGTCGTATTATGATTGGGAAAATACTTATGCCCTGGTCAGGGAGCTGCAGCCCAATGCGGTAATATTTGGGGATGCCGGGCCGGATGTGCGCTGGGTGGGAAATGAAAAGGGCTATGCCTATCCCACTACCTGGTCGTATCTGATGCGGGATTCGGTGTATGCAGGTATGCCCGAGTATGCAGAGCTTTACGCTTCCGGTCAGGAAGATGGAACCCACTGGGTTCCGGCCGAGGCCGATGTGTCCATCAGGCCGGGCTGGTATTATCATCCTGAAGAGGACGACAAAGTCAAAACCTCGGAGGAGCTGATGGATATATACTACAACAGTGTAGGCAGGAATAGCGCCCTGCTTTTAAATTTTCCCGTTGATACCCGCGGTTTGATCCACGAAAACGATGTTCAGGCGCTACAGGAAATGGCCGCCCGTATAATGCGGGACTTTTCGGTTGATTTGCTCCAAGATGGGCAGGTAAAAATTCTCTCCCCCTCCAAAGGCCAGCACGGTCCCGAAAATGTATTGGACAACGACATGGCCACTTATTGGATTGTAAATGAGGAGGTCCTAGAGGTGGATTTTGGCCAAGAGATCACTTTCAACCGCTTCTGGGTACAGGAGCATATCCCTCTGGGCCAAAGAGTAAAATCCTTTACCCTTGAAGCCAAGCAAAACGGCCAATGGCAGCCCATTGCCTCAGAAACCACCATAGGTTACAAAAGAATTCTCCGATTCGACGATACCCAGGCTACTGCCATTAGATTCCGCGTTGATGATTACCTAGAGACGCCACTGATTTCGCAGATGAAGGTGTTTTTGGCGGACAATAGTCGATAGACCATAGTACGTAAAACCTTTTTACATCTTACTTCTAACTTCGTACTTTAAAACGAGTCGTCCACTGTTGACAGTCGACTGTCAACAGTGGACTGTTCTCCGCGAATCACTCCTTCGAAGCAAAGTCCGGGTAGGCCTGCATGCTGTGCTCGTTCACGTCTAGGCCTTCGATTTCCTCCCTGGCATGGACGCGGATGCCGCGGGCTTTTTTCATCCCGAAAAAGAGAATGAAGCTGAACGTTGAGCAAAACAAGCCAGTCACCGCTATCCCGGTCAGTTGGCTGACAATCTGGGGCCATCCGGCAAGGGAGCCGAAGATCCCTACGGCCAGGGTACCCCAAATGCCGCAGATAAGGTGCACCGAAATGGCACCCACCGGGTCATCGATCTTCAAGCGGTCAAAAAAGATCACCCCGCCAACTGCCAGCGCCCCGGCAATACTGCCAATGATCACCGCATCCAAAGGGCCCATCACGTCGGCACCTGCGGTGATGCCCACCAGTCCTGCCAAAATCCCGTTGAGTACCATGGTGATGTCAAAGGTGCGCGTAAAGGAATAGGCTGCGCAGAGTGCGCCGATGGATCCCGCCGCCCCGGCCATGGCGGTGGTGACAAATACTTTCGAAACCTCTCCCGGATTGGCCGAAAGGACACTGCCTCCATTAAAACCAAACCAGCCGAACCATAGTAGGAATACGCCTATCACGGCCATGGGGATGTTGTGTCCGGGAATGGGGCGGATGCCATGTGGGGTGTATTTCCCAATACGCGGCCCGAGGAGAATGGCCCCAACCAATGCTCCCCATCCACCGACTGAATGCACTATGGTGGATCCCGCAAAATCGTAAAAAGGTGTTTCCAAGGTGTCAAGAAACCCTCCGCCCCATTTCCACATACCCACGATAGGGTAGCAGATACCCACATACATAAGGGAAAAAAACATGAAACTGCTGAGTTTTATCCTTTCGGCCACGGCGCCTGATACGATGGTAGCCGCTGTGGCTGCAAACATGGCCTGAAATACAAAATCCGTGTAAAAAGTATATCCGGCATTATATGCTGCATTGTCCCAGTTTGCAGGAAGGTTGATTCCAAAGCCTGACAGTCCGATGAATGCCCCCTGAAAGATTTCTCCCGGGTACATAAGGTTAAACCCGATCAGGCCATAAGTGAGAATGCCAAGGCCGGGGATGATGGTGTTTTTGAAAAGAATATTGATGGTGTTTTTACTTCGGGTAAGTCCGGCCTCCAGGGCGGCAAACCCCAGGTGCATGATGAATACCAATATGGTAGCCACCATCATCCATAGGTTATTGATGGTGAAAAGCTCTTGTTGCATGGTGTTTAATAGGTTTGTAGTGTTTGGTTAGTTCTAAAGTGCGGCGTGGTCCCGGTCCTTGTTTCGAATGCGGTAGGCGCTTTCGATAGGGCTGACAAATATTTTCCCGTCCCCCACCTGCTTGGTGCAGGCATGATGAAGGATACAGTCCACAATTTTGTCCACCTGCTCATCGGTGACCACCATCTCCAGTTTGGTCCTGGGAATGTAGCCGGGATTGAAATCTGAACCCCTGTAGGATTGGGTTTTGGCATTTTCCATCCCAATTCCTTTCACTTCAAAAAAGGTGAGGAATTTGACATCCAGCTCGGTCAAGCAAGCGTGGACTTCCTCAAATTTTGAAGTTCTAATCAAAGCTTCTATCTTTTTCATTAGGTTTAAAAATAAAGGTGTTTTATTGAATATTTTGTTAATTTATGGCAAATGGGTTTAAAAAACAACATCGTATTACGAATAAAGTTGTAAAATTATTAATATGTGGTTTAAAAATGGGGTTTCTCCTTTAGGTAATGTCGGTTTCGTGGGCTTTGAGATTTTGCCTTTCCAAAAGTATCTCTTAAATTGTTAGTGAATTAAAGTCGTTTTTATGAATAAACCACTTCTGACAGCAATAGCGCTGTTTTCTACTCTAATGTTATTATTGGGCTGTGGAGGTACATCCACGGAAGAGCCAACACCCGTTTCCTTACAGTTTATGGGTAAAAAGATCAGTTTGGAACTGGATGAGACTACCCCGAATTTCAGCATGGGGCTGGGTTACCATGAAATGGACGGCAAGGAGTGGGTGTATAATATCAACTGGGAAAAGAATTCTTTGCAGGCTTACGATGCCGCAAGCGGCAAAATGACACGTAACCTGATGTTTGAAAAAGAGGGACCTGAAGGTGCAGGGGAGCTTTTTGGTTTTTATGTGCATAATCCCGACAGTATTTTTCTGTTTTCCCAGCGCAATCCTGTGATCGTACTTACCGACACTTCTGGCAAAATAAAGGAAAAGATCCAATACGATGTGCCGGACCGTTATTCCCCGGCATTTGTGCATGGAGCCTACTTTCTTTCACCGCCGGTATTGATCGGAGAGGAAATGGTGGCCAGAACACGCGTATCCGGCAATATCCGTGAGATGAATAGCGAGGATCTTGCAGGCAGCCATGTGTCATTTGCCGTAAATCTGAATGAGGGCGGTTCACGATTCATTTCACATCACTACCCGGCTGATTATATGGACAAGGGGGCCAAGCAGATTGAACCCAGTATGGCTTTCGATGGGGAAAAGTTTGTATATAGCTTTTTTGGTGACCACCATCTTTATTACAGTGAGGGTTTGGGGCAAAAACTGCAAAGCGTTTCCCTGCCAAGCGCTTACCTGGACAGGGACCTGCCCGTATTTCCCGCCCCGGAAAAAAGCCAGCAGTACATTTTCGGCTCATCCCGCTATGAACACCTGGTCTATGATCCATACCGGGAAGTGTATTATAGGTTTGCTTTCCCTGCCACCGAGGAAAGTGACCCTGAAAAAATCGCCCGCCTGAGGGACAACCCGGGTGACTTTGTAGTCATGATCATAGATAAGGACCTGAACCTTCTTGGCGAAACCCACTTCCCAAAAGGTAAGTACCATCCCAACAACCTATTTGTAGGCAAAGACGGTCTATACCTCTCCATCCAGCATCCGGATAATCCCGACAATGAAGAGGATAGAATGGTGTTTGAGTGCTTGGAGTTAGGGGGATAAGGACATGCTGTAAAATCTATGATTATAACCTCTCGCGAGCGTCATTGCGTGGTGGATACCTTACTTTCTTCTTTGTTCTGCTTGATCCATCCGATGATCCTGCAAGGGTTGGATTTTCCTTTGGCCAGGGCGAATGCCTTGCCTAGATTGACCTGAAAGAACTCCACGCCTAGCGTGCACAAGGAAAACCGGAAGGCCGGCGCGCCCATGGGAACCTCCAATTGCAAGTCAATGGGGGAGGTTTCAACTGGTATTAGCGGTGTTTCCTGCATAATGAAATCATTATCATTCTCCTCGTCCAAATTGATGTCTAAACGGTGGAGGTGGAGCCTGAAATGCGTGGCATTATCTGGAAACCTCAGCATGTACGAAGGGTGGAATTGCGGCATGCTTACTTTCAACTTTCCGGTATCAGTAGAAATTTCATAAGGCCACCTCAAAATGCTGCTTAGCCGCGTGTGCGGATTGAGGTCAAAATCTAAAAAGCGGTCCCAATTCCCGGATTCTACCACCCTTTGGCCTCGGGCGTGGATGGGGTCATCTTTTTTCATCTGCATCATGATCTTCTGCAGGCGCGTGGAAAGGTTGGTCAGCTTTGTTCTATGCTCCACCTTTTTCAAGATTTGCTTGATGTATTTGCCATTGGTAGAGGCAGCGCCAAACTCGGCCATGTTTTCCCGTGTCCGGGCAAACTTTGGGTCAGAGCTAACCCGCTCTGCCGTCACGCCGCCTTTATCCCTTACCTGATAGCCATCCTTATCCTTGTAAAAGTTCAGTTTGCCAATATTGCCCGTAAAAAATATGGGTCCTTCCTGTTTTGCCATTTTTGTTGATGTTTTTTTGAGACTGTATGACTGTTGAACTGTCAGTTCGTCGATTCGACAGTTCAACAGTTCAACCAATTTAAATCACCCCTAAGTATTCACTGTCGGAAATGTCGAATTTCCTACCTCTTTTGATGTGCCGTGAGAATGCGGCATAAATGTGCAGCTCCCCTTGGAATTGGAGAGGGGCCAGGATCTCCTGTTGCTGTTGGGACCTGAAGTTGCCTTGAAGCACCGCAAAAGAGAGTTTTGAGCGAAGGTGGTAAAGGAGGATCATCACTTGGTCTTTGGCCTTGGCGTCAGCGATGCCGGTGTTGTTGTCCCATTGCAGCCGCACTTTTCCCTCCTCGGTCCAGACAGCGGATGGGTTGGAAAATCCCGTCAGTTTCCCTTGGCTAATCATTACTTGGGAGGGGTCTACCAACAGTTCCTCTTCTTCATTGAAGTACAGGGCCTTGTTCATCAGGTTGCTTGTGGCTTGGTGGATGCCCCTTTTCATGCCGGATTTGAAGTTGTGATAGCCAAACTCGATGACCTCCAAAATGGGGAAAAGAAAATCGCTGGCCAGGGAAAGCTTCTGTTGGTGAAACAGCTGAAGCTCAGTAGGGGGCCTATTTTCCTTTTCCTTTGAGGTAAGTTTTCGGGGTGTCTTGCGGGCAAATTTTTCCCCATTAACTTCATAAATAATGGTGTTGCCGATTGTGCCCTGCAAATCCGCATGGGTATTGGTGACTCTTGCCATAAAATGGTTGTTTAAAAGTGGATAAATATAAATGATGTACTGAAAAACGCGATCACTTTACCAAAAGCAGCTTTTCCTTCTTAAAAATACCGGCAAACCAATTCTATGTGCTTAAGGCTTAGTAAATTACACCAAAATAAGATAAATCCAAATAAAGGTGAAAATTATTTGCTATTTACTGCAAATTCAAAAACAAATAATCTTCGGTTCATCATCGTTAATAATGGCTATTTATACGTTCTTGATACGCTGTTGATATGTGTAAGAACAGTAGAATCTTCTAATTTTGGTCATGACTTAGCTGATTTACGAAATTAATGTGATTTCTTAACATAGCCCATCACCCTTGAAGATTCCAAGCTGTTGGGACATATTTAGAGCAAGTTGGCTAGGTTAGAAAATATCCGGGTTGGAGTGGGGGCTAGCAGTATTAGAATTAACTATAGGGTTGGCTATGGCGGAACGTGGTAGTTTCCTTTCTCTAAGTTGAAAGACTTGTGGATTTTTAAAAAAGGATTGATTATAATATTGGAATGGGGGGGAAATCAAAGCCTAGCGGTAGAGCAACTGATGATAAGGTATACTGCGGTGGATTGGGAGAATATTATCCTCATGAAGTTTTTCATGTTCAGATTGATCCGCATTTTCCAAACCGACATTTCTGGGCATCTGAAGGTGTTGCGACATTGCTAGGTGGTAGTCGTGGGAGAAGTTTGGATTGGCATATAAAACGGACTAGCCACTACCTTAAACAGCGTCCGGAGATAGATTTGAACAACATGTTAAATTTAAGAGCTTTAGATGGAGAAACTTCTTTTCATTATGTTTTGGGCGGATTGATTGCAAAAAAAGTCTTTGAAAAAGGTAGCTGGAGCTTGCTAAAAGAATTGATGTCAAGTGGAGAAACTGATGAGGCCTATTATAAAGCCATGCACGAGCTTCTTGGGATTAAAAGAGGAGAGATTAACAACTATATCCGAGAACAGCTAGAACTTGAATCTCAAAAATTCCAATAGAAATCCTACATACTTTTACTATTTAATTGACAAACAAAATCTTCGTCACCGCCGCAGGCTTTTAGGACTAATGTCTGCTATATCTACTCCAATGGGATTTTGGAAGCATTTTCCGCTAACCATTTTTTATACGACTTCAGTTCAGGGTTCAGCTGTCTGGAGAAATCCGTATCGCGTACTGCCATGCATTCCTTTTCAAAATCCCTGTAGTACTGGAACATGTTTCCCAAGTCGTCCGCTCCGGGGAAGTCGAAGCTCCGGTAAGTATCTGGGGAGACGTTGTTGTAGATTATTTTAAGTTGAAGGGCATCCGAAAGTCCGTCTGCCATTTCTTGGCCGGTGAGGTGTTCGCCCGCGATCCCGATAGTTTGGCCGATAAGTTCTTCTCCCTTTTTGAATATGCCATAGGCACATTTGCCGATGTCCTCGGAGGCGATTCCGCTCATGCGTTTATCGTCGAGGGGAAAGGTGAGGTAATAGTTGCCGTCTTCGGCCTTCTTGGGTCCCGCTCCAAAATGGATGAAGTTGTCCCAATAAAAAGAGGCTATCATAAAAGTGGTTGGCAGGTTGGCTTCTTTGAAGAACTGGTCGGCCTCCCCTTTGGCGTCGAAGTGGGGCACTTTGTATTTGCCCTGCAAAGTGGGCATTCGGTCATCCTCCAAGGGCACCAGTTTGCGGGTGTCCTCAAGCGTAGACCATATAATGTGTTTCAAGCCTGCCTTCTTGGCCGCTTCCGTAAACTGCTTGGCTTCCTCCAGTTCTTTTTCCGGGGAAAAATGATCCCAAAAGAAGGTGACGAAATAAGCTCCATATGCTCCCTGGAGAGCCTTTTCCATGGTGTCGGGCTTGTCTATATCGGCTTGGATCACCTCAGCCCCCATGGCGGCCAGCTCCTTGGCTTTTTCGGAAGACGGGTCCCTGGTTACCGCGCGAACTGAAAATTCGCTATTGGGGTCATTTAAGATGGCCCTTGCCAATCCGCCACCCTGTGCTCCGGTGGCTCCAAAAACAGTGATGATTTTCTTTTGTGCCATGATGTGGTTAAGGTTGGTTGAATAGTGGTGGTCAAAAATTATTCAAGGATCTAATATACAGATAAATAGCTAGAAAAGTGCATGCTGATTGGAATAAAAAATATAATCATTTTACTCTGGCAAATACAACCTCATTTCCCCCTTCCCAAACTCCACCTCATCCAGATGCCCCATCTTTTCTCTGTCTTCGGTGATCAGGTGCATGTGGAGGTAGGTGTCGTGGTGGGTGAAGATGGCCTTGTGTTCGGTGGAGAAAAAGCCGAGGATGGTGGCGGCTTCGTTCTGAAAGCTGTAATCCTGCTGGCCTTGGTGTGCCTCTTCGGGTGAGCTTACTTTGGAGCCTTCGGGCAGGTTGACGATGTGGATGAGTGCATGGTCCACCTCTCCGGTGAGCTTGAACATGAATGGCCTGCTGGAGTTTTTGGTGACTCTGTCCAGGTATTGTTCTAGGTCTTTGATGGATGCAATGCTGTCAGGCAGCTCTTGCTCGGTCCATGAGGGAATGTTTGCGTAACCGAAGAACGGGGCCTTCATCTGGTAGGTCTCTTCCACCTTCATCTCAGTGTCCGAAACCACGCTTGTGTACGGCGGTTCACAAGATTGTAAATTGCGGTTTCAGGTAGTAGGAAAGCATCGATGCGTACCCCTTTCTTCTCAGGGGTGACAAAGTAATAGTAGTAATCAGAATCGGACTTTGAGCCACTGGCCCTGTTTTGGAAAAGAGGAAAATTGTTTAACTTCTTATTTTACACAATTTTTATAGTCCACTCAACGGAGGCCAACCTTTTTTCAATGCTCTGAAAGGTTTGTAAAATGCTTTCTGCCGGTGGCAACTCCCCATACACTAAACTTTTAAAGTCCCCGTCATAAATTGGTCTCAATTCATTCCAGACATTTTTTAAGTCCTTAAAAATGAGTGCCTCATTCGGGTGGTGTATTAACCACCTATTGTTGCTCCTATAACTTGCCACATCATCGCTTGCTACTTTCAGTAACATTTTATCAAAATCACTTGAATGGAAAAATTCTAAAAACTCTTCCTGGTTTAATAGCTGATGCAAATCGTAAGTGTGCCTTATCTTTCTCTTTAAATCATCTATTGGGCTGGTGCCATAAGAAAAGCGAACCAGGCTCATTATTTTTTCGCAAATAGTTCTTACGGGTTCTAATACCACTAAATTAAAAGGTAGTAATCCGTTATCTTGTGCTATTTCCGGCTGCTTATTATTTAGCATCATCTGACCGACAAAAGATACAACGCTTTTGGTGGTGTATGGCTCATGGTAACCTAACCAAGTTGCTTCTACTACAATGGCATCTCTTACCTGACCGAAATTGCCCTTAAATTGTTTATTATAGGAATGTGCCGTTTTGCGGTTCATTCCCATTTTCTGGGTAAGGCCCTCTATGGTTACTTCTGGTAAATAAGATGTTACAATTTCACTAATAGTCCTGATTTTATTGGTTAATCTATTATTCGATTCACCTTCACGCCTTAGTACCACCAAGTCAATGTCCTCGGAAAAGCGTTCAATCATTTGGTAGCACTTGGAAAGTGCAGCCCTCCCTTAAATACAGTGTCTTTGCCTATATCATTTGAGAAAATCACGAATAAGGCATATGTAACCCAATAATCCTTTTCTACATATATGGCAGGAATCCTCATTTGGTCAGCAGTAAACTGCACCGCTTGCCTGAACAAGGTTTTGTTTTCATGCAACTTCATACAATATTCCATTTTTCTGCGGTGGTCAGGGTGCTGCCCGCACCGGGTATTTTATATTTGGTTATTGGGTTCAATGATTCAAGAAGTGGCTTTGCTAGTTTTCCTTGTCCCATTTGCTCCAACAAAGCACCCAATAGTGCCCTTGTAGCAGGCGGGTATTTTAAAGCGAGGCGAACCAAAGTATTGATTTCCTTTTCAGAAAACCCTTTAATAATTGCCAGGAACCGTCTACAGGACCCTTCAATGGTGGCGTCAGGAATTTTTTTGACATAACGTATAGCATCAAGCAACTGCAATAGGGGAATGTTGTCCTTTGTAATGGTGTTTTTTTGCCTCACGAACGAAATGGTATAGCGCTCCCTTTTTAAATTGGGACGAATTTGATTTTTCCCAATTTGAATGGTACTGCTTACCTGTGTAGTTAAGCCTAATTGATTGTAAATGCTGTAGCCAGTGAGATAACCGGTGATTTTCCCATCTTCCTCTAGAAGGTCTTTTACTACCTGCCCCTGGCTTGGCTGAAGTCTTCCAAAGGGAGTACTCTCTGGTTTGTAGTATTTACCCTTTGAAAGCTTGGCAATCTTTCCTGAAGCTACCATCCGGTTTAAAGCTTTGATCACAGCTTCCTTCTTTTCCACCTCAGTAATGAAATCTGAATAGGTGAATATATAGCCCTTTGGGAGTCTATCTATAGTTGATGATATGTATTCGGCTATTTTCATCCTTTTTCTGAATTTCAAATATAAGGTATTTGTCCAGTTTTTTTTATAAAAAACTGGACATTTTTAATGTGCTATTCAAATTTAGTAAGGAAGGCAATATGAATTGAAATCAAGGAAAATACAGCCGTCGGTGTGTAGCGAGTAAGCAATTGGGGAAAAAACTTTTTTCCCCAATTGCTTAGGATAGGCTCCAACCTTTTATCGGCAAGCAGAAGGCCTTATGAAACCCCTTATTTACTTACTTACTTATTCATTTACTTATTGGTTAATAACCCCATGAGTCCATGGACTTATTGGGTTATTGCCTTATTGAACAATAACTCAATAACCATTTAAATACTTGGTATTTAAATGGTTATTTTAATTTTTTAAGGAGCTATATTCCCCCTTTTGGGAGGTCTCGTATTGGGGTTTCACTGGGATGTAGGTTGCGTTTTAAGGTAATAGTCCAAAGTCTAGCTACATCATTTCAGGGGGGGTATAATTCATAAACTCTTGGGGCCTTAACCCGTATCTTTTGGCAAGGAATTCAATTTTTTCATTCCCCCGGATTTCACCACTGTTCAGCGCATAGTAACAAATAAGACCTCTTGGGTAGATACTTTCAAGGTTTTCCAAGAATACCTCGTGAAACATAAACCGGTTCAATACTCTTGGAATAATGAAATATGCATCCTTCTTCACATCGAGAAGATCTATGTCAACGTCCCAAAATATCCCTTTACGGAATAATTGGGACAGCTTGAGGCCCGGTATGTTTATTTTTTCTTCCATGGAATGCCATAAGACTCAGTAATGAAATTTACTGATAATTCTGTAGCCTGACAACTAAATGAAGCCTACAGCAAGGCCTAATGGGTGTAATCCTGCATTCTTTGCACTCCCTTTGCACTAATTTCGTTGAGAAATCGGTCTTTCTGTGCTTTATTTAAGCGTAGTGCAGAAACTGCAAAGACTGCACTATATGGGGTATATTATCTTTTCCCCAAAAGCAGGGATGGGTAGCCACTTCTTCTTAGCTCTGATGCTAGTAATATTGATATTCTTGTTGGCTAATTGGGTGACGTATTTGATGGATGCTGGTTAGGAATACCCACCCATTTGAAGGTTTTCCAGCGTGGGCAGGGAATCATGAAATATCTTCGACAGGCTAGGGAGGGGTGTCAAAATGGCAACCAATTCGATACTGATTTCGATACTGATTAAAAAACAAAAAACCCTAACTCGCGTATTTTCAGCTAGTTAGGGTTTTATAAAGCAGAGGAGGAGGGATTCCCCCAAAGGGGTCCCTACGGGAGAACCCCCGGTACCTTGCGGTACAACGGTTTTCATTGGAGGGATATTTAGATAATCCTGTTTTCTCTTAAATAGTTGTACCCTTCAATAGATTTAAAATAAATTTCTCTTTTGTAGGCTTCTGATTTTGAGGTGAAGGTTTCGGAATATAAAATTACAAATGGTCTCCGGCCTTTGGTAGACCGCACTTTACCTGCGTTGTGTTCCTTAAGTCTTTTGGTTAGGTCCTTCGAGTGGCCGTAGTAATATTTTCCGTCCTTAGTGCTTTTGAGAATGTAAGTGTAGTACTGAACATCCATGGCAAAAAAAGGTTTAGAGATAAAAAATGACATGAAAAAAAGAGGCCCAAATCTTTCGATTTGAGCCTTCTGCAGAGGAGGAGGGATTCGAACCCCCGGTACCTTGCGGTACAACGGTTTTCAAGACCGCCGCATTCGACCACTCTGCCACTCCTCTATTTGTCTTAATACCCCGGTCGGGTATCTTTTATATTTTCGCAGTGTTGACCTTTTTGGATTAAGGCAGACAGGTCTGCCACTCCTCTGGGTCTAATTGCGTTTCCGTTTTATATGTTAACGGATTGCAAAGGTAGTGCTAAGTTTTGTTTTTGCAAATGGTTTCGGGTGAAAAAATGTGTTAGTTTAGCTAACTAGCTGATTTAGCGTTTGATAAATTTTGTCACGCTGCGCTTCTCGGCGGCTTTGTCCAGGGCCACGTTGATTTCGAAACAGATCAGGATGATGAAGCTGGTGATCAATAGCCACAACATGACAGCGATCATGGTGCCGATGGATCCGTAGAGCCTGTTGTAGGTGGCGAAGTTGTTTAGGTAGAAGGAAAACACGTAAAATCCCAAGGTGATCAGTAGGCCCGCCGTGACGGAGCCTGTGCTGAAGAAGCGCCACTTGTCGTGCACGGCCGGGGCAAAGCGGAAAATGAAGGCGGTGGCGATCATAAACAGGAACAATAGAGCGAAAAACCTCAGGGAAGCTACCAGGTAATAATTGAATCCACTCGACACGAGCCCCTGTTCGGACAGCATGCCCAGCAGCTGGTTGCCAAAAATCATTACCAGGGCGGCCGCACACAGATCCAACACCAAAATGAGCACTATCCCCACTGCTAGGAGGCGGGTGGTGAAATAACCCCTGTTTTCCTTGGTCCTATAGCAGGCGTTGAAAGCGTTCATGAGCGAGACCACCCCATTGGTGGCCAAGAAAAGTGCCAGGAAGAAACCAAAAGATAGCAGGCCTTGCCTAGGCCGGCTTACAATGTCCATAATGGTGCTTTCGGCTTCAAGGTAAATGCTGGGCGGCACGATCTCCTGTACAAACATCAGGATATTGCCTGTAGTCACATCTGGAAAAAAATATTGAATGTAGGGGATCATGTTTAGCAAAAAGAGCAATAGTGGGAACATGGCCACAGTGAAATTAAAGGCTACCGAATAGGCTCTTTCGGTGATTTCATCCTTTTGGACCTGCTGAATGAAAAGCTTGCCTACATCGTAGAGGTTTTGGTCAGGATTGCCGAAATGCACATGCCGCAGTGCTTGGGCCCTCTTGTCCGCTATATTTACGTAGTCTTTAAACTTTTGCTTCACCATGGAAAAATAATAAAAATGAGGCTAAAATTACGAATTATTTTCAAGATGGGGGGATGGATTCAAAATAACCGCAAAGACTCAGAGATCCGCAAAGTAATTAATATACCATGAAGTTTGAATTGTATTTTAATCCAAAAATATTAGTTCATAAAATTATTATTCATAAATTGGTGGTGAGAGTTTTTTGAATCTTTAATCCCAATACTTATGAAGAATGTTTTAGTGCTAATGTTTTTGTTTTTTATAGTGGCGGCCTGCAGCAAGTCTGAGGAAGGTTATAGGCCTGAAGGTGGCTTGGCGGTCAGCCAGGATACTGTAATGGTGGATGCAGGAGAGGAGATTTTGTATTTGAAAACCGGCTTGTATCAATCCGTGCTTTCCGACGATCGTAGATATTTATATAATTTTGACGCCGACAGGAGTCAAGTGGAGAAGATTGACCTGGAGGAGCTGAAGTTAGTAGGGGCCACGCCCTATGAAAAAGAAGGTCCCAACGGTGTGGGCCAATACGTATATAGGATTTTTAGCGCCCCTTCTGATGAATTTTTCATTCTTTCCTTTGACCGTGGCGGCATCTTTGACCAGCAGGGCAATAAAAAGAAATCAGTATCACTCAAGCCCCAGGATTTATCAGGTGACGAGTTGAAGGTAAATGAAAATATGTTCAGTGGAGTGATCCCAAATTCCGACCCCAATAAGCTATATGGTACTTTCTCGAATTTCCATGAGGAGGAATTTTATTTTGGGGTGATAGATCTGGAGGAGAAATCCCTGAAAAAGGTCACTTTTCCCGAGCAGGAATACCAAAAGGATTATTTTTTCAGCTGGGTAAATGAAAAGGGCATGCCAATGGTCATGATGGGTCCCAACTATTTTGTTAACCAGGCCAAGGATAAGGTATTTATTACCAACAATGTGGATAACAGCATTCATATTTACAACCCAGAGGACGGGCTGGTGGAGAAAAAGGAAATGGATAACCAGCTTTTTGCTCATAGGAAAACCGGCAAATATAAGAAGACCATAGACTCGCAGGAGGAATTTAACAAAGCTATGGCGGACTTTAAAAAGGAAATCGCATTTAGCCAGCCGGTGTGGGATGAGAAAAACGAGAGGTTTTTGAGGTTCAGCTACCTGACCGAATCCAAACAGGACGCCGAGGGCAATAACAAGTCATCTAGTAAGGTTTGGCTGAGTGCTTTTGATACGGATTTGAACTTGCTGGGGGAGACGTTCCTGGAAGGGCTGACCAAAATACCCGCCCACCATTTCGTCAAAGACGGACAGATCTGGATGTTTGAAAACATGGATGACGAACTGGGATTTGTGAGATTCACGGTGGAGTAGAAAAAAAGTTTTCTCGCGGCGGGCGCGGCGTATTTCGCTGCGACGCTGCGAGAAATTAAGCTGGATAGTTTCACGCAAAGAGCGCAACGAAGGCGCAGAGACCGCCAAGTTTTTAATTCTAAACCCTAAATCATCCCCATAAGCCTTAAACTTTAAACCATAAACCCTTAATAATAAGGTCTCATCAAGTCCAATAGGTCTTTCGGTGGTCGGCAGGGGCGGTGGTTGTCGGTACGGATGAAGGTCAACAGGGTATAGCCCTCGTTGATGACCTCCCCGGCCTCGTTGATGATGGTGCAGTCGAAGCGGATCCTCACCCCGGGCATCTCCCTCACCTCCACTTTGATGGTCAGCAGTTCATCGTATCTGCCCGGTTTGTAGTAGCGGCTGTAATTTTCCAAAGCAGGCATCATGATGCCCTGTTCTTCCAGCTTTTTGTAGGAAAAGCCGATGTTACGCATGGCTTCCACCCTGCCCACCTCATAGTAGGCGGCATAATTTCCATAGTAGACATACCCCATCTGGTCTGTCTCAGCATATCTTACCCTTACCTGGGTTTCGGTAGTGAACATGGATTAATAGATTTTGGCCCTGTTTAAAGCCTGCTGGTAACGGCGGGCGTTTTGCAGGTGCTCGTTGTAGTTGGTGGCAAAGGCATGGTATCCGGAGAAGTCATCCTTGGCGCAAAAATAGATGTACTTATGGTCCTCGGCTGCTAGTACGGCATCAATGGAGCTGATATCCGGCAGGTTGATCGGTCCTGGAGGCAGGCCGGTGTATTTATAGGTGTTGTACGGACTGTCGATTTCTTTGTGCACATTGAGGACCCTCTTGATGCTGAAATCCTGCAGGGCAAAAACCAAAGTAGGGTCGGCCTGAAGGGGCATGTTCATCCTCAATCGGTTGAGGTAAACACCCGCCACCCGTGGCCTTTCATCCGACATTTGGGTTTCGGCCTGAACAATGGAAGCCAACGTGCTCACTTCCTTCCTGTCCAGATTCAATTGGGTGAGTTTGGCTGTCCTCTCCTCATTCCAGAATTTTTCATACTCCTTGTGCATCCTGTCAAAAAGCCCTTCGGGGGTCACGTTCCAATAAACCTCGTAGGTGTTTGGGATAAAAATGCTCATCACCGTTTCCTCTTTCAAATCGAATTTGGAGTAATAGGTGCTGTCTGTAAGGAGGCTTTTAAATTCCGCCTGATCCATTTCCAGGTTTCGGGTTACCTTTTCGGCCAGGTCTTCTTTGGTTCTGATGTTGTTGAAAGTAAGCCTCACTGGTGTCTGCCGGCCGGAGGAAAGCAGGGCCACCAGGTCCTTGTTACTCATCTTGGGTCTGATTTCGTAGAGACCGGGTTTAACATCATCCTGGTATCCTCTCACTTTTGCCACAAAGGAGAAGGTGACAATATCGTGGATGATTTCGTTCTTGGTCAGGCTGTCGGAGACGGTTTTGAAAGTGGCGCCTCTGGGAATTTTCAGTAGGGCGGGTTCCTCTTTGTCGGTCAGGGCATTGGGGGAGAAGAAAGCCTGGTAGAAATAAAATGTCATGGAGGTCATCAAAACGGTGACGGCAATGACAGCAATCAGGTATCGTTTGGTCTTTTTATCTGGGATCATATCCTATATTAACGCAGGAAGGGATGATTTTTTTCAAAAGTAGTCAAAAAAGAACAAAGGCGCAGGGAAAATGGACTGGCTCTTGGCCCTGCTAAACATTTTTTCAATTATATCACTTATCTTTAATAAATCTTTTTCAGCCATTAACCTATCAGCATATGCCTGCAGAATTTATCAAACTCTACCCGGAAAACCCCGATCCCCGAAGAATACAGCACATCGTCGACGTATTGCGAAACGGCGGGGTAATCATCTACCCTACGGATACCGTCTATGGTATTGGCTGTGATATTTTCAACCAAAAGGCCATAGAAAAGGTCTGCCAGATAAAAGGGGTGAAGCCGCAGAAGCAGAACTTTTCTTTCATTTGCTATGACTTGAGCGATATTGCTGACTACACTCGTACGGTGAGCACGCCTGTATTTAAGGTAATGAAAAAAGCCCTCCCGGGTCCATTCACATTTATCCTCAATGCCAATAATAATGTGCCCAAATTGCTCAACAGCAAAAAGAAAACGGTGGGTATCCGTGTGCCGGACCATTCCATTCCTAGAACCTTGGTGAAGGAACTTGGGCAGCCCATCGTGACCACCTCGATCAGGGATGAGGATGAGGTGATCGAATACAGCACCGACCCGGAATTGATTTATGAAAAATATAAGGACCTGGTGGATGTAGTAATCGACGGCGGCTATGGTAACAACGTGGCCTCGACCATCCTGGACTGCACCAGCGACGAAATCCTGATCGTAAGGGAAGGATTGGGGAATGTGGATGAAGTGGTTTAAAGCAGGTTCCTTCTTCGCGGAGAAGGGTTTAAAAGCGTGGTAAATTGATCACAATGGGCACAAAGTTAAAATAAGTTGCATAATGGAGCGGGAGTTCTTTGATTAGCTGAGCGGAGTCAAAGCTGGTCATTTTCTGGTTGCATAACCGGTCCCCGAGCGTAGCCGAGGGGGAGGAAGTAAGAGGTGAAAGGTGGAAAGCATTTGAGTTAAAAACAATGAGATCTATTAAAATTGTCATTGAAAGAGCGGAGGATCATTATGCAGCCTATGCGCCGGATGTTTGGGGGGTGACTGGGGTGGGAGATACTCCCAATGCAGCCAAAGCCGCAATTTTGGATGCAATTGACGTAGTGAAGGAGAATAAGCCTAATGATATTCCTGATGCCTTGAAAGGGGATTTTGAATTGGAATTTCAATACGATGTTGAAAGCCTTTTGAATTATTATAAAGGTATATTTACCAATGCGGCTATAGAAAAGGTGACGGGAATAAATCAGAAGCTAATTCAGCACTATGCAAGTGGTCTGAAAAAGCCGAGAACTGCCCAAAGGAAAAAAATTGAAGAAGGGCTTCACAAATTAGGCAAGGAGTTATTGGCTATTGAACTGTGACAAGACCCCATTTAAACCATCCAGATCTCGTGGAAATTTGTTAGGCTGGAAGGTTTTTCTTGTGGTGGTGATGGTTTAGGAGGTTATTTCCCGGCGCTGGAGCGCGGCGGGATGGTTTAGGAGTTTAGAGTGGGGGTCAGTTTACGTGGTACTTGGTACGTGGTACCTGGTACCAAGAGTGATAACATATCGAATGATGAATGATGAATAATGAAGATTGATAAAGGCAGTACAGTAATCACAGACCTATTATACCTGCCTCCGATAGAGTATTTTGCGGCGATAGAGGGAAAGGAGACCCTGATGATCGAGGGGCATGACAATTACCAGAAGCAGACCTATAGAAACCGGGCCTCCATCAGACTGGCCAACAAGGTGGAGCACCTTTCGGTACCTGTAAAAGGTGGAAAAGGCAGGCCTTTTAGGGAAATAGAAATAGATTATGAACAAAAGTGGGTCAACATTCACCTTCGTGGCATAAAAAGTGCTTATGGTAAAGCAGCGTTTTTTGAATATTTTTTTCCGTATTACGAAAGCGTATTTGAACGCAGGCCAACTCGGCTTTTTGACTTAAATCTTGAATTGCTGACACTTTGTCTTAAATTTTTACAACATCCTGTCAGAATAGTCGTAAGTACTGAATATCAGCCAAATGTGATATTTCAGGATTTGCGAGGGGTAATTCAGCCCAAAGAGTCCTACGAAGTTAGGGGTATTTACCGCCCCGTTCCTTACATGCAGCTCTTTGGCTTAGACTTTGTTCCCAACCTTAGTGTAATCGATTTGCTGTTTTGCGAAGGCCCTCAAGCCGGAAGGATAATATCACAGTCGAAAAAAACTATTGAACAAAGCCCCGAATGATTGTGTTTTTAAGTCAAATTAGATTACATTGAAGCAAGAGAAACAACATTATAAGAAAGGATATTAATGGAAGCAAAATTTTCAAATAGAGTCAAAGAGGTGATCTCTCTGAGCCGTGAGGAAGCTTTGCGGTTAGGGCATGATTACATAGGTACGGAACACCTCTTGTTAGGTATGATTCGTGAAGGAGAAGGTGTTGCTGTTTCCATCTTAAAGAAGCTCGGCGTGCCACTGGACGAGCTTCGCACCGCCATCGAGAGGGCGGTGAAGGGTACGGCCAATCACAACGTGAAGAACCTGGCCAACATCCCCCTTACCAGGCAGTCTGAAAAAGTATTGAAAATCACTTATTTGGAAGCAAAAATATTCAAAAGCCAATTGATTGGTACCGAGCATTTGCTGCTTTCTATCCTCAGGGATGAGGATAATATAGCCACACAGATATTGCAGAAATTTGATACTAACTATGACGCCGTAAAAGAAATGCTGGAATACCAATCCGACCAAAACCCGCGATCCAGAGCCGAAGCTGACGACCCAGATGAGGAAGGCAGCAAGTTGTTTGGATCAAGCAGCTCCGCAGGATCATCCAAAGGCAGCGCTGAAAAATCCAGAACCCCGGTTTTGGACAACTTCGGGCGCGACCTTACCAAGATGGCCGAAGAGGACAAGCTAGACCCTATCATCGGTAGGGAAAAAGAAATCGAAAGGGTAGCGCAGATTCTTTCCAGAAGGAAGAAAAACAACCCTATCCTGATCGGTGAACCTGGTGTGGGTAAAACCGCCATCGCGGAAGGCCTAGCCTTGAGGATTATCCAGAAAAAAGTATCCCGTGTGCTTTTCAACAAGCGCGTGGTGACTTTGGACCTGGCCTCTCTGGTAGCCGGTACCAAATACCGTGGTCAGTTTGAGGAAAGAATGAAAGCCGTGATGAACGAGCTTGAAAAATCCCCAAATGTGATCCTGTTCATTGATGAGCTTCACACGATTGTTGGGGCCGGTGGGGCAAGCGGTTCGCTAGATGCGAGCAACATGTTCAAACCAGCTTTGGCTAGGGGTGAAATCCAATGTATAGGAGCTACTACCCTGGACGAATACAGACAGTATATCGAAAAGGATGGTGCTTTGGCCAGAAGGTTCCAGATGGTGATGGTTGATGCCACTTCCCCTGAGGAAACGGTTCAGATCCTTAACAACATCAAAGACAAATATGAAGATCACCACAATGTAAACTATACCCCTGAGGCGATAGAGGCATGTGTGAATCTTTCAGATAGATACATTTCCGATAGATTCCTGCCGGATAAGGCCATCGATATCCTCGATGAGGCCGGTGCAAGGGTTCATATCAACAATATCCACGTGCCTGATGAAATCATCAAGTTGGAAAATGAAGTGGAAGATATCAAGGTAGAGAAAAACAGGGTGGTTAAAAGTCAGAAGTACGAAGAGGCTGCCCAGTTGAGAGACCGTGAGAAGAAGCTTCTTGAGCAACTAGACAGAGCAAAAGCCAAGTGGGAAGAGGAAAGCAAGACGAAGCGCTATACCGTGGAAGAGGAAAACGTGGCCGAGGTAATCGCGATGATGACCGGAATCCCTGCTAAGCGAATTGCCCAAAACGAAGGTGCCAAGTTGCTGAACATGGGCCAGGAGTTGAGAGGCAAGGTAGTGGGCCAGGATGATGCGATCAAGAAATTGACCAAAGCTATCCAGAGAACCCGAGTGGGATTGAAAGATCCTAAGAAACCAATTGGTAGCTTTATCTTCTTAGGTCCAACAGGTGTTGGTAAAACGGAGTTGGCCAAAATGTTGGCAACTTACCTCTTTGACAAGGAGGATTCCCTGATCAGAATTGATATGTCGGAATACATGGAGAAATTCAGTGTGTCCAGACTAGTGGGAGCGCCTCCAGGTTATGTAGGATATGAAGAAGGTGGTCAGTTGACTGAGAAAGTCAGAAGAAAGCCTTATTCTGTAGTACTCTTGGATGAGATTGAAAAAGCTCACCCTGATGTATTCAACTTGTTGCTGCAGGTACTGGATGACGGTATCTTGACAGATGGTTTGGGCAGAAGGGTGGATTTCAGAAACACCATTATCATCATGACTTCCAATATTGGGGTGAGAGATTTGAAGGACTTTGGTTCGGGAATCGGTTTTGCCTCCAAGGCTAAATTGGACAACCAGGATGACGTGATGAAGTCAACCATCCAAAGTGCGTTGAAGAAAGCATTCAGTCCGGAGTTCTTGAACAGGTTGGATGATGTGGTGGTGTTCAACTCGCTGACCAAGGAGCATATCCATGAGATCATTGATATCAGTTTGGCCAAACTGTTCAAGCGTATCACAGATCTGGGTTACAAGATTGAACTGACCGACAAGGCTAAGGATTTCTTGTCCGACAAAGGATATGATCAGCAATATGGTGCAAGACCATTGAACCGTGCGATTCAGAAATACCTGGAAGATGCCATCGCCGAGGAAATCCTCAAAGGTGAGCTATCAGAGGGTGATGTGATCGTAGCTGATTATCCAGGTGAGGGCGATGAGCTCAGCATCAAGGTTACCAAGCAGGAAAAAGCTGACTAATAAGTTCATAGATTGATTGATTGTTTGGATCCTCTCTGGCGTAGGCTGGGGAGGATTTTTTTTTGCCACAAAGACTCGAAGACGCTAAGTTTTTTCTCTTTGCGGCTTCACGCCACAGTGGCGATACTCTGTGAAATCCGAGAACGGAGTGGTTTTTTATAGCGGTTTTTTGGGCCACAAAGGCTCGAAGACGCTAAGTTTTTTCTCTTTGCGGCTTCACGCCACAGTGGCTATACTCTGTGAAATCCGAGAAATCAGTGGTTTTTTAGAGGGCTTTTTTGGGCCACAAAGGCTCGAAGACGCTAAGTTTTTTCTCTTCGCGCCTTCACGCCATAGTGGTAATACTCTGTGAAATCCGAGAAATCTGTGGTTTTTTAGAGGGCTTTTTTGGGCCACAAAGGCTCGAAGACGCTAAGTTTTTTCTCTTCGCGCCTTCACGCCATAGTGGTAATACTCTGTGAAATCCGAGAAATCTGTGGTTTTTTAGAGGGCTTTTTTGGGCCACAAAGGCTCGAAGACGCTAAGTTTTTTCTCTTCGCGCCTTCACGCCATAGTGGTAATACTCTGTGAAATCCGAGAAATCTGTGGTTTTTTAGAGGGCTTTTTTGGGCCACAAAGGCTCGAAGACGCTAAGTTTTTTCTCTTCGCGCCTTCACGCCATAGTGGTAATACTCTGTGAAATCCGAGAAATCTGTGTTTTTTTAGAGGGCTGTTTTGGGCCACAAAGGCTCGAAGGCGCTAAGTTTTTTCTCTTCGCGCCTTCACGCCATAGTGGTAATACTCTGTGAAATCCGAGAAATCTGTGGTTTTTTAGAGGGCTTTTTTGGGCCACAAAGGCTCGAAGACGCGAAGTTTTTTCTCTTTGCGGCTTCACGCCATAGTGGTTATACTCTGTGAAATCCGAGAAATCTGTATTTCTTCAGAGGGCTTTTTTGGGCCACAAAGGCTCGAAGACGCGAAGTTTTTTCTCTTTGCGGCTTCACGCCATAGTGGTTATACTCTGTGAAATCCGAGAAATCAGTGGTTTTTTTGAGGGCTTTTTTGGGCCACAAAGGCTCGAAGGCGCTAAGTTTTTTCTCTTTGCGGCTTCACGCCATAGTGGTTATACTCTGTGAAATCCGAGAAATCAGTGGTTTTTTTGAGGGCTTTTGTGGGCCACAAAGGCTCGAAGGCGCTAAGTTTTTTCTCTTCGCGCCTTCACGCCATAGTGGCTACCTGAAGACAGAAAGTAAAGCGATACCGCATTTTTTTGCGCAACAAAAAAGAGGCTCGTACACCTTCGCCGCGGCTACTTGGTACGTTGTACTTGGTACCTGGTACTCAAGCGTCAGTTAGAAATACGTAATACGAAGTACGAAGAAGTTGGCATGTTACCGTCCAGTTCTCTGATTCCTAGATGGATACAGGATGGGTGGTCTTTATGTTAACTTTTGAATAATACAGGTAGGGGGAATGGTAATTTTTAGTTTATAATAGGGAAAATATAGAGTAACATGCTATGTTCACCTTTGGGGTATGAAAGCAAGGTTCATACTCAGTACAATTTTAATGGCGTTCTCATTTGCTGTGCAGGCCGCCAATATTTCCGGGTTCGTAACGGATAAAGAAACGCAGGAGCCGCTAATCGGGGCGACGGTTCAGTTAGTGGGTACCAGTTATTATGCAATAGTTGGTTTAGATGGTTCTTATTCGGTGAGAAATCTGCCGGAGGGGACTTATGAGGTTGAGGTTTCCTTTGTGGGATATCAAAAAATCAGAGAGACTTTTTCAGTCAATGGCCAAAATATGAAACGGGATTTCCTGATGGCTCTTGACAATAATGACCTTGCCGAGGTGGTGGTAAGTGGCAGTGCGATAAAAGGTTCAGAAATGCAGGCCCGTACACTCGAGCGAAATGCTGCCAACACCATCAATGTGATCTCCAAAAAAGCAATTGAGCTTTCACCTGACATTACTGTTGCAAATATTGTTCAGCGTGTGTCAGGTCTTTCGGTAGAGAGGAATGCCAGCGGTGATCCACAGCACGCCATCGTGAGAGGTATGGACAAGCGGTATAACTATACCTTGGTAAATGGGGTGAAAATACCTTCCCCGGATAATCAAAACCGGTTTATCCCTCTGGATATCTTTCCCGCCCAGCTTTTGGAAAGGCTGGAGGTATCTAAATCCCTAACACCCATGATGGAAGGTGATGCCATTGGAGGTGCTGTAAATATGGTGATGAAGGATGCTCCGGAGGAATTTATGCTGGAAGGGGATATACAGTTGGGCTATAACCAAATTAATTTAGATAGAGGCTTCTACCATTATGATAGGTCAGACCTAAATATGAACTCCCCTTATCAGCAGTTCGGAGCTGATTACGCTGCTAGCATGGGGGATTTTACCACCTCCAATATGATGCTTAGAAACAAGACACCTATGCCGGATATCTTGGGAAGCCTTACTTATGGAGACAGATTTTTAAATGATAGGCTTGGCGTAATGCTGGGTGGAAGTTTCCAAAACAGCTACAGAGGATCGGACAGCAACTGGTACAGAGCTGATGTGGACAATTTTGGATCAGGAAGGCCTACTTTGACTAGGCTCCAGGAGAGAGTCTCCTCTACTCAGCAGCAAAGAGCCGCGTTTCACAGTAAGGTGGACTATGTTTTTAACCCCCAGCACAAACTGTATGTATATGCAGGTAATTATTTCTTGAATGACTTCAGAGTCAGAGAGATGTTGGATACGGATGTGGACGGCAGGAATTACAATTACCTAGGCGGCACCGGAATATTGACCCACATTACCCGATTTACCTCCAGATATCAAAATATCCAGACTTCAACTTTGGGGGGAGAGCACTCCTTTGGTTCCAGGGGAAGGTTTACCATGGACTGGTCAGGCGTCTACAGCTTGGCAGCCAGTGAAAGTCCCGATGATGGGATTTTCAAAAGAAATGGGGAAATGAGAGATTTTGAATTCCAGCCCCAGAACATTGAAAGAAGGAATTTCAGGCAGTGGCTTAACAATACCGACAGGGACCTTACCGCTTTCTTGAATTTCAGCTATGCCCCAGGGATTATCAATGATGAAACGCGTATCCAATTTGGAGGTATGTACAGGGATAAGGATAGAAACAGTTTTTTCAACCGATATATCTTTGATCCCACCAGTCCTGCTTTTCAGGTAGAGGGCGTTCACTGGGATACCTTTGAGGATGTAAGTTGGGCCCTGCTCAATCCGCGAGGCAATACTTCTGATCCTTTGAATTTTGACTCCTATGAAAAAATCGCCGCAGGATATATCAATACCAAATGGGATGTATTCAATACGGAGATCAATGCAGGGGTGAGAGTGGAGCATACCGATCAGGGTTATACCTTGGCTGTAGCCTCTCAAAGTGTGAACCCAGATAGCAGCCAGACTTATATTGATGTATTGCCCTCGGTTTCTTTCAAGCATCGCTTAAACAGTAAAATGAATCTTCGGGGATCTTATTATAAAGCCCTGTCCAGACCTGGTTTTCATGAGATTGTTCCTTATAGAATGGCTGAAGAAGATGGCTTTGATGAGCGGGGTAATCCAAACCTGCAAAGGGTAAGAGCCCACAATTACGACGTTAGGTATGAGTTTTTCCCAACCCTTTCGGAGCAAGTTTTGGTAGGTGCCTTTGTGAAGGACTTAAGAGACCCTATCGAATACACCTTGGCTAGAACCAATATTTTCACCGGACCACTTTCCCTTCAGCCTACCAATTTTGGAAACGCGGTCAATTGGGGTCTTGAGGCAGACTTTATCAAGTACTATAATAAAATAGGTATCAGGTTCAACTACACCTATACCAATTCTAGAATAACCACCAGCAAGATCGAGCGAAGAAGGGAAAATCCTGATGACCCTTCTTCCCAGCTCGTACAGGTGAGCGTAGACCAAACCAGACCGCTACAAGGGCAGGCTGACCATATAGGAAACCTGAGCTTGATGTACAAGGACCAGGTTTTGGGTCTGGATGCTCAAATATCAGCAGTCTACACGGGAGAAAGGATTGAGTTTGTATCCCCATTCCTTAATAATGACCACTGGTCGAGGCCAATTACCCAGCTGGACCTTTCGGTAGACAAGAATATCGGCAAGTCACTTACTGTATTTGTGAGGGTCAACAATATCCTGGACACCCCTTATGAGCTTTTTGTGAAAAGCCCATTGGCTCGAGAGGACGCGGTATTTCCATATCAGAACAACGTGAATGAAACAGTAGTAAGGAGTGATCGCTTCGGCCAATCCTACAGACTGGGACTTCGCTTTAGATTGAATCAATAACCAATTTATAACTAATACCTAATGAAAAAGTCAATTTTGAAATTTTGGATGATGGGAGCTCTCCTTGCTGGCGCAATAGCCTGTAGTGATGAGCAAAACCCAGTAGTCGATCCTGTGGAAGATGATCAGGATCAAAGTGTAGAGCCTACACAGGACAACATGTTCGGTGAGGTAAGCGGTGTTTGGGCTGCTAATGAAACCTACATTGTAACTGGGGACATTGTCATCCCTGAAGGCGAAAGCCTAACCCTTGAGGAAGGTGTCACTGTGATCATGGATGGTGATGGCCGTCAAGGTAGCAGTCCTGAAATCGTGGTAAGAGGTAGCCTTTATTCTTACGGTACCGAAAGCAACCGCGTCAGAATCACCGTGGCTGAAGATAAAAGGGTTCCTGCCAATCATTTTGCAGGTCTTTGGGGTGGTATTTCCACAACCGAAACAGTACAAGACTTGGTGTTTGAATACACAGATATTGAATTTTCGGGAGCTCCTGGCGAGGCCCACAATCCGATTGTACAAGAAGGAGAAATTGATGAGGGAGAGCCTCGTTACGCTATTTATATGCAGGATGACGGGTTGACATCAAACCTTATCCTATGGCACACCAGAATTGCATTCTCCAAGGATGATGCAATCAGATTGAACGGTGCTAAAACCTTGATCGCACACAGTATCTTCGAATTGAACGGTGAGACTGGTGGAGAAGCCATGAATGCTAAGTCTGGCACAGTAGGTGACTTCTGCTTCAACTTGATGTACGGCGTAGCAACCAATGGATTGAAGGTAGCAAACTCTAAAGGTAGAGAGCCTCAGGCTGACAACTATTACTATAACAATACCATCGTTAATTCTGGCTGGAGAAGAGCGCAGTCTGGTAGAGGGGGATCATTGAACTTCGAAAACGGAGCAAGAGGTTTGTCTTTCAACAACTTGGTAGTAAATTCTAGATACGGTTTGAGAATGGTTCCACCGGATAATCAGCCTGACATGGCTAACATCACATTTGGACATCAGTTTTACTATGGTGATGAGGAAATCATTGTAGAAGAGTTTTACCCTTCAAATGGTACTATCGGTAGAGAAGGCGGACAGGCAATCCCTGCATCTGATGTAGCTGGTGGTGTAGCTGAAAACGATCCAATGTTCGTAAATTACCAACTTGGTCAAGGTTTCAACATCGAGGCTGCCAGAGAAGGAAGCTCTACTGCTCCACTTGGAAATGCTGATTTCAGACTTCAGGCTGGTTCTCCAGCATTGACAGGTGCTTACACCGGTTTTGAACCAAGATACGCTTCTTATGAAGTGAATGGAAAAACTTACGAAACTCCTCGTCCGGCTGAATTCTTTGGTGCCTTTGGTCAGGGAAATTAATATTTTGTGATTATTCGCAATGATGCCAAAATCCTATTTTTCTTTGGCTGGCAGGACGGAAGGCCGAAGATAACTGCATCCTAGAGTCAGACCAAGATTCTGGCAGTTTAAAGGTTAACTGATGCTTGCGGATATACATATCAAATCAATTTTAAATGAAAAGGGGTTCTATGTGCATAGGGCCTCTTTTTTTAAATCATGAAAAAGTTTTCATTAGTATTCTTAGTCTTTTTGCAATTTTGCATACGGTCTCCCGAGCCGCAGCTGGATGAATGGGAGCAGTGGGAGCCCTTCCAGTCGGAATATTCATTGAATGAGTTGGAGCGGGTTTCCTTTTTTGTGGATGAAGGCATTGCCAAAGGGATGTCTACCTTGACGGAAGCTTCAGGATTGGCTTACAGTAGGAAAAATCCCGGTTACATTTGGACCCATCAGGACAGCGGGAATGATAATTTGATTTTCTTGCTTGATGCCAATACCGCAGAGACCGTCGCTGCCTATAGAATCCCGGGGATCTTCAACCGAGACTGGGAGGATATGGAAATAGGTCCTGGGCCTCAGGATGGAGTTGATTACATCTATTTGGGCGAAATCGGAGATAACCGACAGGCTTTTTCTACTTACAAGATCTACCGATTTGAGGAGCCTCTATTTGAGGAAGCGCACAGAGGAGAGGTAGTTGCCTTGGAGTGGGATTTTGATACCATTGAGTACAGGTATCCCGACAAGAGCCATGATGCAGAAGCCTTGATGGTGGATCCGGTCACCAAGGATATCTACATCGCCACCAAGCGGGATTTCAGGTCTATGGTTTTTGTGGCCCCGTACCCCCAGCCGGTGGATGAGCTCATGACCCTCACCCACGTGGGCAATTTGGGGTTTACACGGGCTTTGGCTGGTACGGTGTCGGTAGATGGAAATGAAGTGCTCATCAAGGACGACGCAAGGATATTTTATTGGCAACGGAATGAAGGAGAGAGCTTTGCCAAAATGCTCGCCCGAACGCCCAAACTTGCCCCCTATAATCCCGTGGAACCACAAGGGGAGGCTGTTTGCTTTGATTTGGATGGCGGATATTTCACGCTAAGCGAATTCAGCAACGGTATTGTGCCCGTACTTTACCATTATCCTAGGTAGATTGCTCTTTCGATAGAAACGAAATTAGATTTTAGAAGCAGGAAAGTTTTCTCTAATATTACATTCGGATTTGAAAAATTTGAAATGAATATTCCCAAAGGAGCAAGCTTGGCTGGTTTTATCTTCTTTTTTATAGCGCATATCAGTTTTGGCCAGGAGAAATCCGGGCCTTCATTTATGATAGGGACCAAGGCCTCCTATATCAATAATACTTGGAGAGGTACTTACAATGAATCCTTTGGGATGTATGGGGAGGGAAATTTTCCTTTGCTTCGCAAAAGTGACCTCAATGCCAGGCTTCAGTTTGGGGTGGACAAGACCATGGGGTGTGATGCCAATTGCCGCTCGATGTGGTTTCTGGCGCCAGTATGGGGTGGGGTGGGTTTTCAAAAAGACCTTTTGGTTTTGGAAAGGCACCTTTTCTATGCGGGCATTGGGGCAAAGCATTACTTTGGCGCCAACAATCTGGAAACGAATGAGCTGGAGGATCCCAGCCGCCTGATTTCAGGGCGTATTTTGATGCTCAACCTGACTGTGGGCTATTACCTGC
Organism: Litoribacter ruber; assembly: GCF_018449405.1. NCBI lineage: Bacteria > Pseudomonadati > Bacteroidota > Cytophagia > Cytophagales > Cyclobacteriaceae > Litoribacter > Litoribacter ruber. Next base: position 94,866 of record NZ_JAHCMY010000003.1, read on the forward strand.
CGGGAAATCTGCCTTTCGTGGTGAAGTACAGTTTTGATGGGGAGCAATTTTATCGCATAAATAGTCTATCCTTAGCCTGGAAGTTTGAATAGTTGTTGGTTCTAATCCCGTGACTATTAACGTTTTTTAATCTCTGAGGTGGAAACTAGACTTATAAAGGTGGCGTTGATTTTGCATAATGGGAAAATATGAAACTGTTTATCACGGACCTTATTCTTAAGCTTTTCTTTTTGTTTTCGCTGGTCCCTTTTGTCTTATCAGAAAAGGTGCAGCAGCGCTTTGACGTGCGGCTCAATCCTTTGGTAGAGGATTCAATCTTCACTACCGGGGAAAAGGTGGGGGAAGTGGACTCCAAAATGCTCGCAGAGGCCAGCGGGTTGGCAGTGTCCCGGATCCATCCTGGCTTGCTCTATTCCCATAATGACCGTGGAGGTAAACCTGATGTGCATATGATCGATTCCCTTGGGCGCCACCTAGGCATGATTCGCCTAGAGGGGGTTAAAAACCGGGATTGGGAAGATATTGCCATAGGTCCAGGGCCTGAAGAAGGGGTGAATTATATCTATGTAGGTGCAATAGGGGATAACGTTTCTGAATTTAAGAGTATCCAGGTGCACAGGTTTCCAGAACCTGCAGAAATCCAGGAAAGGCTGACCGTGAAGCCGGAAACCTTTACCTTTTCTTACCCCGACGGCCCCAAGGATTCCGAAACGATGATGGTGGATCCCTGGAATGGTGACCTGTATTTGCTTTCCAAACGAGACTCAAGTAATATCCTTTACAAAGCCCCCTACGAAAAACTCGGCCCAGATCCAATAGTGTTGGAAAAGGTAATGGAATTGCCGATCACGCTGTCCACAGGTGGAGATATATCAGCAGACGGCAAGGAAATTCTCATCAAGAACTATTGGGTGGTGTACTACTGGGTAAGGCAGGAAGGTGAAACCCTAGAAGAGGCCCTTGCCCGCAAAGCAACTCAGTTGCCCTATAAGCCAGAACCGCAAGGAGAGGCGATAGCCTTTACCCCTGATGCCGGCGCATATTACACCCTGAGTGAAAAAAGTTTCCGAATAGACCCTATTCTCTATAAATATTCCCGCAAGTCCTCAGGCAAATAGTTGGCTGTCTAGATCCTATTGCCTTAATTCGAAGTCTCAAATTCGACAAGCTCCCTATGCCCCAAATCACATCCGCTGTATTGATGGTTCGTCCTGCTGCTTTTGGTTTCAATCCAGAAACGGAGGATTCCAACATTTATCAAAAGCGGGATGACCGGCCGGCAAGGAATATACAATGCAAAGCACTGCTGGAATTTGACTGCAGCGTTGCGAAACTTCAGCAGAAAGGAATCCAGGTAATGGTGGTGGAGGATAAACTGGAGCCTTTGACTACCGATGCGGTGTTTCCCAACAATTGGTTTTCCACCCATGCCGATGGCAAAGTACTCCTATACCCAATGGCCTCGCTCATGCGGAGATTGGAAAGGCGGGTTGATATTATTGAAATGCTGAGTGCCAGGGGGTATAAAGTGGAGGAAATCATTGACCTCAGCTTCTTTGAAAATGATGGACAGTTTCTGGAAGGAACAGGCAGCATGGTGTTGGATCGGGAAAATAAGGTGATCTACGCCTGTTTGTCAGACCGTACGCATCCCTTGCCGTTGAGTTATTTGGGTGATATGTTGGGGTTTGAAGTAGTGAGTTTTTCCGCCTCCCAACGGCATGGAGACAGGAAAGTCCCGATTTACCATACCAATGTCATGATGCATGTGGGCAGTAAAGTGGCCGTAGTATGTCTGGATTGTATTGACCAGCCCAGTGTAGCCATGAGGATCAAAGAGAAGCTCCAGCAATCGGGCAAGCTGGTCCTTCCGATCAGTGTGCACCAAAAGTTTGCCTTTGCCGGCAATATGCTCGAGTTAAGCAATGCGGATGGGCAGCACTTCACAATATTATCCCAATCGGCTTTTGACAGCCTCAAGAAGGGGCAAAAACAGTTGTTGGAGAAATATACGGAGCTTATCATTTTTGACATCCCCACCCTTGAAAAGCTCGGTGGGGGAAGTGCCAGGTGCATGATTGCCGAGATTTTCTTGAATAGATAAAATCATTAATGCAGGCTTCCGATCAGCACCCTCGGCACCTTAATGGTTGTGACTGTGATGTTTCGTTTTTCAGCATTGATGCGGAAGTTTTCAATCACCTCAAGCACATCGTAGTCGATTGATTTGGAATTGCTCCCGTCAATGATTACCTGCTTGCCATTCTCAATTCCATCCAAGGCTTTGATTAAAGCGCCTTTATTCAGAAAACTTACCTCTTCAGCAAGCATGATGTGAATGATGGCGGGGTTTTCACCCGGCTGGGATTTAAAGAAATAGCTGTTTTTGAAATTCCGCATGATGATATAGACAATCGCCACAGCCATGCCCAAACCGATACCTTTGAGCAGGTCTGTAAACACAATCCCGACTATGGTCACAATAAAGGGCAGAAACTGGTCTAGGCCAAGCTTGTATTGAATCTTAAAAAGGGAAATCTTGGTCAGTTTGTAACCGATCAAAAGCAGGATAGCCGCCAAACTGGCCAATGGGATCAAGTTTAGTAGCATGGGGATCATCATAGCGCTGACGAGTAAGAGTATGCCATGGAAGATGGCCGAAGCTTTCGTTTTGTTGCCGGCAGTTATGTTGGCCGAACTCCTTACGATAACCGCGGTGAGTGGTAGGCCTCCAATCAGGCCATTGATCATGTTTCCGGTGCCCTGGGCGATTAGCTCGCGGTTTGGGGGGGAGATCCTTTTGTAAGGGTCGATTTTATCGGCAGCCTCCAAGCTGAGCAGGGATTCCAAGCTGGCAATAATGGCTATGGTAAAGGCAATGACCCACACTTGGGGCATAAAAAAGCCAGATAAGTCGAAAGTTGTCAGTTCGGCAAAGAAACCCTCGATACCGGATATGGCCGGAAGTTTGACTTTTTGGGTATCAATATAAAGCTGAGGTACAAAGAACTTGAAGAATTTATTGATTCCCACTCCAGCCAACACCACCAGCAGGGGGCCGGGGATGTAGGTCAGCACTTTGTTTTTTTTGACAAAAGGTCTTTCCCACAACAACATGATGGCCATGGAAACGATGGTGATGATCAGCGCACCATAGGAAAGTTCATGGGTCAAATTCCCCAGATCCTCTACGGCTTTGAAATCATTCACAAAAGGAATAAAGGCCGCTAGGTCAGAGGTGGTATTGACTCCAAAAGCATAGGGGATCTGTTTGATGATAAGGATAATGCCAATCCCAGCCAGCATTCCTTTGATTACAGAAGTAGGGAAATAATACCCGATGATACCAGCTTTCAAGTACCCCAAGGCAATCTGCATGGCTCCGGCCAGGAAGACAGCCGTGAGGAAAAGTTCAAAAACCTGCAGCTCGGTGATGGCATTGAGTACGATCACGGTGAGTCCTGCGGCCGGTCCAGAAACGGAAGTGTTTGAGCCAGAAAGAAAGCCGACCACAATGCCGCCCACAATGCCGGCAATAATACCGGAAAACAGGGGCGCGCCTGAGGAGAGTGCAATGCCCAGGCAGAGGGGCAGCGCTACCAAGAAGACTACCAGCCCAGCCGGTAGGTCAGATGCCAGGTTTGAAAACAAGCTGAATTTCGTTGCTTTATTCATGATCAGAAGGTTGAAATGGGTAAAGATGGGCGCAGGTAAGTTGTCAGACCTGCAAAAAGTCCAGAAGGGTGGTGGTTAAAACAGCAGTGTTTTAATTGGGTAGTCCATTTGATTGATTCTTTGTGGATCTCCTGTAAAAATAGAATAATTATTGAAAGTTTGGTGGGGTTTAGGGGGAATTTATTTGGAGACGGAGGACGGAAGACAGGATACGGAAAACTTAAAAATTGGTCACCAAGGACACTAAGTTTCTAAGTAAGTATGAAGTACGAAATTTGAAGTGCGAAGAACATACAGCCACTTCGACGAAAAAGACGGGAGATGGGAGAAGACGGTTTTGTGAGAAAAAAAGGCCTTCCGGTTTGTCGGGAGGCCTTTAAAGGTTATTTGCCGGTGTAGTTGAACGGCGTGATTTGTTGAAGTTCCTCTTTGATTTCATCGCTTACATTGAGGGTGGTGATGAATTCCTTTATAGAGCTTTCAGTGATTTTGGAATTGGTACGAGTAAGTTCTTTGAGGGCTTCATATGGCTTTGGATAGGCTTCTCTCCTCAAGATGGTCTGAATGGCTTCCGCCACCACTGCCCAATTGTCTTCCAAGTCCGCATCTATCGCTGCTTGATTCAACTCCAGTTTTCCCATTCCCTTTTTCAAAGACTCGAAAGAAATAAGCATATGCGCCAATGGTACACCGATGATTCTTAAAACCGTGCTGTCGGTAAGGTCTCTCTGCAATCGGCTGATGGGAAGTTTGGCTGCCAGGTGCTCCAATAAGGCGTTAGCAATTCCAAGGTTTCCTTCTGCATTTTCAAAGTCGATCGGATTGACCTTATGGGGCATGGCCGATGAGCCCACTTCACCTGCCTTGATCTTTTGCTTGAAGTAATTCATGGCCACATATTGCCAGATGTCTTTGGAGAAATCAAGCAGGATGGTGTTGATGCGTTTCAGGGCATCAAATTGAGCGGCCAGGTTGTCATAATGCTCGATCTGTGTGGTAGGGAAACTCCTTTCCAGGCCGAGGTATTTGCTTACGAAATTTTCGGCAAATCCGTGCCAGTCATTTTCTGGATAAGCGATGTAGTGGGCATTCATATTGCCGGTAGCCCCACCGAATTTGGCAGAATACGGAACCTGCTTCAATAGTTCCAGTTGCTTTTCCAACCTGTTGGCAAATACAAGCATTTCCTTGCCAAGCTTGGTAGGAGAGGCCGGCTGACCGTGCGTTTTAGCCAGAAGGGAAATATCTTTCCAGTCCGTGGCCATCTTTTTTATCCCGGCCAATACTTCATCAAAGGTTGGTAGGATGACTTTTTCCAAGCCTTCTTTCATCATCAGAGGCGTGGAGGTATTGTTGATGTCTTGGGAGGTCAAGCCAAAATGTATGAATTCCTTATACTGCTCCAGACCCAGCCGGTCAAATTTTTCCTTTAGGAAATACTCCACGGCTTTCACATCGTGGTTGGTGGTCTTTTCAATTTCTTTGATGTTCTGAGCGTCCTCCTCATTGAAATCGGCAGCGATTTTGCGCAGCTTACCGAAAAGAGAGGAGTCCACTTTTTCAAGTTGTGGAACGGGCATTTCACACAATGCGATAAAATATTCCACTTCCACGTGGACCCTATATTTGATCAGGGCAAATTCGGAAAAGTAATCGCGGAGAGATTCTGTTTTGCTCCCATACCTACCATCGATGGAAGAGACTGCAGTCAGCGTATTTAAAGTCATGAGTTTAGCTTGATTGGTTATTGACAGTACAAAGTTAAATCAAAAGGATAGAAATGGGGCACAAAGTTGAACTAAGTTAAAAAGAACTAGCGCATAGGGGGCGGGGGTGAAAAAAAACACAGATTACACGGATTTCACAGAAGGGGGCAAAATTCGGTCACAAAGTCTCTCAAAGTTTTAATTAAGTCGCACAAAGTAAAATTAGGCACTTTCTTTATACCCTCGACACTTTTTCTCTGGGACCTCTGTGCCTCTGCGGTTTTTTATTAATCGTCTTGTCGTCCTTGGTCCTTCGTATTTCGTACTTGTGAAAACATCTGCACTCTGAGATGTTTTATTAAAGGGTGAATGAATTTTTTATGTATAGAGTAACTATTATCATGTTTTTTCTATTTTTTCTAAGCCTTCAGGCCAGGGGGCAGACGGATCCGGATGGGTATGAATTTGAGGTGGAGATTTTTGAGATCGATGAGGACATCAAAATTGATGGACGATTGGATGAGGGAGCTTGGGGCAGGGCCAAGAAAGTTACCGGCTTTATCCAGCAATTCCCTGACGAAGGGGACCCGCCTGCAGAGGAAACTGAAGTCAAAATCATGTATGACCAGCGAAACCTATATATAGGAGCCAGGATCCACGATACCACAGAGAGTCCGCATATCATTTCTTCCCTGCAGCGAGACTATGATTTTTTTGAAAATGATGCCTTTGGGGTTCTTCTTGGCCCCTATGATGATGGGGCCAACGGTTTCTTTTTTGCTGTGAATCCTTTGAATATCCAGCTTGAAGCTTTGGTGACCAATGGCGATAATCTTCAGGAAGTGTGGGACAACCGGTGGACTTCTGCGGTGCAGGTATATGATGACTATTGGGAGGTCGAAATTGCCATTCCCTTTAAAACCCTTAGGTTTAATGAGGGTACAGATTATTGGAGGATAAATTTTATCCGGAATGACCGGAAGAATTTCCAGGCCTCCAGTTGGACGCCGGCTCCCATCCACCAAAACCTGATCAATTTAGCCTTTACCGGCTATATGCTGTGGGAAAACCCTTTGAGAAGTCGAGGACCCAATATTTCGGTCATTCCCTATGTGGCAGGTAACACCATGAAAAACCATGAAGCCGGTACCCCCTCGGAGCAAGGGGCGGCAGCCGGCTTGGATGCTAAAATAGCGGTAACCCCTGCCCTTAACCTGGACCTGACCCTAAACCCTGATTTTTCCACCGTGGAGGTAGACCAGCAACAGACCAATTTGGACAGGTTTGAGATTTATTTTCCCGAAAGGAGGCAGTTCTTTCTGGAAAATGCTGATTTGTTCTCTGATTTCGGTTTTACTTCCATCCGGCCATTTTTTTCAAGGAGGATCGGGATTGCTACCGATAGCTTGGGGCGGACTACTGAAAATAGGATTATTGGCGGAGCGAGGCTGAATGGGAAGATTGGGGATAACTTTCGGCTGGGGCTGCTGAACATGCAGACCGCCAGGGAGGAGGGTGTGGGATTCCCGGGGCAGAACTTCACCGTGGCTACCTTTCAGCAGAAAATGTTCTCCCGATCCAATATTGCCGGAATTTTCGTCAATCGGGAAACGACCAGCAGACAGGAGGGAGGCACATCCTTGCCAGATTACAACAGGCTCATCGGGCTCGACTATAATTTGGCCTCTCCAAACGATAGGTGGAATGGGATATTTTTTGTCCATAAGACATTTAGTCCGCACCTAAGTGGGGATGACTATTCCCATGCGAGTTATTTGAGATACAATACTAGGAGATTTGAAATCACCTGGAACCATGAGTATGTGGGTGAAAACTTCAATGCCGAAGTAGGCTATGTGCCGAGGGTGGGGTACTGGAGATTGGAACCCAGTGCGGAGTTTAGGATTTACCCCTTGGGGACTGCGGCTCAAGTGCATAAATTCAAAGTCTATTATGATCTATATAAAGACAGTAATTTTGGATTAAAAACCGACGAGAGGTTTACCTTCAATTACCGGATGGAGTTCAGGAATACGGCCTATTTGAATTTCAGGCTTTACAATGAATTTATTTACCTCTTTTTCCCATTTGACCCCACCCGTACCGATGGGGAGCAACTCTCGGAAGGTACTACGCATCAATACACCCGGGCAGGGGTGACTTATGTGTCGGATGTAAGAAAGCGACTGAACTTTTACGCCAGTACTTACTATGGTGGTTTTTATAACGGGACTAGGGCATATTTCCGAAACGAGATCATCTACAGGGCCCAACCCTATGGGTCAGTTTCCCTTTTTGCCGAATTCAACAGCATTAATCTGCCGGAACCGTATAACAGTGCAGACCTCTGGTTGGTAGGGCCGAGGTTTGAGATTTCCTTCACCGATGAGCTTTTTCTCAGTACTTTTATCCAATACAACAACCAGATTAATAATATCAACCTCAACACCCGTTTTCAGTGGAGGTTTAAGCCTGTTTCGGATCTGTTTATTGTATATAGGGATGATTACTTCCCCAATCTTCAGGTCAAAAACCGATCTGTTGTGCTGAAGTTGACTTACTGGTTGAATTTGTAGATAGAGAGAAAAAATGGGTCACGAAGAAAAAAATGGGTTACAATGAGGGCACAAAGGGGAATTGAAAATTAGGAATGAGGAATTAACGGTGCCTTTGTACCTAATTCTCCATTCAAAATTAATAAATTGGACACAAAGGGCTCCAAGGAAAAGAAGGGCACAAAGAAATGGACTGAAAGGAAAAGGATCACCCGTCACGCCTGTGCGCCGTGGAGTACCCCACTCTCCCATTCATGTACCAAAATTAGGGGGTTCAAACTTTCTTTTGCCGAAAATAATTCTTGAGGGTTTTGGGGTGGAATAAATCTATACTTTTGCGGCATGGTAATGAGGTTAGGAATCTTTTTGGTGATGTTTTCCATGCTGTCCCCGGTTTTGGCTGGGAAGGGTGATAAGGATAAAAGAAGGCCATTTGAGATGAATGTGGTCAAGACCGATCAGGAGATGAGGATTGATGGGCAGCTGGATGAGGATATCTGGTCTGAGGTGGATGCCGTGAGTGGTTTTGTGCAGCAATTTCCCGATGAAGGTGACCCCGCCACGGAGATGACCGAGGTAAAGATGGTCTATGATGACAACTTTTTGTACGTTTCGGCGGTGATGCATGATAAGACTCCTGGAGCCAATATCGTTTCCTCTCTGAAAAGAGACTTTATTTTTGCCGATAACGATGCCTTTGGCGTCATCCTAGGCCCCTATGATGACGGCAACAATGGTTTTTTCTTCTCTGTAAACCCTTGGAACATCCAGCTTGAAGGCTTGGTCAACAATGGGACCTACGTTTCTGAAGTATGGGACAACCGCTGGTATTCGGCCGTGCAGCGGTATGAGGGATATTGGGCTGTGGAAATAGCCATTCCCTTCAAGACCCTGAGGTTTACCGAAGGCACCGATTATTGGAAAGTCAATTTCATCCGAAATGACCTCAAAAACTTTGAAACATCCTCCTGGGTGCCAGTGCCTATTAACCAACGGATTACCAATTTAGCTTTTACCGGATATATGAATTGGGAGCATCCCTTGAGGAAAACCGGCCCCAATATCGCCTTGATCCCTTATGCTGCTGGAAATACGGCGAAGGATTTTCAAGGCGGCACTCCTTCCGAACAGGGCGGTGCGGTAGGTATGGACGCCAAAATTGCGGTGACACCATCATTGAATCTGGACCTGACCGTCAACCCTGACTTTTCCACTGTGGAGGTGGATCAGCAACAAACCAATCTTAACCGTTTTGAACTTTACTTTCCCGAAAGGAGACAGTTTTTTCTGGAAAATGCCGACTTGTTTTCCTCTTTTGGGTTTCGACAGATTCGTCCCTTTTTCTCGCGGAGGATAGGTATTGCCACCGATAGTATGGGGAGGTCTTCAAACAACAGGATACTTTATGGAGCCAGGCTAAATGGAAATGTTGGGGACAATCTGAGGGTAGGTCTATTAAATATGCAGACCGCCCAAGAGGATGCGATAGGGTTTCCAGGCCAAAACTATACAGTGGGGACGTTTCAACGCAAGGTTTTCAGTCGATCCAGCATTGCCGGGATATTTGTCAACCGGCAGACCACCCACGTTTCGGAGAGTGGCACGAGCATGCCGGAGTTTAACCGGATGGTAGGGGTGGATTATAACTTGGCTTCCAGTGACAACAAATGGAACGGCAAGTTTTTTTACCACCAGAGCTTTAGCCCCCACAAAAGAGGGGATGAATATACCCATGCGTCTTATTTGGGGTACAATACCAAGAACTGGCATATCATGTGGAACCATGAGTATGTGGGCGAAAATTACAACGCCGAAGTGGGTTTTGTGCCCCGCCGAGGATATTGGAGACTTGAGCCGAGCATACAGTACAGATTTTTCCCGAAGGGGAAAAAAGTGCTACAGCATAGCTTCAGAGTAAGTTATGATGCTTACACAGATCGGGATTTCGGGATGCTGACAGATGAGTGGCGGACTTTTAACTACCGCTTGGAGTGGAAAAATACCTCTAGCTTGAATTTTAATCTTTTTAACGAGTATGTGTATTTGTTTGCTCCATTTGACCCTACGCGGACGGGCGGTGAGAGATTGGAAGCAGGGACGGATTATAGGTACACCCGTGCCGGGGTGACTTACACGTCCGATACACGGAAGTTTTTCAATTACAGCACACAGGTGTATCACGGGGAGTATTTTAATGGCGATAGGTTTTATTGGAGGACAAACCTGAACTATAGAATCCAGCCCTATGGTAGTATTTCCCTGTTTGCGGAGTACAATAAGATTGACATGCCAGCCCCCTACAACAGTGCCGACCTATGGCTGGTGGGACCAAGATTTGAAGTTTCTTTCACCGATGAACTGTTTTTGAGTACCTTTGTTCAATATAATAATCAGATTGATAATCTTAATATCAATACTAGATTCCAATGGAGGTTCAGGCCGGTTTCGGATCTGTTTATCGTTTACACGGATAATTATTTCCCGGAGTACATGCAGGTAAAAAACAGATCGCTGGTCTTGAAGTTAACCTATTGGATTAATGTTTAATTAAGAAATATGCTATGCGAAATAGGGAAATAAAGGAATGCGGTACCTATTTCCTTATTTCTCTTTTAATTTATATTGCGCAAATGTTCAACTTATTCAGGAAAAAGAAAGAAGAAAAACCGAAGGGTAGCCAGTACCTTTCGCTGAAAATAAGAGAAGTGGTAAGGGAGACCCCAGATACGGTCACCCTATTTTTTGAGCAGCCAGAGCCTTATTTGGATTATAAGGCGGGTCAATTTTTGACCGTTATCCTGGATATCGATGGCAAGGAAGTGAGGAGGAGTTATAGTCTTTGTACCTCACCCTTCATGGATCCCCACCCTGGTATTACGATCAAGCGGGTGAAGGACGGGCTGGTTTCCAATTTCTTGAATGATAAAATGTTTCCCGGCAAGACGATTACGATTCTCAAGCCGATGGGGAATTTTACCACTGATTTGCATTCCAAAAACAGACGGCATTTCACCATGATTGCTGCTGGAAGCGGAATCACCCCCGTGATGGGGATCATCAAATCCCTACTGGTAAATGAACCAGAGTCCAAGATAACGTTACTTTACTGTAGTAGGTCCGAAGATCAGATTATCTTCAAAAAGCCTCTTGAGGACCTGCAGGGAAAATACCCTCAACTTGATGTGGTGCACAATCTTACCCAGCCTAGTGATAGCTGGAAAGGGCTAAGGGGCAGGATAGATGCTGAAAAGATCAAGGAAGTGCTCTCCACCCGTGCTTACCCTGAGGCTGAAAGCAAAAAGTTTTACCTTTGCGGTCCGGAAGCTCTGATGGCTACGGCCAAGGATACCTTATTGGCTATAGGGGAGCGCAAGGAGGATATTATTCAGGAGAGCTTCTACACTTCAGCTTCGGAAGATGCTGGTGATCCTACTGCTCAGGGAGTAGGGGAGGTGCCAGAGTTGGCCCGTACCGTTTTGGTGATGCTGGAAGGACAGGAATACAGCTTTGAAGTCACGCCTGATAAGACTATCCTGGAGGCCGGTCTTGATGAGGACCTGGACATGCCATACAGCTGCCAGAGTGGGCTGTGTACCGCCTGCATGGGCAAGCTGGTATCGGGTGAGGTGAAAATGGATGAGGATGCCGGGCTTTCGGAAAGCGAAAAAGAGGAGGGATATATTCTTTGCTGTGTTTCCAGACCGATGAGTGGGGATGTTAAAATAGCTATAGAATAAAAGAATAACCGCAGAGGACCAGAGGGCGCAGAGAAGAATTATTTTTGTGTTCTTTGTGTCTTTGTGGCTCAAATATAAGATGGAAAAATTAGTTAATCTAAAAGCCAGGTTCCGGGTGCTTGAGCGGAATGTACTCATTCTTACAGGACTGCCTTTGCCGGCATTTGCGTTTGCATATTTGCACACCAACAGCCCAAATATGGAGTTGAATCTGCCGGAATTACCTGTTTTGTTGGGGACAGTACTGTTGAGCTTGGTAATTGCATTTTTGGTATTGCAGTGGTTCAATTTCCACCAAGGGATCAAGAAAGTCAGAAAAAGCGAAATTTCTCTTGAAGAAAAAGTGGACAGGTATTCAGTTCTGACTATGCAGCGGTTTTACAAGCTCTTTTTCATAGGTTTTGCCTGTGCCATTGGTCTGCTGTTTTATGACAGTGCAGGCTTTACGATCGCCTATGCTGTAACCTTGGTGTACGTCTCCCTTGGCAAGCCTACCCCCGACCGCATCGCCAAGCTTTTGAGGCTTAAGGGCGAGGAAAAGGACTTGATTTACGCTATTAATCAGCGGGAGTAGGGGTTTCCTTACTTCATTATTCGTCATTCGGCGTTCATCATTCATTATTATTTAAATATCGAATAATGAACAGTTCTCTTTTTCTATTGTATAAGCTCAAAAGTGTGGATTACAATTTCATCCTCTGAGATCCCTTCTTTTTCAGGATGGTTGGCTATAAGGTTAAGACCATTTTCGGTAATAAATGATAAATGGGGTAAATAGGTGTTTTCCTTGACCTTGTGTTCGGCAATCAAATTGAATTCTTTGTCGAATACATTGACAATAAAATATGGAAGAAATAAGCTGTAATCCATTCAATTGGCATTTTCAGGTAACTCTTCCCCAGGCCAGGCCAGCTCATAAAAAACATCACGGTAAGGATCATAGTGGAATGAGTGAGAGGCAGAAGTCCTGATCAATTCATTCATGTACTGGTCCACACTTTTGGAAGTGGCTCCTTCTTCATACTCATTGGAGTATTTGGTCAAAAGCGTGGAGGGAAGTTCTATGATTTCAGTTTCTTCTGATTTTATGTCATAAATATAAAGCTTTCTACTATACAGGTGTTTGAAATAAAGTTTGCCATCATGACTACAGATAGCGCTTTGTGATTTTTGCTTTTGTCCCTCAATAAGTTCACTGCCATACCGGAATGATAATGGAGAAATCGTAGCTTCACTTATGTCCAAGTGCAGGAAAGGGATGTATTCATTTAAAATTTGTGAACTCAAGGATTCAAAGGCAATGTAATTGGGAGGACTTTGGAAAAATAGCTTACCGTCCGATACGGTAAATTGCGTTCCATATCTGCTTAAAGAACTTGTGGGGGAATAAATTTCTGTGGGGTGGTCATAATCGAATTTGTTAAGCAGTTTTCCCTCATTATTTACTAAGGAGATTATATTTTTGTGAGAGGCAGGTATAAAAATACTGTCCTCCGAATGTATATGAAAGCCCAAAACATTCCCGATTCCATTGGGTCCTTCATATTCATATTTAAGCCATTGTGAAGACCTTCCTGTCTCCAAATCAAATTTACTGATTGAACTTCTATTTTGATTCCACCAGTAAAGATTGCCTTCGTGATATTGGACCGCAAAGGTGCTGGGGTCCACGTTGCTGCCAATTTTGATTGACAGACTATCGGATAGAATTAAAGAGTAGGCTGGTGAAATTTCTGAATTTTCACAGGAAACCAAAAATGTCAAAGAGAAAAATAAAATAATTGCCTTATACATTGTTTTATATTTAAAGGGAGGATAATTACCCGCCCTAAATTTAATTATTCTACTACAGGGCCATCATCACAACTTGGCTTTTGTATTGCACAATATGGACCAGTTGCCAGGTTTTCGCACGAAAATGTAGTTTCATTCCAAACGCACCAATCACTTGCATTCACATTAAGTGTTAAGCCAAATGATAATAGTGAAACTCCCAAAATTAGTTTTACTTTTTTCATAGAACAAAGAATATGTTAGTGATAAAATATTTACAAATGCAATATGTTTTTTTTTTTTTTTAAAATTGATGCAAGTGTTAGTTGAATTTTTTTATGAAGAAAAATTGGTTCACCCCGCTTTTTAGTTAAATTAAAAATAATCAACCCAAATAACCATTAGGAAGAAGGTGCGAACTTTTCGGTAATGGGTTCTGCTGATCATGGTTTTGCACTGTTGGTTCTCCAGTGGCTCAATTTTCATCAGGGCATGAAGAGAAACCTTAAAAGCGACTTGCCCCTAGAGGATAAAATGGCGCGGTATGAAGTTTTGACCGCCCAGCAGTTTTAGAAGCTGTTTTTTGTCGGCTTTGCCTGTGCTGTGGGGCTTTTGTTTTTCCAAAGTGCCGGTTCTCCCTTGGCAAGCCCACCCCCGACCGCATCGCCAAGCTGTTGAGGCTGAAGGGGGAGGAGAGGGATACGATGTATGCTATTAATCAACAGGAGTAGTTTTTATTGGCAGGTTTCTAAAACTTCATTTATTTACCCTCGGCTCCACCCACAGCATTGATGCCGAAACCACAATCAACCCTAAAATCCACCAATAGGATAAAGGCTTTTTTTCTGTAAGTATTTCGGTGCCACGAAGAGGGGGTTGGCTTCTAAGAAAGTGGGAAATAAGTTGGTTTTGGTGGACTTCCTTAAATTCATTTGCATGAATGTAAATCTCCAAGGAATCCGAAAGAGTGACCCAGCCATTCCCTGCAGGAATCCACTTTCCTTTTGTAATAAATGAATTGATGGGTAAACTTGCCATAAACACCGTGTCCTCATCGGCAATGAGTCTATTTTTAGGATTGGATGAATTGACCTCGATCTCGGTTGCAAATCCTTCAAAAACAGGCTGCTTTAGAGAGTAGTAATCGCCTTCTATGGGGCGCATAGGATCCAAGATCTGGCTCCAGATCTCACCATAGCGGACTGTGTCTCCTTGAAATGCTATGGGGAAGGTGTTTTCCAGTAGGCTGATCCCCACCTTTGCACCGCCCAATTCCTGATATGCCACAGCCCCATCATAGAATTCCCATTGGTTGGGTTTTTCCGCAAAGCGGAAAGGAAGTGAGGTTAGGTTACTTCCTACCTGCCTATTGCCTTCTTGGCTCACCCTGCTTAGCTGGAATCCCGTGCCCAATGCTCGGTTGATCTGTAAAATTTGGGCCTCGGTATTTTCGAAGTTGGTAAACAGTATGCTCGCACCCTCTTCCACTGCCTCGCTGAGGGCTGCCGTGTTGGCCATGCTTGGCTCAGTGATGTAAAACTGGATTTCCTCCCCACTAGTCTCTGCCAGTTGCTGCGCCTCAGCGGAGGTTTGGATGCTGCTGCTCAGATTTTGTCCCTGTGTGCCCAGCCATTCTGCCAATCGGCGGTTTTCCATGTCCGGATAGCTGAAAAGCAATTTGTAATGGATAGGTGCATTAGGTAAGGCAAAATACCTTACCAGGCCTTTCTCTTCGCCATTTACCCTAAGGCTAACCTCGTTTCTGCCAGTGGCTTTTGCCAGAAACTGTAGTTGAAATGACTTATCCCCCAAGATTAATTGAATGCTATCCAGCATATCATCGCCCATATGAATACTGATCTCAGTGTCTTCTGCCACTACAATATTTCCTCTCACATATTGGCGTTGGCCCTGTCGGAGAATTCCCTCCCATTCAAGGTGTGAGAACACTCCGTTTTCATAAGCTCCCCTCCATTGTACACTTGACCCATAGAGCTTCGCTAAATCTTTGGCGTCAAAGTCATGTCCCAGTAAGTATACATCTCCTTTGCCTTTAAAATCTTCAATTGGAACCAATGTTTCTATCTTCAAGCTATCGCTGTATTGCTGGGCAAGGTCTTGGGGAATGTTTGGTGCATATACCAAGGCTTGCTGCCTAGGGGTTTCCTTTTCTATATAAGGAGCAAAAATGAGTAGGGCAATACTGAGTAGGAATATAACATTCAACCCCAGGCGGATGAGTTTTCTTGGTGTGGAAAGCCGCTTGGTGTTCAATACCCACATCACCTGAAGGGCTAAAATTACTGCCATCAAGAGCAGCAACAATACGCTCCAGCCCTCGTCAAAAGGAAACTCGAAATTTATCATGGCAGGTTTTTCCATAAGTTTCTTTCCAGCTGTTTATTTCCACGGCTTTGTTTTGGACGTGGTTGGTTTTTTAGAAAAGTGGTCAATTTCTGTTGCAATTTGGCTTTTTCATCAAAAGATAGCGCTTCTCCGCTTGAGAGCTTTTGGAGGCTGATGAGCTGGTTCCAGTCG
This sequence comes from Litoribacter ruber, assembly GCF_018449405.1. Lineage (NCBI taxonomy): Bacteria > Pseudomonadati > Bacteroidota > Cytophagia > Cytophagales > Cyclobacteriaceae > Litoribacter > Litoribacter ruber. The sequence goes on from NZ_JAHCMY010000003.1 coordinate 110,850, forward strand.
TCCATGCCGGAAGTCTGCATCCGCACAGTCCAATAGTTGCCGAATTCCCGTACTACCTGCCTGTCGGCTTCAGCAAGCGTTTCTCTTTCCAGGAACCCAAGTATTTTTGCCGCCAATTGCGCCGTTTTTTCGGTGTCAAACTCCAGGGTTTTTAAGTCTTGGACATGGATTTTATCCAAATCCCCTGAAAGCCGCTTTTCGGCTTCTTTGATTGGGGGAGGATCAAAACCCGTCCGCCTTACATAGACTCTTGACTTTTGCTGCACCGACTTGAGCAGCTCCAAGGCTTTGTTTTGGTAAGGCAATGCTTTCTCGGGCTCAAACATCCTCAGATGCAATTCTGACTGCCACATGTTTTCCAAGGCAGCCTTAAGAATACCTCTGGTCGATTCTTCATAGAAAGTGTTCATCTCATCATCCTCATGGGCGTGGATGAAGTTTTCCAGCAGATTGCCCAGCCCACCGTCATCTTTACTTTGACTATTTGTTTCCTCATGCTCATGGCCGTGCCCGTGGTCATGCGAATGCCCATGGTCAGGCTCATGCTCACCTTCTTGGTCGTGCTTGTGCATAAAGCCTTCCAAAAGGTCACCGTCTCCATCAGCCATCGGGTCTCCGCCCCCTGCGCTGCTCTCAAATTCTTCACCCAAGTATTGGCCATAGCGCATACGCAACAGCTTTTGGTCATAGCCGATTTCATTGGAAGTGGAGTTGAATGCCTTTTCTGCCTTTTTGCCCCTTTCTGCTATAAGCTTTTCTGTATCTATTATGATCTGCCGCTGGCTGCGGAAATACTCGGGTAGCACCTGTACGGCCATGGTGGTGAGTTCTGCCTCACTCATGGCCGTGGTATCGCGGTATTTGATGAAAAAGGTCTCTGACCGTGCCGTGTTGGCTTCAGGCTGTCGGTTGTCCCTTGCCGCCCAGTAATAATACAGCTCATCTCCCGGCCGGAAATTTAGCGCTTTAAAATCCAGGGTCCTTTCCATTTGGGCACTCTTGAAATGGGTCTTTTCAAAAGGGATCCTAGTCTCCCTGAATTTCACATTTTCACCCGAACCCCTTGCCAGCGTGGCCACCAGGTAAACCTCCGTGACCAAAAAGTCATCACTAACTTTTGCTGATAGGGTAGTCCTCTGTTCGTCACGGATGGAATGGTAGGTGTACACCTCTTTCTGCTTGGGTTCAATTACCGGCGCCTTGTCCTGTATGACTTCAATCTTATGGAATGGCGTCCTTAAATGCTCCTCTTCTCCCTGAAATACCTGAATGGAATAGATTCCCGATGAAAGTGCTTTTTCCCTGAGGCTGAAAGAGCCATCCTTGGAGGAAAAACTCAACCTTTCTCCGGCTTGATTTACCAAGTCAACCTGTAGATCATCTGTCCAGTTGAAATCCAAGTTCCACTCCACCTGGCTACCTGCCATTACACTTAGGTCCATTTCCCGCTGCTTGGTTGGCTTCAGCCCGGTGTAGGGCGGAGGGGTGATGTGGATGGATGTTTTCTCTAACTGTAGGGCAGGCCGCTCGTTGCGATCGGCAGGGGAACTGCTGCTGATTAAGGGTTGGTTTTCCTCAGTGATTTGATGTTGGGGTAAGTAAGAGCTCAGGAAATAAATACCTACAGCGAAAACTAGCAAACCCAAAAACGGGATAAGGTTTTGCTTCCACACGCTAGGAATGGTGGTGTTGCCTACTTTTTGGTTGAGCCTTTCAAGTTGGAGTTGCTCGGCGATGGTCAGCTGGTTTTTGCTCAGCAGATCCAGGCTATACTCCATTTGGTCTATGTTTCGGTGCAAAATCGCCAAGGCGCTTTCCCTTTGAGCAGCAAAAGCCCCAAAGACATAAGACAACCCCATAAAAACCAATCCTGCCAAGCTAACAGCCACCCACTCGGAATCCAGAAACGCAAAAGAAAGTAACCCCAGAACAGAGGCCATGAGGAAGGCCTTGAGCAGGGCATTGGCTCGTAATTGCCATTGTACCTTTTCTATGGATTTCCTAAGTTTGTTCAAATGGGGGATACGGGGTTAGGGTTGAATATTCTTATTTGATAGAAGACGGAAGACCGAAAGCTTACGCCTACTACGTATATAACAAAGTGAAAAAATAATCATTCCAGCTCATAAATGCAGGTAATTTTTTTCAAACGGTGTCAAAAAATTTACCTTGGGAAAAAAATGCGAAAAAATACGGTTGAGACAAGAAAAAATACGTATATTGGAGAAAAGGAATAGATATGGGTATCGTCAATGATTTTCAGGTAATGTACGAGGTGGATCGGGGGGTATCCATTTCTCGCTTTGATATGCTTTTGGAGTCTTCCGGCCTCCAAAAGCAGGTTTTGGCGGGTTTGATGGGCCTCGATCCCCGCACCATCGATAATTACCGCAAGGCCAATAAGCGATTTGGAGCTTTGGAAGGGGAGTTGCTGCTCAAGCTTTATGGGCTTTTTGAATTTGGCCAGGAGGTGTTTGAGGGCAAGGATGCCTTTTTGCAGTATCTTTCTTCTCCCTCTTATGCCTTTCGCGAAAAACGCCCCTTGGATATGCTCAATACTTTTACAGGGGTGGAGCTGGTTTCCCGCGATCTTCACAAGATAGCCCATGGTTATGTAGCTTGATTGATGGAGCTTTTTAGGATTACGTATCAGGAGTTTGCTAACGAACTATTTGCGCCCGGTTTTGCCGGCAGGTGGAATAAGGATGGTGAAGCCGTCATCTATTCGGCCTCCTCGAGGTCTCTTGCCTGCTTGGAAAACTTGGTGCATAGACGGGTAAGTTCACCTTTGAAGAGTTTTCGGACCATGGTTATTTATGCGCCTGATCAGGTTTCCATCCAACAGATAAGCGTTTCTGCCCTGCCAAAGAGTTGGAATCAGGACAGCTATTGCCCCAAATGTGAGGAGCTGGGATCAAGCTGGTTTCAGCAGAAGAAAACCTTACTTTTAAAAGTGCCCTCGGCCGTCATTCCGGATGAGTTTAACTATGTGATCAATACCAGGCACGAAGATTTTGCCCAAGTCAAAATCATTGATGTATTGCCGTTTTACTTTGATAAGCGACTTTAAACTCCTTTTCGGAAAGCCGCAAACCGCTCGCCCAAGACCAAAAACAATAACAACATAATCAGCCAGGCATTCAGGTTGGCTTCTTTTTTTGCGGATTCTTTTGGGGAAGTTTTAAATATACGCTCCAATTGTTGCTTACTTACCTGAAGCTGTGGTTTGAGGTTCAGCGCTTCTGTCCACTTTTCCAAGATGAATTCAGGTAGTCGGCCACTTCGAATCAATTCACTTTCATCTTTATCCAGCTTGGTTGGCATAAAATAGGTGTTGGGCTGGATGGCCGGCCCCCAGGTGTTTTTTACGATGGCAATTTGGTTTTCATTACCTTGGGCGGGGATGGCATCGGTGAAGATGATGTTGACCAGACTGTCGGCTTCCTCTGGTGCGGCTTCGAAAGTGAGGCCATATACCTCTGATATGGCCTGCAGGGAAGCTTCGACGAAGATAATTTCTTGCTCCTCCAAGTTTTCCGTTTTGTAGCTCACTGGTCCTTCAAAAACCAATTCTCCCTCTGTAGGCACGCTTTCACTTTGCCCAAGCTCACCTTCCTCAATCCTTAAGACCTGTTCGCCGGCAAGAGCGACAAAGGGTGCCCCCTCTTTAGGAATGTCCTGTTCACTTACATAGAGACTGACTTCCGTGGGGCTAACCAGTGTGGGGAGCTCTAGGTATTGTCCGTCAGGTTGCAGGTAAATGTGCAGGTTCTGGTCTTCTTCCAATTGGTCGGCCAGGAAACCGGGCAGGGCGTTGCGGTCTAGGGTGAGTTCAGTCGCCTGCTCAAGGCTTTCTACAGGTTGGAGGCCTTCGCTCATCCAGTACACTTGTTCCCCTTTTTCAAGCGCCTGCTCAATTTCAAACCTAAACTCTTCCACCAAGGCAGGGGTAGGCTCAATCAGGTGTACGGCGGTAGATTCAATTGGCTTTTCCAATTGGGGTAAAAACGGCTTGCTTAAAATAAAGGCCACCAGCAAAATGATCAGTATCCGAAGTACCAAAAGCAGTAGGTGGTCCAACTTGAGCCCTTTCTTGGGTTGCTGTTCTTTCTCTGACAGCCAGCGCATGGCAGCCCAGGGCATAGGCTTTCCTTTTCTGCTGTACCAGAGGTGGATCAGGATGGGTAGGCCAATAGCCAATGTCCCCCAAAGCATGATAGGCTGCAACAATTCCATCAGTATAGTTTTCTTTTTAACAAATACTGCCTGAGCACGTCCGCAATGGGTTGGTCCAAGGTGGTGCGCAACAGGTGGACCTGTGGGAGAAACAGGGCCTTTTCGAGCTGGTTGAGGTAGTCTGCCATCTCCTTTTGGTATTGTTCGCGGATGGACCCAGCGTCCATTTCGAGCGTGGAGCCAGACTCCAGGTCTTCAAAGCGGTAAAAACCTTTCAGGTCAAAGTTGATTTCCTGCTGTCCCAGTAGCTGAAACAGTACGATTTCTCTTCTCGGTTGGCTCAGCGAAGCCACCAGGTTGGTCCATTCTTCATTGGTTTGGAGAAGATCCGAAACCAGGATCACAAGCTCCCTTTCCCTAGACTGGAGTTGTGGAAAGGTTTGGGCACGGTCAGGCCATTGACCTTCGGCCCTCACATTTTCCAAGGTGAACAGCATACGCTGGAATGATTTGGGCGTTGTGTGTACCTCTTGCTGCACCTCCCCATTTTTGAGTGTGAAAAAGCTTATTTTATCATGCTGCTGCATGGCCAGGAAAGCCAGAGAGGCTAGTAAAACCTTGGCATATTCCAACCGCTTGATGCCATCTTCTTCGTAATTCATGGAGCCGGAGAGGTCCAGGATGAATTTAATGCTCAGGTTGCTTTCCACTGTCGACTCCTTGATGAGGTATTTTGAGGAGCGGGCAAATAGCTTCCAGTCGATCCGCTTGGGGTCATCGCCGGGTTCATAATGCTTGTATTGCTCAAATTCTGTCCCCGCCCCGATACGCCTGCCTGTATGGATGCCACCTTGCAACTCCTCGCTGATTATGCGGGCGGCAAGTTGAAGGTTGTTTAATTTGATAAGCTCGGCGGGGCTGTGACTCATTTAAACGGGATGGCTTTTAGCATTTGGGAAATCACCTGGTCTGTACTGATATTTTCAGCCTCCGCACGGAAATGCAAGGTAAGCCTATGTCTGAGGATGGGGTAGATGAGGGTTTGAATGTCTTCTGGGATCACGGAATAGCGTCCTTTCAAAATTGCCCTTGCTTTGGAGCATAGTACCAAAGCCTGTCCCGCACGGGTGCCTGCGCCCCATTCGGTATACTTTTTCACAAAGTCCACCTTACTGGTTTCTGGTCTGGTTTCTCGTACGAGGGTGGTGATATACTGCATCAGTTCCGGGCTGATGTGCACCTGCCGGGTGAGTTCCTGCAGGGACTTGATGTCGGCAGCCGAGAAAATGGTCTGCTTTTCGGTTTTGTAAGTACCCGTGGTTCTTTCCAAAACTGCTAATTCCTCCTTTTCCGAAGGGTAGCCCAACTTGATATAAAGTAAAAACCTGTCCAACTGCGCTTCCGGAAGGGGATAGGTTCCCGACTGCTCGATGGGGTTTTGGGTGGCGATGATCAGGAAGGGGTCAGGTAAAGCATGGTCATTTCCCGCATAGGTCACCATTTTTTCCTGCATGGCCTCCAGCAAAGCCGCCTGCGTTTTGGGAGGGGTACGGTTAATCTCATCGGCCAGCACCACGTTGGCAAAGATGGGGCCCTTGTTGAACTGGAAGAATTTCTTGCCTGTCTGGTGGTCTTCTTCCAGCACTTCCGTGCCTAGAATATCGCCGGGCATGAGGTCAGGTGTAAATTGAATGCGCTTGAACTTCATATCCAAAGCTTCAGAGAGGGTTTTCACCATCAGGGTTTTTGCCAGTCCCGGTACACCCTCCAGCAGGCAGTGCCCTCCAGCCATGAGTGCCACCAGAATCTCTTCGACTGCCTCTTCCTGTCCCACGATGGTTTTGGCAATCTCTTGCTTGAGCGCAGGGATTTTGGCTACTAATGCTTTATAGTGATCTAATTCTTTTGTGGTTTCCAATTTTATAGGGTTAAAGCGTAAACAACGATGTTGACACCGAATTTGGTGTTGTCTTCCCTTAGGAAGCGTTTGTTGCGGAAGTCGTAGTCCCATTCGCAGCCGTAATCCTTGTTGCTGTAGAGGACGCCGATCCTTCCATTGACCAGGATGGCCTTAAGGTAATCGTGGACCAGGTCGTCACCCCAGCCGTTGAGCTCAAAGGAGGTGGTAGGCGGACCGTCCTCAAACTTGAAAAAGCTGGAGTAGATGGCGTGGTCGTTGGGGATCTTTTGCAGGGCATCCTTGCCAAAGGTCTTGGCCATTTCGGCCTCAAAGGATTTGGCAAACAGGCCGTCAATGTCATGATTGCAGTCGTCGGCGAAGACAAAGCCACCGTTTTGGACATAGGTGCGGAAGTTGTTTCTTTCCTGCTCGGAAAATTCCACTAATTTATGCCCACTGATGTAGCAAAAAGGGCTTTTGAAGATCTCCGGGCTGCTGAGTTCTACGATCTTTTCTTTTTCATCAATGGGTATAGTGGTGTATTCCACCAGTGAATGCAGTAAATTGGACGGCATCCGCTGGTCGGTATCCCAGTTTCCCGAGTTGTATTTGATACGTGTGAAAAAGAATTTTCGCATGATGAGTTAAAGGGAAACGGAGTTCCACAGAGTTTTAAAGAGAGTTTCACAGAGGCTCCATCGCGGTCAATTTCACGCAAAGGCGCAAAGGAAAAGCGCGGAGGGCGCAAAGTTTAATCTCATCCGACATCGGTCATCCAACATCGGTCATCCGACATCTCTGTGCTCTCGGGTTCTCCGTGGTTATTTAAATCAACTACCATAAAGGGCGCAAAAGTTCGCAGAGATTAAACCCTGTCACCTCTGCGCCCTTTTAGGTTGATTTTAAACTCAGTGAAACTCAATTTAAAACTCTTTTTCCTCTGTGTCCATTTTTCTTAGACAGCGTCCGACAAACTCGTGAACGTGAAGTCCCGGATTTTCATGGCGGGGATCATGCTGCCGCTGACCCTTTGCTGTTGGCCCAGCTCCTCGATATTGTTGAGCATGATGATGGGGCTTTCGTTGAAGCGGAAGTTTTTAACTGGGAACTTGATCTCACCGTTTTCGATGTAGAAAGTTCCGTCACGCGTAAGACCCGTATAAAGCAATGTCTGTGGATCTACAGCTCTGATATACCAGAACCTGGTGACCAGGATGCCCCTATCTGTGCTTTTGATCATGTCTTCCAACGACTTATCGCCGCCTTCGATGATGATGCCTGAAGGTGGGGCAACTGGTTCCACTCCTTGTTTTTCTGCCCAATAGCGGCTGTAAAACATGTTTTTAACCACGCCGTTTTCCACCCACTGGGTTCTTTCTCTAGGCAGGCCTTCACCTGTCCAAGGGGCTGATGGAATGTCAGGATGGGTTGGGTCAGAGTAAATGTTTACCCTTTCGTCGAAAAGCTTTTCACCCAAACGGGTTCCTCCGCCTCTCTTGCTCAAGAAACTTCTTCCCTCATCGGCACTTCTGGCATCCATACTTCTGGAAATCAGCCTCAAAAGGTCACCAGCCGCAGTGGGCTCTAAGATCACCGTGTACTTGCCCGGCTCGATGGCCTGAGCATTTCTTGAAGCTTGGGCCTTTTGAAGGGCGATATTGGTTACACTACCGGTATCCAAAAGGGAAACGTCATTGAAGTCCCTGATGGCATATCCGGAGCCGGTACCGTCTTCTGTTCTTACTGTTACCGAAAAGTCCACAGAGGTACTCTGGTTGTAGCCAAAGTTGCCTTTGCTGTTGCCAAAAGCAGAAAAACCAGAATAATCCTCTAGATACCCTGCTGCGGTAAGGTTATTAGCAGATGTGGGGTCAATGCTGTCCGCTGCTGCCTTGGCCCTGAATTCAGGGTCGATCTTGTCAGTGGATTCGGAGAAAGTCCTGCTTTCTTCATACTCCTGAGGACCGAGCATAGGCATATACTCAGGGTTTTCGGGAGCGAGTTTTGCAATCTCTTCGGCTCTTTCTACTGCTTTTTTCAAAGACTCATCATCAAGTTCGTTGATGGTAGTGGAGCCTGAGCGCTTGCCGTACACCGAGGTGATGGCCAGGCTCAATTCATTGGATTCACCGCTGGTGTTGACGGTGCTTCTTGCATAACGGATGTTGCCGGTTTTGCCACCGGAAATCCTTACATCGGTTTCGTCCGCCGAAGCGTATGACAAAACCTTATCTATAATCTGTTTTGCTTCTTCTCTAGTTAAAACTGCCATGTCGCGTCGGGATTAAATGTTTCTACCTGTGTTGATGACATTCACGCCGTTAAAACGGGTGGTGGAGCTTCCGTGGGAAACGGCGCTGACCTGCGAAGGCTGGCCTTTTCCGTCAAAGAAAGTCCCAAACAGTCTGTAGTCATCCTTGTCGCAAATCTGCACACATGAATTCCAGAATTCCTGCGTGTTGGACTGGTAAGCCACGTCATTCAACATACCGGTGATCTCACCGTTTTTGATTTCGTAGAACAGCTGCCCGCCAAACTGGAAGTTGTAGCGCTGCTGATCGATGGAATACGAGCCGCGGCCTACGATGTAGATGCCGTTTTCCACATCCTTGATCATGTCATTGGCGCTGAGCTTGTCTTTGCCAGGGCGTAGGGAAACGTTTGGCATTCTTTGGAACTGAACAGAATTCCAGTTGTCGGCATAGCAACAGCCGTGTGATTCAGGTTCGTTGATGATATGTGCCTGGTCGCGGATGGCCTGGTAATTCACCAATACCCCGTCTTTGATCAGATCCCATTCCTTGGCTTCCACGCCTTCGTCGTCAAAGGCAACTTTGCCAAGTGAGTTTTCCTGGGTTCTGTCCGCCACGATATTGACAATGTCAGAACCGTATTTGAAGTCACCTGACTCCCATTTGTCCAAAGTGGCGAAGCTGGTGCCTGCATAGTTGGCCTCATAACCCAATACACGGTCAAGTTCAAGCGGGTGACCCACGGATTCGTGGATGGTCAGGCCAAGGTGGTCAGGATCCAACACCAGGTCGTATTTTCCGGGATTCACCGATTTGGCTTTGAGTTTTTCGGTGGCATGCTTGGCCGCGGCAGTGGCATCCTCGACCATATCGTAGGAGTTTCTGTAGCTCACCAAACCTGTGCCTGCTGGTCCTTCGGTTTTCTCGGAAGCAAGGCCGTCCAAATATTCGTAGCCCATGCCCATAGGTGCAGAAAGGGCGTCTCTGGTTTTGAAGAGCCCGGCCTCTCTGTCAACTGCAGTTACAGAAAGGGTAGGCCAGATTCTGTGGATATCCTGGTCGATATAGGAACCGTCGGTGGAGGCAAAGTATTTCTGCTCGTTGACCATGAAAAGGTTGGAGGTGACAAATGCCGCTCCGTTATCCATGGCAGCGCTGTTGGCTTTTAGTAAGAGATCTATTTTATCCTTAACTGGTATTTCGAAAGCGTTTTTCTCAATAGGCGTCTTCCAAGTCACCTCACCTACACCTTGAACTGGGGCAAGCTCCACGGGTTCCTTCTGAAGACGGGCATTTGCTTTGGCGATGGCCACGGCGGTTTCGGCCGCTTTGGCAATGCCTTCCTTGGTCACGTCATCGGTGGCCGCAAATCCCCAAGTGCCGTCTGCAATCACTCTTATGCCTGCCCCGAAGGATTCGGCATTGGTGATGTTTTGGACATTTTTCTCTCTGGTGAAAAGGAACTGTCTTAGGTATCGGCCAATTCGTACATCAGTATAAGTAGCGCCTTTGGATCGTGCGGCCTGTAAGGCCACGTCGGCGAGTTCTTTTTTGGCGGCATTAAGCATGCCTGGGTTCATAAGTTCTTCTGGGCTGACTTCCTTGCCGAAAGCCAATCCCGGAAGCATCATCGCACCCAATCCGAGACCGGACAGATGGATAAAATCTCTTCTTTTCAATTTACCTCCTTGTTTTGGTTGAAATAGAATATAAAGGTTAAGCTTTTTTTAAAGCTCGATTCTAAATTTAGACCGAAAGTTTGATTATAGCAAACTCAGATTACAAATGGCTCATATGCGTGACCTGAGGCGATTTTTCGGTTTTGGGCAGAAAACAGAGCGGTAATAATCTTGGAAAAATCTAATTTTAAAGCTCCATTTCCTTATTTTCAGGTAGAAAATAGAAAATAGCGTTTCGGGGTAGAATAGCATTATTTTTTCTACCAAAAGCATTTATGTTAAGGGGTAAAAAATAGGTGTATTTTTTTTGAGGGGTAGGTTGTGGAATATGATTTTTTTAAGAAACCCTGCCTTAATTTTATTTCAAACTTAAACGCATATGAAAGCACCACGATTGATTACACTGTTGCTGATTTGGTGTGCCTGGAGCGCCAATCCGACTGTTTTGGCAAGTGTTGAGAATATGTCCTGGCTATACTTTCAAAGTACTTTTGACAAGGAAACCAATCAGGTTAACCTTGCCTGGAGCATGCTCAAGGAAAATGACCCGAACTTTGAAATTGAAAGGTCCATTAACGGTATCGCCAATTTTGAAGTTATCGGGACGCTTGAAAGTAAGGATGAGCTCAACGGAGAGTTTCATTTCTTGGACAAACTGCTTCCCCTCTTGCCGGCCAGGCTTTATTACCGGATAAAGGCCACTTCTCCGCGTGAAATGGAAAGCTACAGCGAACTCGTGATGGTGGAAAGCCCCGGTGTGCATCGGCTTTCGGACAACAGCTGGAGAGTGTTTCCAAACCCCATTGTTGAAAATAGCGCCAGGTTGGCATATGCGTATGAACTTGGACGAGGTGAAAAAATCAATGTGAAGATTTTTGACCAGTTTGACCGGAGCTGGGAGATACAGACGGATAGTCTGCAGCAATTAAATTTTGAACTTGACCGAATGTTGGCCATTTTGCCAAAAGGTCTCTTGATCTTTCATATCCAGACTTCCCAGCATCAGGAAAGATTGAAAGTGATTAACCGATAACCAATATGCAAAACATTTACCTCAAGTATTTTAAGGTTAGCCCTTACCCTTCCCTGCTTTTAAAACCTGTCGCTAAGGATAGCTATTTGATCGAAAATGTGAACCATGCATTTCTGCGTTTGCTCGGTGGGGAAAAGAAAGATCTTATCGGTAAAGACTATATTAAGGCTTTTTATTCCCATCATGAGGATAGGTTGAACATATCGGCGACAATACTCAAAACTTCACTGGAGTATGTAAAAACCTACCGAATTCCCAAAAAGATAGAGAAGTTCCACTTTGAGCTGGAGACTGCTGACGGGCTGGTGGAGGAATATGCTTGGGAAATTGAGAATATTCCTATTCTGGATCAAAACAGCGAATTGAAATACATCCTGCAGGTTTCTAAAGAGCTGCTGACGGTGGAGGAAAATATTACCTTTCCTATGGAAAGCCAGTTGGATTTCAGTCTGATGGGATCCCTGTTGGGGATTTTCCGTCAGGAGCAGGAGTTGGAGGCCTCTTTGGGCAAAGCCCTAAAGCTGGTAGGGGAGGAGCTAGACGTGGAGCGGGCCTACTACTTTGTCAACGGTCAGCATCCCCAGTCCGGCAAACCGGCCACCAGCCAGCAGTTCGAATGGGCCAAAGACAGCTATTGGGATGAGTCGGAAAATATGGTCACGCAAAACCTCCTGTTTGAGGAAATTGAGGACCTGATAGAGCCTTTGGTTGACAAGGATTTCTTTTGCAGGAATATCTCACAACTAAGGCCTGGAAATCTCAGGGAAATACTGGATGACCAAAAGATCAAGTCCATTTTTATCCTGCCTTTATATGTGCAGAACAATTTTCACGGGTTTATAGGATTTGATGATTGTGTGAGGGAAAGAGATTGGAGCCCAACGGAAAAGGAGTTCCTGAAATGTTTTGCTTCCCTAGTAGCCAACGAGATTGAGAAAAACCTCAAATTGGAAATGGAGCGCTTCGGACTTACCGTGAGAGAGGACTTGGCTCCCTATGTGGGGGTTGCGGAGGAGAATTCAGTTGATCACCCGGCTTCCCATCGCTTTTATGAAACCATTGTCGAGCACGGAGCCGAGCTGATATCCATCATTGATGAGGAGGGGCTGGTTTCCTTTATGAGCGGGACTTTAAAAAGGCTCTTGGGCTGGAAGGTGGAGCGTATCTTGGGTAAAGAGGCCTTGATGTTGGTACATCCGGCAGACAGGTTTAGGGTGATGAAAAAGTTGCTCTTTTTAAAACCGCTACAGCAGGTCAAATTTCCGCCATTTCGTGTAAAGGACCATCTGGGTTTCTGGAAATGGGTGGAGGGCACGGCCATCAACCTGAGTAAGGATAGCCAAGTGCAGGGCACCATCCTGCATATGCGGGATGTGACCGACTTGGTGATCAACAACCAAAAACTCAAAATCAGCAATGAGCGGTTCAGGTTTGCGATGATGGCCACCAACGAGATGATCTGGGATTGGGATCTGAGCAAGGACAAGGTGACAAGGAGCAAAGGTTTCCAAAAGTTACTGGGCACAGAACTGCAACCCGATATCAAAGGCTGGCTTTGGCTGAAGTTCATCCATCAGGACGATATTAAGATAGTGAAGAAAAGGCTGCAAGAGGTGATGCAGGATCATGATTGCCACCACTGGAAGCTGAATTACCGCCTTGTCAAAGAAAATGGTCAGGTCGTGTATGTGGAGGACCGTGGCTATGTGCTGCGTGACGATGCCGGCAACGCAGTTAGAATGGTGGGCGCCACCGCTGATGTGACCCAATCCACCAAGCTGATGGAGGAGGTAAAGCTTCAAAACGCCCAGCTCAAGGAAATTGCCCACGTGCAATCCCACCACGTCCGCGCGCCATTGGCCAGGATCCTCGGTCTGGTAGATATGCTGGATCAAGATTTAGAAGAAGGTATTGATAACAAGCAAGAGCTTAGGGATGTGCTTGAATTCATCTCCGATTCCGCCAAGGAACTTGACATGGTGATCCAGGGGGTGATCCGGAAGTCGGAGGAGCTGAGGCGGTATGATGGGAAGTGATTTAAAAATAACCTCGGATGCGCTGAGCGCTGGGCGCTGTGCACTGCGCGAGATGATGAAGGCAGGTGGCGGGAAGATAATTGAACTGCACCCTTGGGGTGAACATTACCCCAACTGCGGCTACCCTTCTCAGCGCACAGTGCTCAGCGCTCTGGAACGAGCCTCCGCGGTTAAAAAAAATAGCGATCTTACCTGATCGCTATTTTGCCGTTTTTGTATTTGAGTTTGAACTCCTCGACGCCGTTTTTGTCAAAGCTTACCCATGGGCCGTGCTTGAGGCCGGATTGGTAGTGGCCGATTTTCCAGAGCTCACCGCTTTCGCGGTAATATTTCCATTCCCCCTCAGGTCTGCCCTGGATGTAGGGACCCTCGGCTTTGATCTCCCCGTTTTCAAAGAAGTAGGTCAATGTATTGGTAGCACTGTTCAATACCTCTTTTTCGCTTTCTTTTAACTTGATGTCTAGCATAATACAACTGCATTTTGTTCACCAAGGGTAAATATAGGGAATGTGTTTAAACTACCGAATTGAGGTGTTTTAGCAAAGGTTGTATAATACAAATATCCTAGGATAGGGGAATTAAATTTGTGTTTCAATTCCCCCGCTGAAATTTTTCAGGCTTTCAGTCAGTGTGTTACAGGTTTTTTTGGTCTAAATCCTCCGTGCTTCTGACCACCTTGCCGATCACCTCATCCAGTTCATCGGTTGAACTTTTGATGTGGGGAAGCATTTCCTTAAAAGTTTCAAATGCATCTTTAGGGCTTTCGCTTTCCAAGAGATTGATTAGCCCTTTCAATCTGGCCAGTGGGGCTCTCACCACATGCGATTGAGTCCACGCGATCTCCCTGAGTTGTTGGTTTTGTCGTTTGATTTTGCTGATCATTTTTCTTGACTTGCTCACGTCCAGCGCGGCCCCAATGATGCGCTCCGCCACTCCGTCGGTGTCCCTCAGGATACTTCCTCTATCCACCATATAAGCCATTTGCCCATCCTGTTTCTGGATTCGGTACTCAGCCTTCCACTGGAGCTGAAACCTGTCCTTCAGCGCTGATTCGATAGATTCCTTCACTTTATCACGGTCTTCGGGGTGGATGATGTCCAACCAGTCCTGTGGTTTGGATCTTTTAAACCTTTTTCCAAACAGGGTCAAATAGGTGGAGCCCCTGGTTACCTCATCCTCATCGATTTGCCAATCCCATAGCATCTCATTGGTGGCCTGCATGGCCAGCTTGTATTTCTCGTTGCTGACACTCAGGGCCATTTGCCAACGTTTTATTTCGGTGACATCCTGTATGACGCCCTCCCAAGCCGTAATATTTCCAAGCCCATCCTTGATGATGTTTATTTTTTGGTTGACATACTTAGTAGTACCGTCATCCATGACAAGCCTGAAATGGTAATCATAGTAATCCTTGGCCGGTTCATGCTCGTTTTTGACCAGAAGGATATGCTTGTCCTCAGGGTGCACGCTTTCCAGGGATTTTTGGAAACTTGGCTCATAATACCCTATTTCTTTTCCATATATCTTATAAACCTCATCTGTCCATTCCATTTCCTTGCTGGCAAAATCATAATGCCAGTAGCCCACCTTGCCAATCGCCTGGGCTTGATTCAGCCGCTTGTTGAGAGTCAAGAGGTTGTTCTGCCATAGTTTGTTTTCGGTTACGTCTTTTCCGACCGCATAAAGTACAAGCTCGTCCAAATCAGAGGCTGTGCTCCAACTTATCCAGCGGTATCCCTTATGCTTGGTCAAATATCTGTTTTCAAAAATTGAAACATTCGTCCCCTTGAGCCTTTCCCTGAGGGAATCTTGGGAGAGGTCAATATCATCGGGGTGGATAAAATCAAAGATAGACTTACCTTTTATTTCTGATATCTCATACCCCAAGATGCAAGCAAAAGCCTGGTTGACTTTATAGAGCTTGTCCTGGTGAAGGATGCACATCATGTCCCCGCTGAGATCGAAGAAATTGTTGAGCTCCTCCATCATCCGTTTCTTCTCGAGCTCCATACCAAGCTTGTTCCCGAGCTCAAGTAGGGTCTCCTCAAAATAGTGCAGGTTGGACTGCGGTCCTTTTTCGGATAGAAAGGTCAACACCCCGAACACCACTCCCTGGCTCAGCATGGGGACACTATACCCCTGGTTTAATCCAGTGACATATGCCTCCTCTAGGCGCAGGCAATTAGGATTTGTGGTATGATCCTCCATATTCTCCAACTTGCCAGTCATCCAAGTTAGCCCGGGCAGTCCATCACCTTTAGCAAAACGGTCTATTTGTTTAGTCCTTTTACTAAATTCAACCCCCTTGCTGTCATTCTCTATAGAGGCTACCTTACAGATTTGGCTGTTGTCCTTAGAAACGATCCAGGCCTCGCTGAGGGATATCTGAATAAACTCATTAATGGCCTTTAATACTTCACGTATGCCCTCATTTATGCCAATGGATTGTGAAAATATATTTCGCACTTTGTGAAGCAGGTTTTTCCGATTTTCCTCATGCTTTTTGGCGGTGATATCCCTTTGGATGATGATGTAGTGGGAGATTTTGCCCTGATGGTTACGCATGGGGAAAGTTTCCATGGTTACCCAGTAAGGTTCTCCGCTTTTGCTTACCTTTTCTATTTCAATTTTGTTATAGCCACTGGGGTCAAATGCTGCAGCATGTATATCACATTCCTCAGGGTTTTTAAGAGATGAACGGAAGCTTACAATATTATTTCCCAAAACTTCCTCTTTTGTCATTCCAGATATGGTTAAAGCCGCTTCATTTGCAAATATGATTTCTCCCTCAAAGAATGATTTTCCCGAGGCCTCGATTACATACACAGCATCTTTGGAGTTTTTGATGATTTGATCCATCAGCCTCAGCCGGTCCAGCTCCTCCATCCTTTCGGTGATGTCTCGGGAATTTACCAATACGCCATTTACAGCTGGATCATGTCTCAGGTCTGTGGCATGACTTTCAATCCAGCGGAATTCCCCTGCTTTGTTGCGGAACCTATAGGGACTCATTTTCACCTGCTTGAGCTGTTCTATTTTGGCAAACTCCTGGAGCAATTCTGGAAGGTCATCGGGATGTACAAATCCCAAAGCACTTTTGCCTGTCAGGTCTTCAGGTGCATAACCCAAGATGGGCATGTAGGTGCTACTTACAAATGTAAAATAGGCATCGTCTGTGGAGATCGCATATAGCTCCCCGCCCTCTTGGATTAGTGACTCAAATTTGCGGTGGGCAAATTCCACCTCTTTTGTGACTTCCTTGATGTGGGTGACATCCCACACCACGCCGTCATGGTATTTGCAATTGCCATCATCATCCAATACCTTGATGCTACGGTCTTCGACCCATTTTATCGACCCATCTGCACAGATAATTCGGTATTCAAGATGATGGTAGGCTTCATCTGTCCCCGTCGCTTCAAAAGTGTAAGGCAGATCTTCTGGGTGAATTATCGAAGCAAATGTCCTTTCTCCTGACATGAACTCCATTGCTTGATACCCGGAATAATCCTGAATGTTTTCATTGATATAAAGCATGGTCCAGTCGGAATCGGGGAGGCATCTGTAGGCCGATCCAGGGATATTTTGAATGATGGATTCAAACTGCTGCTTTGAGTCAGTGAGGGCCTTTTTGTTGAGGACCCTCTCAAGGGACACACTGAGGTTTACGACTATCGTCTTCAAAAAAGTGACATCCTCCAGCTGCCAGTTTCTTTCCTCCTGCATGTCCTCAAACATGATAATGCCCCAGAATTCCTCATTACAGAATACCGGATAAAATATGATGGCTTTGGAGCCCCTGAGCGCCATCTTGTCTCTTAATGCGCTTTTCTTTAAGTCACTGACCTTGGATTTGTAAATGCGGTTTTTTTCCAGTGTGGCCAAACAATATTGGAAGTCCTCCGGGGTGAAGGATTCAAAGGTTTCCCTCATCCGCTCACTTTTTTTCCATTTGTAAAGCAGCCTGCTGGAGTATCTCTTTCCCTCCTTATTTACCTTGTAAAAACTGATAACATCCACCAGAATGGCGTTGCCCGTCAGCCGGAAGGCCTCTTGTATGGTCTCTTGGCCATGGTTGCTTTCCAGCAGCACACGGGTGACTTTATCGATTGTTTCGGTATAGATGCTTTTTTGGAGGGTATGCTGCTGCTGAAGCTTTTCCTGGGTCTTGTCTACCAAAATCCCATACACCCCCACCACTTTGTCCTGTACGGCCAATGGCATCAGGGTGGCCTCACAGTTGATTTTCCGGTTCCGTTTTGATCTCAGACTTACATGAAAATTGACAATCTCACGTTGGTGGCATTTTTGAAGCATCCCTTTTACCAAGAGCTCGTCATCTGGGTGGGTGATGTCGGAAAGGAGCAGTTTGGTGAGCTCTTCTTCTTTGCGTTCTGTCACAAACTGGAAATTGCCATTGGCCGAAGTGATGTAGCCATCATTATCCAGCTTGAAGAGCATGTTGGGGTGGTTGTCAAATATGCCCTTATAGATTTGCTGCTGATAGGTAAGGTTGAAGTAAATGGCCTTGTCCTTTTCCTGCAGGTGGATCTGCTCGGTCACATCGGTGATGGAGAGGATGATGGATTTGAGCTTTTTCCCCTCACCAAGAATCGGTGTGTTGATGATCCTCCATTTTCTTTCGCGTAAACTTCCGGTTTTTTGGGTAGGAATATAGACCCGCTGCACCTTCATGTCATGGGTTTTCTTTTTGGTCTTCACGAGTACCAATGAGTCCATCAGGTCGTCCAGCAACTCCATATTGTTGGTAGAAATAAATGGGCGGAAAGCCTCTCTGACCTTGGCTCCCTCGAAAAATGCCTCTGGTTTGCCTGCCAACTGACAAAACGTCGGGTTGGTTTTCAGGATCTTCATTGATGGTCTTTCTCCATCGATTATTAGGGAAGGGGTTAGGGTATTTTCATAAATTGCCCATATATCTGATTTTTTAAGCATTGTTATTCCGTAGAAATGAGGTTGACCAAAATCAATTATACAACTAAAACCAGAAGCAATTTAAGCGGACTTTTCATTGATGAAAAATTTTGTGAAAAGAAGCAGTTTTCATTCCTTAAACAGACAAAAAGCGGCTATATAAAAAGTTAATGTAAGTGAAACGCCAATAATTGGTGTTTTTAGATTTTTAAGGAACAAGCATGGCCTGACTCATACAATTGTATCTAGCAGGGGCAAAAGTGTATTTGGCTTGATAGGAAACAAACGGATTTGATTGGGATAGCCAATGTGTCAGGGAAAATAGGTTAAAAACATGCCTTTTTTCATATACTAATTATTTTAAATAGAGAAATAGGTGCTTGGAACCCTTGAAAGTGCTTCTTTTTTAGAATTTAGCTAATGATAAAATTTAACGCCACATTTGTAAAGAGTAATCATCCTTACTGCGATTAATTTAAATCACCCTTATGCGAATTAAACTTTCTCAAAGCCCATATTTTCAACTGGTGGAAAACCTGCTCGAAATGGCAGGCATACAGCTGGAAGCAGAGTGTGTCATCTTATCCGTACTCTGCAAAAATTTGGTGAAGGAGCAGGTCATCGTGCCTCAAAATTCTGCAGTGCTTCAAAATTCTGAAGGTTATAAGGTGGCAAGTATTTCTGACTATTTCTTGGAGGATGATTTTGAAAACTGCATTCAAGAAGGGCTCTTTTCTGATTCTGGGGAGCTACTGGGGCATATGTTTATAATCAACCCGGCCATTGAGTTTGGAGAAGATTATAACAGCACCGTTGCCATTATCAAGACCCAACTGATTGAGACCGTACACCTCATTATTAGTAACCATGAATTGGTATATAGAAATGAGCAAAATAAATCCCTGAAGCTTATTTCCAAAGTAAGCCATGAGATCAGAACCCCTCTTCATGCTCTTTTTGGCAACACCAGGGTGCTGTTGGATTCAGGCCTGAATAGTGAACAACAGGAAGTGGCCGAAAACATATTGAAGTCAGAAAAGCTATTGATGAACCTTGTCAACGAGGTCTTGGACTTTTCCGAAGTGAAGTCAGAAGACTTTTCTTTGGTGTGTAAGCCTACTTATATTTCTGAATTGCTGGAGGACGTCAAGGCACTTTATAGCCCAATAGCCAAGGAAAAAGGGCTTCACATTGAGATCGAGGCATCCGATGTAGAGCTTGCTGTGCTGGCTGACAGCATGCGCTTGAGTCAGGTGCTGGGCAACCTGATTAACAATTCCATTAAGTTTACAGACTCAGGCAAAGTTACCCTGCGTGCCAACCGGATAAGCCACAATACCTATCAATTTGAGGTGGAGGATACCGGAAAGGGCATACCTGAGGCCTTTCAAAATAGTATGTTTGAGGAGTATACCCAAGCTGAGGAAGATTCCGAGTTTGGGACTGGATTGGGCTTGGCCATCTGCAAAACCTTGGTCAACAACCATGGGGGTGATATTTATGTAAAGAGTCCGGTATCCAATGGTTCGGAATCCATAAAAAGGGGCACCGTCATCTGGTTTACCATTGAGGCGGAAGTATCCAGAAAGGCAGATGAAAAGGAGAAAACCAATATCTCGCATAATTTTGCCAATAAGAATATTTTGCTCGTCGACGATGACGAATTGATCCAAACCTTGTCTACCCATATGCTAGCCAAAGAAGGGGTGGAGACCTATCTGGCCACCTCAGGCTTGGAAGCCCTTGACATGGTGAGGAATCACCATATCGATGCTGTCTTCCTGGATGTGGAATTAGGAGAAATGAACGGCTTCGAGACTTGCCAGAACTTAAAAGAATTGTTGGGGGAGCATACCCCAATTGTCATGTTTTCCTCACATAGAGACGATAAAACCAAAGAAAGGGCTTATGAGGCAGGATTTACCCATTTCCTGACCAAGCCTTTTAATTCCAGAACATTACAAAAAACCTTGAGAGATTTGGATAAGTGAGTTAGTTTGTGGTTAATTGTGGTTAGTTAAAACCTACTGCCACTGTGGCAGTAGGTTTTTCTTTGCTATTGAAAGTCTACTGAGGCTTCCGGGGCATGAAAACTTTCTTTCGGGTTGGGCTTTGGGCTTAGCAATTATCTTTTTCTTTTAAAAATTTTTTGCTTCCTGTCAGCATCCACAAAATCCAGTCTGTGGTCGGAGAAAAGAAGGGACTCCCGGCTTCCCAAGGCCAAAAAACCAAAGTTGCACAGGCTTTCGTAAAATAAGTTGATCACCCTGTTTTGCAGGGTGTTGTTAAAATATATCAGCACGTTGCGGCACATGATGAGCTGAAACTCATTGAAAGAACCGTCAGTCACCAGGTTGTGGGTGGAGAAGACCATGTGCTTCTGCAGGCTTTGGTCAAACAGGGCCGCCCCATATTTGGCTATATAATAATCCGAAAAGGCATTTTTGCCCCCCGAGGCCATGTAATTGGCCGTATAGGTCCGCATCTGGTCGAGACTGAAAATGCCTTTCTTGGCATTATGCACCACCTGCGGGTTCAGATCCGTGGCATAAATAATGGACCGGTCCAGCAGCCCCTCTTCCTTGAGCATGATGGCCAAGGAATACACTTCCTCTCCCGTGGAGCAGCCTGCCACCCAAAACTTGAGCATGGGATAGGTGGCCAACTTGGGCAAAATGTTTTCCCGAAGACTCAGGAAAAATAGCGGGTCACGGAACATCTCCGTTACATTCACGGTGAATTCCTGCACAAACTGCGCAAAGGTGCCCTCATCGGACAACAGCATTTTTGCCAGTTCGGTAAGGTCGCCTTTAAACTTGTGCGTTTCCATATAATGCTTCACCCTGCGGCCGGCAGAGGAAGGGGCATAATTGCGGAAATCAAAGCCGTAGTGGCTGTGGAGAACATTCATCAACTGCGTGACGTCCTGCCGATCATCTTGTATTGAACCTACCATAGTGTAAAGTTATTGGTAACTCCAGACTTTTAACAAAGATACAAGTTTTTGAATATTTACAGGCCTGCTGACATAATCTAACATGTTTGCCAACAGGCATTTTTCCCTGTCCCCTTTCATTGCTGTGGCTGTAAGGTCAATGCTGAATGTGTGGAATTGAAAGAATTAGAAAAATACCGGGATTGGAGTGGGGCTGGTGTAACTTGGTACCTCGTGCTTCTAATTTCGTGCTTAGTAAAGGGGTACTAAGTACAACGTACCAGGTACCAAGTACTCCCAGCATCAGTGGTCGGTTTGTAGCCATTTTGCCCGGCTGAGGCAATCTGTAGTCTCTATTCTCGTCGCCCTCCCTCGAGCTTCGCTCTTCGGATGGGGTGTGTTGGGATGAGGGTTTCATTTTCGTACGAAGGGGGTACCAAGGACAACATACCAAGTACCGAGTACACCGCAGGACAAGGTGGCGCTTTTTGGAGTAGATTGAAGGCTTTTCGGTTATTTACCGTCCCTGCTTTCGTCGCCCTCCCTCCGAGCTTCGCTCCTTAGATGGGGTGTGTTGGGATGACGATTGGTTCCGTAAAACCTTCCAGGTCTCGTGAAAATGATAGACATGGAAGGTTTTTTTCACGCACTACTAAACTGGGAAGTAAGAAATAATGAATGTCGAATGATGCTTGCCGTGGAGGGAATAAGGAAATAAAATCAGACTTTGCGCCCGTTGCGCCTTTCCTTTGCGCCGATGCGTAAAATGGACCGTGAAGAGGTATATCCAAAAATACCCCAAAAGGGGGATGCGTAAGGGGGATAGAATGGGTAAATTTATATCATGATAAAGGAGATAAAAGATATGCACAGCGTGTGGCAGTCGCTTATCAAGGATGATAGGCAAGTCACCACCCTTCCATCCATGAATTTTGATGAACTCATCAGCTCCATTTTTTCACTGGGTCCCTTTTATTTCTATATTCTGGACTTCTATGATATGTCCGTCTCCAATTTTAGCAACGGCTTTGAAGAAGCCCACGGTATTGATCCCAAGGATGTCAAGCACATCAACCAGGTGCTTGCCCTCACCCATCCCGATGACATGGACTTTGTGGTCAAGGCCGAGGATAGGGCTTCCAAGTTCATTTATGAGACCATTGGATCCGAACACATAAAATCCTATAAGGTGTCCTATAACTTCAGGTTCAAGACCAAAAAGGGCTCCTACGAAATGTTCAACCACCAGTCTTTGATTCTTTCGGTAGACGAAAAGGGGAATCTGGGCAAGTCGCTGAACATCCATACCAACATCCACCACCTTGGTCGCAAAAACAACTACAAGCTTTCCCTTCTTGGACTGGATGGGGCGCCTTCTTACATGAACCTTGACGTGCTGGGCGGTACTGATGAAAATGAATGCAGCAAAAGCTTCCTGCTGTTCTCCTCACGTGAGATGGAGGTAATCAAACTGGTGGCAGCAGGCCTGCAAAGCCTCCATATCGCCGACAAGCTCAACATCTCCCCCGAGACCGTCAAAAGCCACCGTAAGAATATTCTAAGTAAATCCGGATGTAAAAACTTTAAGGAGCTGGTATCGCAGGGGGTGAAAGAGGGATGGCTGTGAGTTGGGAAGTTCGAAGGGGGTGGGTATACTAAGTACCAGGTTGTTTCGTCTTCCGTCTCCGGTCTTCCATCTTTTAATTTTACAATAAAGTTTTGTTAAATTGATCAAAATCTTTTTTATTGCAGGTAAACAATACTTTTTACCTAATGAAAAAAGGTTTGGATTTAATGCACAAGGTGTGGGAGAAGCAGCTAATAGACAAAAGAAGCCCCATTAACCTGCCAAATTTTGATCTGAAGGAGGTCTTCAGTCCCGTTTTTGCCTCAGGGCCCAATTATTATTACCTAGTGGATTTCTCTGATTTCAGCATTACCACCATGAGCCAGGGCTTTGAGGAAGCCCATAGGTTCAGCCCCGATTTCATTGAGAAGATTGACGATGTACTCGAACTAATCCATCCTGATGATGTGGAGTTTGTATCCAAGGCCGAGGACAAGGCCTTTAGACTGATCCGTGAGAAAATAGGGGTAGAGAAAATCAAATCTTATAAATTCAGCTACAACCTCCGCTTCAAAGTAGGCAATGGAGGGTACGAGCTGTTTAACCACCAGTCCTTGGTCTTGTCAACGGATGAAAACCACAATTTTATCAATGCCATAAACATCCATACCAACATCAACCATCTGGTGTGTGAAAACAGCAAGACGCTCTCCGTTTTGGGCATTCAGGGGGAGCCCTCCTTTATCAATTTGCCGGTGGATAACCGTACAGATCTACCCACACTGTTTGATAAAAACCTCTTCAGCAAAAGAGAAAAGGAAATCATTGAACTCATAGCCGAGGGCCATGACAGCACCGGAATAGCTGAGAAACTGTTCATCTCCCGGGAAACGGTCAAATCGCATAGGAAGAATATTCTGAAGAAATCCGAATGCAAGAATTTCAATGCCTTTTTGCTCAAGGGGCATGTGGAGGGGTGGATTTGATGGGGGAAGGGGTACTAAGTACAAAGAGTACCAGGTACAAAGCACTCACAGCATCAGCAGTCGGATTGTAGCCATTTTGCCCGGCTGAGGCAATCTGTCGTCTCTATTCTCGTAGCCCTCCCTCGAGCTTCGCTCTTCGGATGGGGTGTGTGGGGATGAGGGTTTTATCGTGCATATATACTTCATTCATCATTCATCATTTGATTTCGTGACTGTCCTGATATTTTACTTCGTCTTGCAGTCTTCCCAGGTCCAACGGGGCGTAGCTGTCTCTTTTCTCGGAGTAGGTCTCGTTGAGGACTCTTATGTAGCTGTCCAGTTCATTAGCCGTGGCGGTGACATGCTGGCAGATGGCTTTGATCGAGTCGTCCTGTATGCTTTCCTTGTCCACCATGGTGGTGAGGCCCATAAGGTTGGCTACCGGTTTCCTTAAGACATGCGAGATGTCAAAAATGATTTTTTCCAAGGTGGCCACGTAGGCCTTCTTCTCGGAGATGTCCTGAAAAGTGCCGTACCACACCACGTTGCCGTTTTCCAGACGCTCCGGTTTGGCATATACCCAGTGCCAGGTTTCCCGGTCCTGGTAGTGGGAGGCGGTGATGCGGTATTCCATGTCCATCATGGTTAGTTCTTGGAAGGATTTGATTATTCCTGCCTGCAGCATGGGCACATCGTCCAAGTGAACGACTTCAAAAGCCTTCATGGCATCTTTATGCAGGTCTTCGATATCCAGGTCCGGGTGAATTACCGTGATGCCTTTGCTGATGAAGGGAAACCACATTTTGCCTTCGGGAGTCATCTCCAACTGAAAGATGATCCCCGGAAAAGTGTCTGTTAGTTGAAGGATCTGGGCGTTGATCCTTTTGAGTTTCTCGTATTGGTGCTTGATGGTACGTTTGTATTCGATAAACCTCATGGCTTTTTTAGCCAGGATCTTCAAACCTTCAATTTGCTTTTTGCTTAGGATCCTTTCCATTTTATCTATCACACAAAGGGCCCCTATGCCGTGACCGTCCTCTGTACGCAAGGGCACTCCCGCATAAAACCGGATATGGGGATCGCTGGTTACCAGTTTATTTTCCCGGAAATTCATGTGATTGAGGGGATTATGCACTATGTAGACCTCCTCACCGCTGTCAATGGCGTGTCTGCAAAAAGACTGTTCAATAGGAGTGGAGACCAGGTCGGTTCCCACTTTGCTCTTAAACCACTGTTCGTCTTTGTCTACCAATGAAATAAGCGATACGGGCGTGTCGCAAATCAAAGATGCCAGTTGTGTGATTTCGTCCAGTTCCTGCTCGGGGGGTGTGTTGAGCAATCTAAATTTCTGTAAGGCCTCTATTCTCGCCTTCTCCCTACTTGTCATCTTGTAAGCTTTACTTTTCTGGCCTTAAATAGCGAAAACATTTTTAGTTATGCAAGTTTTTCGTCATTCGTTCACTTCGTGCCTCGTACTTCTAACTTCGTACTTACAGCGGGTTTTAAGTACAAAGTACCAGGTACCAAGTACTCCCAGCATCAGCAGTCGGTTTGTAGCCATTTTGCTCGGCTGAGGCAATCTGTCGTTTCTATTCTCGTCGCCCCCCCCTCCGAGCTTCGCTCTTCGGATGGGGTGTGTTGCCGGCGGGCAAGCATTATTCCTCATTCATCATTCTTCATTTGATTTTTCTGTGTCCCTTTTGCTTCCGCAAAAAGCTCAGCTATACCAAAAAAGAAAAGCAGCAGGATCCCCGCTGCCATTCCCAAACTATAACAACCTTATGCAAATCCATCTTTGCATTTCGGAGGCAAAGTTAGGGAGCGAAGGGCAACTGTTATAAGAATTTTATATGAGTGGGGAAGGGCTGATTTTCAATGGCTTGTGCTTGGTGCTAATATTTATTACACCTTCTCTGTAGATAAATTCAATTATTTATTAACCTTTTTGTGACAAAATAGTATATAATTGTAATTTTTAGATTAAAAAATGGATGATATGAATAGTCAATACGGTAACATTAGGAGAAAACTGGAGCAGCTGGAGGAGCAATTGGAGCTGGGGCAAGTGGATGGTCTGGAGGAAAGAGTAGAGGCAGTGTTGGTGAAGCTTAAGAGACTGGGAGGTAAACTGAATGATTTGAGTTCCATGGAATATTTTGGCTTGAGGTCGAGGATTCAGGACCTGTTGGATGAAGCAAAGTCTGACGGCGGTTCCCTTTTGGACCGGATGTATCCTTTTGGGGAAGAGGAAGATTTCAATGGAGAGCCTATGGCAGTTGGTTTTTAGTGCCGCTAAACAAACTTTTAAGCCCTTTTCAGGGTAAAGTAGAAATTGCTGCCGTTACCGTATTTGGAGTCCACTTGGATCTTGCCGGAATGGATTTCCATGACGCGGCGGCAGATGGCCAGACCTATGCCGCTGCCCTCGATGTTGTCGCTGGCGATACGGACGAGGAAATCAAAGATTTTCTTCTGATGCTTCTTTTCGATGCCACGGCCATTGTCAATGACGCATATTTTGACCGCCTCACCCATGGGCTCGGCTTTGATGTGGATCACAGGCACGGCATTGGATCTGAATGTCAGGCTATTGTGAATAAGGTGGAATAATAACAACTGCAATTGTTTTTTGCACCCAGTTACAAGGGGCATTCTGCCTAGGCGGAAAGTAGCGTCACTGTAATTGGGGTTCTTTTTAAAATCCTCCACTATTTTTCTGCTTATTTCATTCAGGTTGACTTTGGAAAAGGTGGGGTGGGGATCCAAGTGGAAATAATCGGAAAGATCTCCCATAGTTCGGGTAGCCGAGTAGCTTATGTTTCTTAATGCATGAAAAATATGTCGGCCCTCATGGAGGATCAAGGCCTTTTCATGCAGGACGTCAATGTTGTATTCCAATTGTTTGACCTTAGTGTTTACGCCCAAAGCCTCATGAAACAGGGCTTTCTCGTAATCTGATACCATACTTTTGCATCGATCGTAATATTCCTGAATCTTGTCATGCTCTTTTTGTAAATCATTTTTTGAGGCGTTGGATTCAGTATGGTTTTGCAGGGTAAGGATATATTGGTGTGGGCGGTCTTCGTCCTCCTGACGGATCATCCGGCCATGGATCAGGCATTCCAGTTTGATGTCATTTACCGTCAAGTCCACAAATATCTTCTGAATGCTGCCCAAGGAATCCAACAGGGGGAAGTATTGCTTTTTAAGAAATGAGGCAGTGTGCGGGTTGGCCATCTCATCGATGGGTCTTCCTTCCAGTTCGGATTTGTTAAGTCCCGTCCATTCTGCAAATGTATCGTTGAGTGAGGTTATCCTCCTGTTTTGGTCGAGGAGAATGTACCCGCAGGGGGCCATTTCGTATAGCAATTTGTAGTCTAGGGAATTATCCTGAGTTGCCATAAAAATTCCATTTTAGGTGGTCAATTTTACCTCTAGCTATCATCATGCCATTACTTTGTGAGAAGGATATATCGGAGAAAGTAGCAGTGGGTTAAGTGGGGTTCTGTTAAACTATCTCAAATTATCCGGAAATAATGTGGAATATTTTTGCCATAAATAAAATAAATTTAACTTTGGGCATAATTTATTGGCTTATAACGTGCAAGCGTGTAGACATCGATTTTTATGACAGATGTATTAAAAAGGAATAATGTAAAAAGGTTTGGCCAGGGTCAGCAGGCCATAGTGTTTTCGCATGGTTACGGCTGTGATCAAAACATGTGGAGGTTTGTGGCTCCGGCCTTTGAAAATGATTATCAAGTGGTCCTGTTTGATCATGTGGGGTCTGGACAGTCCGATCAATCCCAATATGACTATCAGAAATATGGTTCATTGGAAGGGTATGCCGAAGATGTGATAGATCTTCTGGAAGAGTTGCAGCTTAAGGAGGTCATTTTTGTGGCCCATTCGGTAAGTTCCATGATCGGTGCCTTGGCAGCTGCCGAGAGGCCCGATTTGTTTGAGAAACTAATCATGATAGGGCCCTCTCCTTGTTACATTAATGACGAGGCGTATTTTGGGGGTTTTTCCAAGAGTGATATTGATGAGCTGGTGCAGACCCTGGAAAACAATTACATGGGCTGGTCAAGCTTTATCACACCGGTGATTGTGGGCAACCCTGAGCAACCGCAGCTTTCGGAAGAACTCAATAGCAGCTTTTGCAGTATGGACCCAGATATAGCCAAGCATTTTGCTAGGGTGACTTTCTTGGGTGACAATAGGGAGGATTTAAAAAATGTACTGGTGCCCACATTGGTGGTGCAAACCCATCCAGATGCAATTGCGCCCCTGGAAGTGGGGCGTTATGTTGAAAAGAATCTTCCGAAAGGGGAATTGATTCAGTTAGATGCTTCGGGACACTGCCCGCACCTGACGGCACCGGAGCTTACTATTGAAGCCATCAAAAATTACCTGGGTTGAATAATAATGCTAAAATAGAGGATATGGTTAATTTTTTCCAAAATGCACCTTGTGGGCTGCTTACCATTTGGACAGATGGAAGAATAATTGAAGCCAATCAAACGCTGTTGAACTGGCTAGGGTATGACCGTTCAGATGTAGTGTCGGTCAAAAGTTTTCAGGATTTTCTCAACATAGGGGGAAGAATGTTTTTTGAAACGCATCTGCTGCCTCTTTTGCAAATGAAAGGGGAAGTGGCTGAAATTAATATGGAGTTGAAAGGTAATGGCTCCAAGACCCTTCCATCTCTTCTGAATTTAAAAAAAATGATGTCTCAGGAATTGGCTTCACCGGTTTTTTGCATTTCGGTTACCAATGTTAAGCAGAGGATCCTGTACGAACAGGAGCTGCTTTCTGCCAAGAAAAAAGCAGAAATAGAGGCGAAAAAACTAGGGGAACTAAATAAAGAGCTGGACAGATTTGCCAATTCCGCTTCAGACACTCTCCTAAATCCAGTCAGTGCAATTACGGATATGTTGTCTATTCTGAAAATTAAAAACCTACTGAAGCCCAACATGCAGGCTGATGAGATTTTTTCGGTAATGAAAGACAATTCTGACCGGATGAGGCAAATGCTGCTAGATTTTAAGGAATATTTATCTATAATTGATAAAGGTCCAAATTCCGAGACCGTCGATCTGAATGAAGTATTCGACCTGGCTTTAAAAGAGGCGACTGGAAAAAATCAAAGTAAAATCTCTTTATTCAAAGATGACCTCCCCAAAGTCAATGGAGTAAAATCCCAGCTTCAAATCCTATTCAAACATTTGATCTCCAATGCTATCATATACCGTTCTTATGCCGTTCCAGTGATTTCAGTTTCCTTTGAAGAGAAAGGCGATTATTATGTCATTAAGATCAAGGACAACGGGATGGGGATCGAACAGGAAGATTACCTTGTGATATTTGATTTTATGCACCGGCTGCATGCTTATAAGGATATTCCAGGAACCGGCATAGGTCTGGCTACCAGTAAAAGGGTAGTCGATAATCACGATGGCAAAATCTGGGTCAACTCAGCAGTGGGCAATGGCAGTACCTTTTGTTTTACTTTGCCGAAAAGTTAGAGGGGTTTAGGGGTTATTCATATGTTCCAGCTGGTATGATTTTTGCTTCAGAATTTAGTTGTGTACGCCTAGCCCAATCCTGGTTTACACTAGCTACTATCCTAAAATGTTGAGGGATAGTTTTTTAAACTTAAACAAAAGTCTGTAGAGGTTTTTTTGATCAGTTGAACTTTTTAAATAAAAAATGATTTTTAAACAGGTTTGTGGGTGGAAACCCTTAAAATTTACGGCTATAATTGGCTGTTTTCCATAAAATTTAGAGTGCTTTAACAAAATTAAATTATATTTGAGCACTCAAAACCTTGCACAAGTATGAATTTCATAAAGAATCTGTCAATTAAGACCAAGTTGATGCTGATTGCCATGATCCCGATCTTGGCGCTTTTTTATTTTTTGGTGATTCATTTGCAGACACAGTTCCAAACCAGGGCCAACATTCAGCAGGTTCAGGAAGATGTGTTGAGGACAGCCAAAATGTCGGACCTGATTCATGAGTTGCAGGCAGAACGTCTGTACTCCTTGGAATACATCCTCGGCGATAAGGCACAGATGGGATCTCGCTTGGCAACCGAGCAGAGAAAGACAGATGCTGCACTTGAAACCTTTTTGCAGGAAGTGTCACTTACAGAGGAAGAAAGAGCCGGGGAGGCTGAATTCCACAAAATAATGGCTGGCTTGAGGGCATATGTGCAATCTCCTGGGGCTGAACTCGATTCGGTACAGGCCCAGTTTGCTTTTATCAACAAGGCTTTGGTAGATGTGGCTCATGAAACCGTGTTGACTACTCAGAACTCGGAGGTAAGAAGGTTATTAAATGGCCACATCAGCTTGATGTATGCCAAAGAGTTTTTTGGGCAGGCGAGAAATGAGCTGAACCAAAATATTAGAAGGGGAGGCTTCAATGGGCCGGATTACAGTAACTATTCAGCCGCGGTTGGAAAGTACCAAGTAAAACTGGAAAGTTTCATGCGGGCCAGCTCACCTGAAGTAATAGGTTATTACAATACGCAGGCAGAGGTAAACCCCCAAATAAATAGAACACTAGAACTAATGCAGGCCGCTACGGCTGACTATACTCTAGATAATTTTGGTATTACCGCACAAGAATGGATGCAAAATGCCACAGGGTATCTCAATCTGCTAAAAGGGGTTGAGGACCGATCCAACGCAGCGATTAGAAATTTGGCCCAGGCCCAACTGGAAGCGGTAAATACCACTATTTATACATCTTTTGCCATAGTTCTCATATTTTTGGCCCTTATAGCATTTTTTGTAAACTATATTATTAACAATCTTACCTCCGCATTTCAGCGGATACAGGCTGCGGCCAACAGGATCGCGGAGGGTGACTTGGAGCTTAAACTCGACATTGATTCCAAGGATGAAATAGGAAGTCTCAGCCAGTCATTTAATGAGATGGTAAATGTGACCAGGGACTACGTGTACTCGGCTGAAAATATTGGAAAGGGCAATTATAACATCCAAATCCCCGTAAGAAGCGAGAAGGACAAGCTGGGAATTGCCTTGAATAGAATGAAGGATGACCTCAAGCACCTCTCTTTGGATAATGAAAATCGAACTTGGCTGCTTACCGGTAATTCTGAATTGAATAATTCCATCAGGGGGGATAGGGACCTGCGTGAGCTTGCCCAGAATATCATCAGCTTCCTGGCTGAATACCTGGAGGCCCAGATCGGCGCCATCTACCTCAATGAAAACGGGGCGCTTCACCTCTATGGAAGCTATGCCTTCAACAACCGTAAAGGCAATACCAATGTAATCGAATTTGGAGAGGGACTGGTAGGCCAGGCGGCCTTGGAGGAAAAAACGATAGTTTTCTCCAACATTCCTAAGGATTATCTTCCTATCACATCCGGTTTGGGTACTAAAGAACCTAATCATATAATAGTTTTCCCGTTTATCTATAATGGAGAACTCAAAGGGGTGGTCGAATTGGGTACTGCCGATGAATTTACTGATCTGGAAAGAGAGTTACTGGAATTGATGGGTGAGAACATCGCCATCGCCTTCCATACCAACCAGTCTAGAACCCAGACCAAAGAACTTCTAGAAGAAACCCAGCGACAAGCCGAAGAGCTTGAAGCCCAGCAGGAGGAACTCCGCCAAACCAATGAGGAGCTCCATACCAAGACTTCCATGCTTGAGCAGTCTGAGGTTGAGCTTAGAGCCCAGCAGATTGAGCTCCAGCAGACCAACGAGGAACTTGAAGAAAAAGCCACCTTACTGACTGATCAAAAGGGTAGACTGGAGAAAGCCAAGATTGAGCTGGAGACCAAAGCCAAGGAGCTTGAAATGAACAGCAAGTACAAGTCTGAGTTCCTGGCCAACATGTCGCATGAATTGAGAACCCCGCTGAACAGTATCCTGATTTTGGCTGAACTTCTTGCCGACAACCGTGCCAAGACGCTGTCAGACAAAGATGTGGAGTTTGCCAAAAACATCCACAGCTCTGGAAATGACCTGTTGAACTTAATTAATGAGATACTGGATCTTTCTAAAGTGGAATCCGGTAAAATTGAACTGGAAGCAGAACAGGTGGAGCTGGATGAACTGATTAAGAAAATTTACAAACAATTTAGAGAGCTTTCTGTCAAGAAGAATATAGAGTTTGCTGTCAATTACGAGGATGATGATGTGAAGCAACCTATTGTTACGGATAAGTTGAGGCTGGAGCAGATCCTCCGCAACTTGCTTTCCAACGCCTTCAAATTTACCCCTTCGGAAGGACAGGTGACTTTTGATGTTGAAATCGTGAGGTCAAATGGAAACTTCGGCAGCAAGAAGCTGAATCAGGATCCAAAAGTCCTGGTGTTTAGAGTGACGGATACCGGAATCGGGATTCCAAAAGATAAGCAGGGAGTGATATTTGAAGCCTTCCAGCAGGTGGATGGCTCTACTAAGCGGGAGTTTGGGGGCACTGGCCTGGGATTATCCATCAGCCGAGAAATCGCTACCAAATTGGGTGGGGAAATCCAACTGGAAAGTGAAGAAGGAAAGGGCAGTGTTTTCACCCTGTACCTACCGTTGGATAGTGGATTTATCATCGAAGATTATACTTCCCCGGTAGAGGATCTGGATGATTTACTCGAAGAGGCCAGTATCCAGAAGCCAGTGGAAGACCCCACTGCCGGAGTGGTGGTGGAGATTGAGGATGATAGGCACAAGATCAAGGCTACGGATAAGATTGTCTTGATCGTGGAGGATGACCTGTCGTTTGCCAATGTGTTGCTCAAATTTGTAAGGGAGAAAGGCTATAAGGGTATCATCGCCCACCAAGGAGATGTTGGGTTGAGTCTTGCACGACACTACCAGCCGGATGCCATGTTGCTGGATGTGAAACTTCCGGTGATGGATGGTACGGAGGTGCTGAGAAAGATGAAGACCGATCCGCATTTGCGCCATATTCCTGTCCAGGTAATTTCTGGCTATGACAAGCGTAAGGAAGGGTTTGAATTGGGGGCATTTGACTTCCTTCAGAAGCCTCTTTCACAGAAAGATCTGACCGCATCATTTGGAAGAGTAGAGGAGTTTATAAAGAAAAAGCTCAAGAAACTTTTGATCATAGAAGATAACGTGCAGCACAATAATGCCATTCAGGAATTGATTGGAAATGGGGATGTGCGTTCCTTCCCTGCCTTCAGTGGCAGAGAGGCTGAAGATATGCTCAACAGTGACAATTTTGACTGTATTATCCTAGATCTTGGATTGCCGGATATGACGGGCATCGAGCTAATGGAACGCATCAAGGCCAATGAAAAAATCAGAAAAACACCAATCATAGTCTATACCGCCAAGGACCTAAGCAAAGAAGAAGCCTTGAAACTTAATGTGCTGGCTGATACTGTCGTATTGAAAACCGTGGATAGCCATGACCGCCTGTTGGATGAAACCAGCTTGTTCCTGCATAGGGTAGAGTCCAAACTGCCGGCAGAGAAGCAGCAGATCATCCGTAAGCTGCATAGGACCGATGAGGTACTTAAAGGCAAGAAAATCCTTATTGTGGATGATGATAGCCGTAACATTTTCTCGCTAACCAATGCTCTGGAAGCGGAGGGTCTGGTGTGCATCACAGCGGAGAATGGTAAGGTAGCCGTGGATACCATCCAAAAAGAATCCGAGATAGACCTGGTGTTGATGGATGTGATGATGCCTGAAATGGATGGCTATGAAGCTACCCAGACCATCAGGAAAATGTCGCAGTTTGACCACATTCCAATTATAGCCCTTACGGCAAAAGCCATGAAAGGTGATCGTGAAAAGTGCTTAGCATCTGGAATGTCTGACTATGTGTCCAAGCCAGTGAATATCAATCAATTGATCTCTTTATTGAGAGTTTGGATGTATAAATAATAAACAACTGATATTATATCCTGTTTTAGAAATGTGCGTATTATTACAAATCTGTGCATGATCTTTGAAACTAAATGAACACCTGAAAAACATCCTTTCAGGTGTTTTTATATAAAACCTTTAAACTGCTGCATTATTCACTCATTTATTGAAAATGAAATCGAGATCCACCGCCTCTTCGAGGATCTCAATTCCGCATACGGCTTCGACTTTACGGAGTATGCGAAGAGTTCTGCTATGCGGAGGGTTATGTATTTTATGGAAATCCATAAGATCCCCACTATTTCTGATTTGACCAGGATATTGCTCCGCAATGAGCATGTGTTTGCCAGCTTTGTCCAAGAGTTTACCGTCAACGTCACCGAGATGTTCCGTGATCCGGAATTTTATCAGGCCTTGCGGCAAACGGTAGTTAAAAAGCTATCGAGCTACCCTGTTATCAAGATTTGGATTGCAGGCTGCTCCACGGGGGAGGAGGCCTATTCCACGGCAATCTTACTCGAAGAGGAGGGGCTGCTGAACAGGTCCATCATTTATGCAACGGATCTGAATCCAAGGGTGGTGTTTTTGGCTAAAAAAGGGGTGTACAGTCAAGAGCTCATGGAGCTTTATGGCAAAAATTACAATGAGGCAGGTGGGAAAAAATCACTATCGGATTACTATACGGCGGATTACGGTTCAGTTATATTCGACAGCAGGCTGAAAAAACACATGGTGTTCTCTGTCCATAATCTTGCTGCCGACACTTCTTTCAATGAATTTCAGCTCATCCTATGCCGCAATGTGTTGATCTATTTCAACCAAAGCTTACAAAATAGGGTGTTTAACCTTTTCCATGACAGTCTCTGTACTTTTGGCTACCTAGGTCTGGGAAGCAAGGAATCCATGCTTTTCTCCGACAAACGCCATGATTTTGTGGAAGTGGATAGAAATAGGAAGATTTTCAAGAGGAAGTATTAATTTATTGTACTAGGTACTAAGTTGTACTGCTGCAGTACTTTATGTGGTTACTTAGTACTTTGTACCTAGTACTTAATACCCGATAATGTCTCCCTAAATTCTATTGTTCTTCACAAAAGCCCTGAAAACCGTCAAAGCCGGATGCTGTTCTTTTTCCCCTAGAAAATTATAAAAATCCACATCTCCGGTCGACTTAAACCCCGTCAACTCCCTTGCTTCATCAGGGGAAATTGAATGGTAGCCCATTGACCAGTCTGGGAAAAGCCGTTCTTCCAGATCCCCTTCCTTCAATCGGATAATACCCCTATGCCTGGGGTCCTGACCGATAGTTTTGTACAAGGGCATCACCTTCTCTTTTTCTCCTTCCAAAATCTGGATTATGCTCCCATCCATGTAAATGAGCAGCCCTGTAATTCCCTTTTTTTGGTTGTTTTCCCTGCTCTTCACCAGAATCTCTTGCAGCTGCTCCTCGGTTAATTTATGGACGGATGAACTCAAATAGACGATATAGTGCATTTGGTTGTAGGTATGGGTCATTTGATTGCGTAAAGTTTAAAAGTTTTAGTTGAAAAAGCAAATGGCTAGGGCACCACGAATTCACGGCGAAGGCCATTGGCTGCGTCAATGATTGGATTACTGTTAAACTTATCCGCAAAGCAGGGACCTGCCTTTGTCGGCAGACAGGCTCTGTGCAACTCAGTGCTAAACCCTGTGGGACCCTGCCTGCCCCAGCTAATCACTTTGGCAGTCAGGCAGGTCTGTGTCCCTTTTCTTTCCGAGAACTTGTCCTGTCTTCGGTCTTCCGTCTCCTCCCAAAAACTGGTACACTTTTTATGCTTAATTAATTGCATCCTCATTTTGGTATGCCTAATTTTGTAACATGCAAATGAAAGATCCAAAAACGGTTACGGTCTTCTTGACCAGATTGCTGGCAGTGTTCCTGCTGGTACTTTCTTTTGCTGACCATGAGGATAGGATTTTTATAGGCAAGGATTATCAATCCGCAGCCGTGGAAGCGCTGGAGTTTGATGACATCGACTTTCCTACCTCCGTATCCAGAAGTGATTCCCAACCCTATTCCAAAGTAGAAAGGGCTGTAATCCTTCCATTGGCCTTGATTTTTAACCTGGAAATAACAAAGGAAATCCCCAAGGTCTCCTTCCCCATACAGCATATAGGTATTCATTTGCCACTACAGGTCCTTCTGGACCGCATTGCCTGCCCCAACGCGCCCTAAGTGCCCTATTGTTTTCTTAACTAACTGACCATATCCTATGGTGGTCTAACTTGTACTGCTTTGTTGGCAGTATGGCGTTCGCGCATATGTTATCCTAATCTATTTATTCTATTATTATGCAATTCTTTAGCATTCTTAAGGCTGAGACGGCTGTCTTGTTGCCTGTTAGAACAGTTATGACCCTGTTTGTTTTTGTCGGACTGGCCCTTGGTGCCAGCTCCTGTAACCAGGGCCACAGTAAAAACGACGAAAAAAATAAAATACCCCAAATTCCGGTCTTGGAGCTTCATCCCCAGTCCATTGAGATTCCCCAAACCTATATCTGTGAAATACAGGCTGTACAGTTTGTGGAAGTAAGGGCCAAAGTGGAAGGCTTTGTGGATAAAATCTACGTGGATGAAGGTGAGTTTGTCAAGAAAGGCAAACCCTTGTTTCAGCTCACCTCCATGGAATTCAATGAGATGGTCAACGGTGCCAACGCACGGCTTATGCAGGCCCGGGCAGAGGCCAAAGCCGCCAGCCTGGAAGTGGAAAGGCTAAAGGTGCTCGTGGAAAAGGATATCATCACCGAGTCGGAACTGGAACTGGCCAAGTCCAAGCGGGCTGTGGCTGAATCTGCTATTGCAGAAGCTGAATCTACCCTCAACAATGCCCAAACCGGGCTTTCCTATACTACGATAAGGGCGCCTTTTGATGGCATTGTCGATAGGATCCCCTTCAAAATCGGAAGCTTGGTGACTGCCGGGGATCTGCTGACCAATATCACAGACATCTCCGAGGTGTTTGCTTACTATAAGATCAATGAAAATGAATACCTCAATTACATGCGGAAAAAGATCCAGCAGGAAGGTGAAGATAACGTCATTGAAGACCTGTCCCTGATCCTATCCGACGGTACCACCTATGCGCATAAAGGGCAACTGGAAACGATGGAGGCCGATTTTGAAAGAGGCACGGGCTCGATTGCTTTTAGGGTGCGATTTCCCAATCCCAATAGTCTGCTCAAACACGGGGCAAGCGGCAAGATTGAAATGACCAACCAGCTTGATGATGTATATCTTATTCCCCAGAAGTCCACTTTCGAGATACAGGATTTCAGCTATGTCTATGTGGTAAATGCTGATAACGAAGTAAAGGTCCGAAGCTTTAAGCCTATCAAAAGACATGATGTGTTTTATGCCGCATCAGGTTTCGAACCGGGCGATAAGATTGTATTTGAAGGCATACAGCAGGTAAAGGACGGGGTGAAAATCCAGCCCCAACAAGTGGAATCTCAGGAAGTCTATGGAGAATTGAATAGTCAGCTAGGGGAGGGGCAAGGTTGAGATGTTAGAATTGTTTATCAAAAGGCCCATACTATCGACCGTAATTTCGGTCTTTATTACGCTACTGGGAATTTTGGCGCTGACTTCACTGCCCATTACCCAGTTTCCCGATATCGTACCCCCTTCGGTCACCGTGACGGCCCGATATACTGGGGCCAATGCTGAAGTACTTTCCAAGGCTGTGGCCACCCCGCTGGAAAGGGCTATCAACGGTGTGCCGGGGATGACTTATATGTCTTCGGTAAATACCAATGACGGAGTCACCGTGGTGACGGTGGT
Organism: Litoribacter ruber; assembly: GCF_018449405.1. Classification (NCBI taxonomy): domain Bacteria; kingdom Pseudomonadati; phylum Bacteroidota; class Cytophagia; order Cytophagales; family Cyclobacteriaceae; genus Litoribacter; species Litoribacter ruber. The sequence goes on from NZ_JAHCMY010000003.1 coordinate 148,028, forward strand.
TTTTGATGTGGGTACCGATCCCGATCAGGCTGCAGTAAACGTTCAAAACCGGGTTGCCACAGTAGTGGATGAGCTACCTGAGGAGGTGATCCGTGCCGGGGTGCAGACAGAGAAGGAAGTAAACAGTATGCTGCTTTACCTCAATCTGTATAGCTCGGATACTTTGCAGGACGAGCGCTTCGTCTACAACTTTGCCGATATCAATATCCTTCCTGAACTCAAAAGGATTGATGGGGTAGGCTTTGCCGAAATCATGGGGGCAAGGGATTATTCCATGCGTATATGGCTCCATCCGAGCAGGCTGGTATCCTATGGGTTATCTCCCCAAGACATCACAGAAGCCATCCGCAGGCAGAATGTGGAAGCCGCACCGGGTAAATCCGGTATCAGCTCTGACCAGTCTCCCCAAATGCTTCAGTACGTATTGAAGTATACGGGGAAATTCAACCGGGAAGAAGATTATGAAAATATCACCTTAAAAGCATTGCCGGACGGCTCCTTGTTGAAAATCAAGGATGTGGCGGAAGTGGAATTTGGTTCCCAAGATTATAACATGGTATCGATGACGGATGGCCGGCCTTCTGCCTCCATCATGATCAAGCAGCGCCCAGGTTCCAATGCCCGTGAGGTGATTGCCAATATCAAAGACAAAATGGCCGAATTGCAGGACAGCAGCTTTCCGCCATCCATGGAGTTTAACGTGAGTTATGACGTTTCCAGGTTTTTGGATGCCTCCATTTCCAAGGTGTTGATTACTTTGCTGGAAGCTTTTCTGCTGGTTTCTTTGGTCGTGTTTATTTTCCTGCAGGACTTCAGGTCTACCCTGATTCCGGCGATAGCCGTGCCTGTTTCTTTGGTGGGAACGCTCTTTTTCATGCAGCTATTCGGGTTCTCCATCAATCTTTTGACTCTCTTTGCGCTGGTCCTAGCCATTGGGATAGTGGTGGATAATGCTATTGTGGTCGTGGAAGCCGTGCACGTGAAGATGCATGAGGAAAAAATGAATGCTTATCAGGCCACCTTGGCGGCCATGAAGGAAATCGGGGGAGCTATCGTGGCTATCACCTTGGTGATGTCAGCGGTGTTTGTGCCTGTCGGTTTCCTATCTGGACCGGTGGGAATATTTTACCGACAGTTTTCGCTCACCTTGGCCATTGCCATTGTGATTTCCGGGGTAAATGCGCTGACCCTTTCACCAGCTCTATGTAGCATCATGCTCAAACCCCCACACCATGAGGGGAAAAAAAGCTGGCTGCAGAGGTTTTTCGACAAGTTTAATGAGAAGTACGAACAGTTAGCTGGGAAATATTCAAAGGTGCTTTCCAAAATCGTGGGAAGAAGAACGGTTACATTTGGAGCTCTCGGGCTGTTTTTGGTTGCCACTTTTGGGATGGCCAGTGTAGTGCCGAGCGGCTTTATCCCTACAGAGGATCAGGGGATGATCTATGTCAATGTCACCACACCTCCCGGGGCCACAGTGGAAAGAACCAAAACGATCCTTGATGACGTTCAGGCGGCATTGCTACCCCTTGAGGAGGTAGAAACCATCTCGACCTTGGCTGGCTACAGCTTGCTTACCGAAACGGCCGGTGCCTCCTATGGCATGGGCATGATCAACTTGGTGAGCTGGTCTGACAGAGCGGAAGGAGTTGAAGAGCTCATTCGGGAATATCAGGAAAGGACCTCCCACATCACTGGTGCGGAAATCCAATTCTTTTCTCCGCCCACTGTTCCTGGTTTTGGAAATGCCTCCGGATTTGAACTGCGCCTGCAGGATAAAACGGGGGGAAGTCTGGACCAGACTTCCCGCACCACCCAGGAGTTTTTGACTGCCCTGAATGAGCGGGAAGAACTAAATGAGGTCTTTACCAATTTCGACCCCAGCTTTCCACAATACGTACTTCATGTGGACCATGACAAGGCCGCCCGCTTGGGTGTGTCCATAGATGGGGCCATGGAGACGCTGCAAAGCCTGGTGGGGAGTTTTTATGCCTCCAATTTCATCCGCTTTGGTATGATGTACAAGGTGATGATCCAGGCGGCCCCACAGTACCGGGCCAATCCTGAGGCTATTTTGGAAATGTTTGCCAAAAGCGACAACGGCAACATGGTGCCTTACTCCAGCTTCATTAGCATGGAACGGGTGTATGGTCCCGAGCAACTCACCCGCTACAACATGTTTACTTCCGCCATGATCAATGGGGATGCGGCTCCCGGATTCAGTTCGGGCGATGCTATCAAGGCCGTGGAAGAAACGGCCTTGGATATCTTGCCGAGGGGTTATGATATAGATTGGTCGGGGATGACCAGAGAGCAGATCGAGTCGGGCAATCAAGCTATTTATATATTCTTGATTTGTCTGTTGTTTGTTTACCTGCTTTTGGCAGCACAATATGAGAGTTACCTGTTGCCTCTTCCCGTAATCCTTTCCCTTCCGGCTGGGGTATTTGGGTCCTTCCTTTTCCTCAAACTCACTGGCTTGGAAAACAACATCTATGCACAGGTTTCCCTGATAATGCTTATCGGCCTATTGGGGAAAAATGCAATCCTCATCATTGAGATAGCCATTCAGAACCGGTCGAAAGGAATGGGCATCATAGAATCAGCCATGAAAGGCGGTGTGGAAAGGCTGAGGCCGATTCTGATGACTTCATTTGCCTTTATATGCGGACTTATTCCCCTAACCATTGCAACAGGAGCCGGGGCCATAGGTAACCGGACCATAGGTACTGCTGCTGCGGGGGGGATGTTGATAGGCACCCTGGTGGGGATATTTATCATTCCTGGATTATACGTGGTTTTTGAAACCCTTTCCAGCAAGTTTAAGAAGCCTAAAACTGAAAATGTATTAAATTAATCATGAGATATTTATTGATAATCATATCGGCTTTCTTTCTCCTACAAGCCTGCAAGGTGCCTCAAAAGGCCGTGGGTGATATCCAGTTGGATGTCCCCGAGGCTTATCAGGTGGAAGGAGAAGGAATCGAAACAATTGCCGTGGCCCCTTGGCAGTCCTTTTTTGAGGATGATCACCTTAAGGCGCTTATAGACACGGCATTGGTCTATAACCAGGATTTGAGGAAAACACTCGAAAACATCCGAATAAGCCAGGCCAGGCTTAAGGCCGCAAGACTAGGCAGGTTGCCTGAAGTAAATGCCATGGCGGGAGCTAGTGTGCGCAGGTTTGGCGACTACACCATGGATGGAATAGGAAATACGGATACCAATTTTTCCGAATTTCTTCCCGCCGACAAACGCCTTCCTTCTCCTTATCCGGACTTTATCATAGGAGCTGAATTCGGGTGGGAGCTGGATATTTGGGGCCGTCTTTCAGGTCAGAAAAGAGCTGCTGCTGCCAGATACATGGCCTCCGAGGAGATGCTGCGCAATGTCCAAACTTGGCTGGTGGCCGAAGTGGCCCATCAATATTATGAAATGCTGGGTTTGGATGAGGAGATTGCCGTTTTGGAGAAAAATATTGAGTTGCAGGAATTGGCATTTGAACTCTCCAAGGATTTGAAAAATTCAGGTAAGGAAAACCAACTCGCCGTGGACCAATTTGAGGCCCAGATGCTCAATTCCAAATCTTTGCTTATTCACAAGAAAAGGGAGTTGAGAACAGTGGAGCTGAATATCAGTGAGCTATCGGGGAAATACCCGGAGCAAATCGAAAGGGTAGGGTTGGATCCTGCTTTTGCCAAGCCTAGGGCTATTTCCTTGGGCCTGCCAGCAGATCTGCTCAGACTTAGACCTGATGTGAGAAGGGCAGAACAAGAACTGGCCGCCAGCCAGGCCGATGTCAACGTAGCCCGTGCAGACTTCTTTCCCTCTCTTCAGCTCTTTGGAATGGCTGGTTTTAATGCATTTGATTTCAGCAAGCTGTTTTTGAATCCAGCCTCCTCGGTGTATCAGCTTGGCGCCGGTCTGTCCGCACCGATTTTCAATCGCAGGCGTATCAGATCCGCCTACGAAGAGGCCACGGCCTCCCAAAAACTCGCCTGGCTGGATTATGAACAAACGGTCCTGAAAAGTTATTTGGAAGTGCTTGATATGGTGAATGTGTACTCCACTTTGGAGGAACAATTAACTGTCAAGAAACAGGAAGTAAACGTACAGAAGCGGTCTGTGGAAAACTCCAATACCATGTTTTCAGTGGGCTATGCCAATTACCTGGAGGTGATCAATAGCCAAAGCAGGGCACTGAATGCTGAATTGGAATACATTGAGCTGAAGCGGGAGCAATTGCAGGCAATTGCTTCGATGTACCGCTCTTTAGGGGGCGGGTGGAATTGATCCATTTTTTTTAATTGCAGTTAGCTGTCGGCCTTCGGGTCGGCAGCTTTTAACCACTCTCATACACTTTAGAAATCATGTTAGAAATCATAAAACAGCGTATTATAACCACTCACCCCATCACAGGGGATTCCGTGGAATTTGTCAGTACCACCAGTGAAAATGACGGTACTTGCAATATCATGCATGTGCGGTTAAACCCTACTTTCAAGGTGCCCAGCCAATATCATAAAAAGACCATCCACGTATTTAAATGCCTGGAGGGTGCTTTGTGTATCCGGTTAAAAGGAGGTGAATTGGAGATGTTGCCAGCTGGAAGGTCCTTTACAATTTTGCCATTGACTCCTTACGCACTTTTGAATCCAGGATTAAATCTTGTCAAATTTGAGCATAAGATAATTCCTGGAAGAAGGGGATTTGAGGATGCTTTGATGATTTTTCATGGTATGCTGAAGAAAAAGGAACTGGTAAGTTTTGGGACAAGAAGTTTCCTAAACTTCATCTCAGATACGTACACGGTTTCATTTACCGAAAAAATGCTCCATCCCTTAAGAAGATACTTGGCTTCAAAAGCTTTAAGAGATGGAGCGTATAAGAACTTGTTGGAGAAATATGGACGTGCCAATGGACTAGTTTTCAATCACGATACTCCCCGAGGCAATGCTTCCCCGGATGGTATGCCGGGCGTTGTTGTCTACCCGGAGGGTACGTGAGCGGGAATTGCCGATGGTCACCGAACCGCTGGCTGCTGAAATGTCAAAGTTGAAATCCTGAAGGTTGCTTGGAGTCTGGATCTTTATGGAGCCCGAACTGCCCTCCAAGTAGGTAGCTACTCCCAAACCGGAGTTTTCAGCTTTGGCACTTCCTGAGGTCAGATTAATAGTGCCGATCTCGTGCACATCAGTCATATTTATCCTTCCGGAGGTAATCGAGGCATCCACTATGCCGCCGATATCATGGGCATTCAAGCTGCCGGTTACCGACTTGTAACTCACATCGCGGCCTACGCCGTTAAGTTCCACTTTACCGGAGGTAGTTTCGCAAAAAACGCTACCTCCGATGTTATTGGCCTTTATTACGCCAGAGGTACCTTCAAGATAGACGTCCCCATCCACATTGTTGAGTTCCACACTGCCTGATACAAAACCAATGTGCGTTTCAAAACTATCAGTATCTTCAACCCTGATTTTGCTCGCCACAGTATTGATGAAAAGCTGCATGTCGCTGGGACCGGTAAGGTTGATATGGCCACGGCTGTTGTCATTTTGGTTTCTCCGTCTTTTGGGGGGTTGGTAGGAGATTTTCAAAGTGTTGCCTACTGTTACGAAAACAAGGTCCTGGCCTCTGTCTTCCTCTGCCTCCAGCCGTGCTTCCATTTCAACAGTTGGGGAGTCCGCGCCTTTATAAACCACATCCAACACACCGGCTTCGATTTCTATCATGCTGATGCCTTCATATGATTTTTGCACGTCTACCAAAGTCTGCCTTTGGGCAAAAGTGCTGAAAGCCATTAGGAGGCCTATAAGAGTTATAAATAATGATTTCATGGGAAAGAAGTTGAATAAGAAATAATGTAATTTAAAGAATGATACCAAAGCTCATGGCACTTACCTCCGGCCCTCGGTTGGACTGGAAGACGTGGTTGAGGTCATAGTTGAAGAAGAAGTCCAGCCAGCTGACGCCTAATTCACCCCTAATACCGTAGCGGAGGTTTTCCAGATACATATCGCTGCGGTCAAAATCTTTGTTTCGGCCATTGTCTTGGTAGACAAACTTGCCCCTGCCTCCCAGGCGGTAACCCGCATAAGGGCCGGCACCTATCCTGAAACCGTTGTGTCCGGTACTGATCTTTGGAATCAGCGCCAGGGTTAGGTAGGAAGCAGCAATTTTGGACTTGATTCCACCCGCTCTTTCCAAAAATTCCACACTTTCAGCCCCTTTGATGGCCTGGATGTTGTCATCGGCAAATTTGAAGTTGTGGAAATGCACTCCAGCGAGCCCCTTCACATAGAAGTTGTTGCTGACTTTCATCTGTCTCACGGCATTCAAACCTACCATCCAACTGCCCCACACTCTCACATCGGGTGCTGTAGATTCTCCATTCCAAATTCCCTTTCCAAGGTCGATGGTAAAATAGGAGCGGGAGATGAGGTTTTGGCCATCTTTGTAAATGGCCTCACTGCTGTGCTCATAGGAGAAATCCACATTGGTCCTATTGCGGTTTTGGGATTGGTCTTCATAAGTTTTGGTGTGGAATCTCATGTTCCCTTTTAGCATGGGAACCTTCGATTCATTTTCTTCGACCAAAACCTCTTTGTTCTCCTGTGCCTGAGCCAAAAAGGGTAGCTGCAAGCAAAGGAAGGCTAATATGACTAAATTGACTTTTTTCATGACTAAAAATGCTTCGTTGATTTAAAATACCAATCCAAAGGAAATAGGATTCAAGCTTGGGCCCTGTCCTGGAAGGAAGAGTTCGTTGAGATCGTAGGTGGTGAAGAAGGTTACGCTTCTAAACCCAACCTCGCCTCTGACACCATAGCGAAGGTTGTTGAGGTACGAACCAGCGCTTTCTTTTTCTCTTCTGCGACCTGAAGTCGGCAGGTCTCTATAGACGTACTTGCTTCTGCCGCCTAATCTGTACCCCGCATAAGGTCCGGCCGCGACTCTCAAACCGTTTCTGCCTGCATCGTTCATTTTGCCAAAATCCAATCTGAAGAGGGTTTGGGCGGTGAGGTAAGAGGCAGAAACCTTGCTTTTGAAACCTGCTACATCGTCTCTTAGGACCCAGGCAACATTTCCATCTTGGTTGACAGCCTGGAATCGGGTGTCTTCAAATTTGAAATTGTACCACTGCACACCCAGTCCGAAGTCCCAATAGGCACCTTTGGCCACTCTCTGGCTGGCCATCCAGTTGAGGCCTACATTCCAGCTTCCCCAGCCTTTCACGGAGTAAGGGGATGCACCGCTTGGGAAATTGCCGTCTTCCAAATAGTTGTTGATACCTAGGTCAAAGTTGAAATAAGTCCTGAATCCCGGGTCTACTTTTTTAGGCTTTCGGTCTTTGGATTCCACCCTTACATGGGTTTTGTCCCCGCCTTCATCCACGATCACACGGAACCTACCTACCGAAACCTCCGTTTCCTGGGCATCTTCTCTTACGGTCACGATTTCCTTGCCTTTAAGCTCCACTACGTGTAACTTGCCCGTTTTCTCATCCATTTCAAGATTGAGTTCTCGGATAATCTGATTGACATCCAGGGTTTTGAGACGCTCAAAATCTGCCTGATTGTCTACCAGAATCACAATCTTGCCGGATCTGCCAAAGTCAACTATGACGCTGTCCTGCTTCGTCTGGTTCCCTTGGTCCTGACCAAAGGCCATTTGTATCAAGGCCAATAATAAAATGGCTAAAAGGTACTTTTTCATCTGTTTAAAATTGAGAGTTTTAATTAACCGCCAAGGACGCTAAGCTTCGCAAAGAATGGGATGTAATCAACTCTGTGCGCCTTCTGAGTCCTCTGATCTTCCCGATCCGCTTCGCGCCATGGGGAAAGTTCTGTGGTTTTTTTTAAATAATTTCTTTGCGTTTTTTTAATTCTTTGCGGTTAGCTTATTGAATTAATTTTTGTTTTTCCTTGAGGTAATCGTTGCGAAGAGACTGTTTTTTGCATCCTGCAGGTCTGCAAAACCCTGATCTACTTTATTGAATATATTTCCTACTTTTTCAATCTTGTTTTCGAGTTCGTCAATGATGGTTTCTTTTTCCTCTTCCTTGCTCAACCCACTCGAAACTATCCTTACTCGCACCACATCTGCATCAGCCAATAAAAGTGACTGGTCTTCCAGCGCTGGTATTTCCAATTCCGGGATTTGGATTTCCTCAATCTTGATCGCTGCCACTGGCTGTCGGATTTCTTCGGTTGTCCTTTTTTCCACTTGGACTGGTGGAGCTTGCCGTGGTGCCACTGGCTTGGTCACTTCCTCGGCCGGTTCACTCACGGGAGCTTTTGGCGTTTCGGTTGGAATGGTCTCCTCCACAATTTCATCCAAGGTTTCCGGTTCCACTTCTCCGGTTACCATCTCATTTTGCTCAGTGGACTGCTCTGCGACTGGATTGGTCAATTCCTCGGTGAGGTTCAGACTTGTCCAGATCAAGGCGGCCATGGTGAAAATCAAAGCCATTGACGCGGCGATCCTCAACCAGGGGAAAGCGGCTTCTTGTTTGTTTCCAAGCTGCCTATCCAGTTTTTCCCAAGCCAATCCGGAAGGCTTCACTTGATGGTTTTCCAGTTTTCTTCTGAAAAGCTCGTCTATATTTGGCTGTTGCTTATCCACTGATGCTCCTTTCTTTTAAGTTCTGGTCTGTTAGTTTCTGTTTCAATATTGCCCTGGCTCTGCTGAGTTGGGATTTGGAAGTGTTTTCCGAAATCCCCAACAGATCTGCGATTTCTGGGTGACTGTACCCTTCGATTGCATACAGGTTGAAGACCGTCCGGTAGCCTACCGAGAGCTCCCCGATCATGGCCAGCAGGTCTGCTGTTTCCATATCGGTAAACTCATAAGGCGTCAGGTTTGCCACCGATTCGCTTTCCTGGTTTACTTCCATTAGCAGGTTTCGTTGGTTTCTCAGGGTGAGCAGGGCATTGGTTACGATTATCCTTTTCATCCATCCTTCAAAACTTCCTTTTCCTTCAAATTGGGCAAGCTTGTCAAAGATCTTCATAAACCCCTCAATCATGATATCCTCGGCCAGGTCACGGTCCTTCACATAGCGGATGGCGATGGCCAAAAACTTGCCCGAATAGGCGTCATAAAGTACCCGCTGGGCTTTTCTATCGCCCCGGAGACAACCCTTGATGATGTCGGCTTCTTCGGTAAAAGTTTTTCGGAATAACATTATTATTGGTTTTCAAATAAGTAGATACAAGTTAGGCAAAAAGGGTTGCACGGGAGAGGGAAAATATTTAATAAATTTTAACGGAAGGGGTAAAATTGGGTACAAAGTACTAGGTACTAGGTACAAAGTATTTCCGCATTAAAGGTTGGGTATTTGCCATTGTGGAGCCATCGGACGTCCTTGTTTACGATGCCCTCCTTCAGAGCTTCGCTCTTCAGATGGGGTGTGGTATTGATGAGTTTCGAATAATGAATGACTTCGGTCAATCCATATACCTAAAAAACTCTTCTAGATCCAGCTCAAATCCTTCTAGGACGGTGGAACTGACTACATCGCCCGCGCAATATAGTTTGGAGGGGATATACTTGCCATGGTATAAGGTGTAAATCAACAGGGTTTGGCCGATTGGCTGGAGAACCCAGTATTCCTTGACGCCGCTCTCCAGATAGACTTCATATTTGTTTTTCAGCTCTTTTTTGTTGTTGCTTGGAAAAAGGACCTCTACGATCAGGTCAGGCGCACCGATACAGCCGGCGTCGTCAAGTTTTGACTTATCGCAGACCACGGAAAGGTCAGGTTGTACCACAGTGAAAATATCCTCGTTTTTATTTGATTTAGTTGGTAAGCGAACATCAAATGGGGCAGGATAAACTTCACATGGCTTTCCTTTTAGGAAAACGTTGATCGCGGTATTTAAATCCGAGATAACCTTTTGATGGATTCTGCTGGGTGCCGCAGTCCACTTGAAAACCTTACCCTTGATAATCTCCACCATCTCGTCCATTTCCCAGCTGAGGTAGTCGGCATAGGAATATTTGCCTCCGTAAGAGAAGCTGGGTTCTTTGGCGATGTATTTTTCTTTTTTGGTTTTCATAATGAAGAATGCGGTCAATCCATATTCTTAAAAAACTCCTCCAAATCAAGCTGGAAGCCTTTAAGGACAGAGGACTCAACTATGTCACCCTTTCCGTAAAGCCTGGAAGCAGCATAGGCCCCGTTCTTCAGGGTATAGATCAAAAGGGTATGCTCAAATGGATGAACCAACCAGTATTCCTTCACTCCACTTTCCCGATAAACTTCATATTTGTGATAAAGCTCCTTTCTGTTGTTGCCTGGAGAGAGGATTTCCACGATCAGATCAGGGGCTCCTATGCAGCCGGCGTCATCAAGTTTGGACTTATCGCAAATCACACACAGGTCCGGTTGTACAACAGTGAAAATATCTTCGTTCTTCTTTGATTTAGTCGGTAAGCGGACATCAAAAGGGGCAGGGTAAAGTTCACACTGCTTTCCATTCAAAAATTTGTTCAATTCAAACGACAATTGATTAACCACTTTCTGATGGATTCTGCTGGGTGCCGCAGTCCACTTGAAAACCTTCCCCTTGATGATCTCCACCATCTCATCCATTTCCCAATTGAGGTAGTCGGCATAGGAATATTTCCCTCCATAAGAGAAACTGGGTTCTTTGGTGAGGGGTGGCTTCTTCTCTCTGGTCTTCATTCCCTTAATTTACGAAAATTCCAGCCCTTCTTAGCCATTTGTAATCAGGTTTTTATGTTTTTCCATAGTATAAATTGGGGGAGTATGAAAGAGGGTAAATTGGCTTAGTCCTGGCTAATAGTTTTAAATCGTAAATAGTTTGTATAACTGTTTAGTAAGTATCTAATACAGAATAATCTATTGATTATACAGGTATCAAGAACGTATCAAGAGCGTATAATCAGCGCTATTAAACGTTGATGAACCGAATTTTATTTGTTTTTGAATTTTGTGTGAATAATTATAAATATTACCCTTATCTAGCTTTCAATTATGGCTCTAGGATTTAATGATCCTAGAAATTTACCCCTGTATTTCCCAAGTATCAAGTTGGGGGAATCTTGCATGTTTGATGGAATCTTTTGCCACTGGTGTAACTTCTGATAGGAATTTTTGCCAAATGTTTATATTAGATTTTTAAATGAACTTTTAACCAATATGAACAGATTTAAGATTTCTTTAATTATTCTGCTGCTAGCTTTTGGGCAGGGGGTATGGGCACAGGAACAAGACATCCTCGCCAAGTTGGAGGAAATAGCCATTGTGGATCATAAGGTAATGATGCCGATGCGCGACGGAATAAGGTTGGCTACCGATATATACAGGCCAAAAGGTGATGAGCCCGTTCCGATTATCTTTTCGCGAACGCCCTATAACTTTAACAGCTACAGGGATGGAGAATTAGTTAGCCGGACGATGGAGGCCGCTTACGAAGCCGTGCAGCGCGGGTATGCCTATGTGGTGCAAAATGAGCGGGGGAGGTTTTTTTCCGAAGGGGAATGGGATATTCTCGGCACGCCCTTGACTGACGGTTATGACGCCATGACCTGGATGGCCGAGCAGGAGTGGAGCAACGGCAAAATCGGCACACTGGGCTGTTCATCTACCGCTGAGTGGCAGATGGCCGTTGCGGCTATGAATCACCCCGCACATGCCGCTATGGTGCCACAGGGGTATGGTGCTGGAGTGGGTCGCATAGGTGATTATTATGAGCAGGGTAACTGGTATAGAGGTGGTGCCGGACAAATGCTTTTTACCGCTTGGCTTTATGGCACCCAACATGACCCCATGGCACCAAGATTACCGGAGGGTATTGAACAAGAGGATCTGCAAAGGTTACAGCGGTTTTATGATATGGCTCCCCGATATCCCAAAGTAGATTGGGTGGAGGGCTTGGCGCACCTTCCCGTGCAGGATATCATCAAAAATGTGAATGGTCCAAAAGGCATCTATGAGGAAATGATCACCCGTAAGCCCAATGACCCGGCCTGGTATGAGGGAGGCCTCTACCATGATGATATGGATTTTGGTGTCCCAAGCTTCTGGTTTGTGTCCTGGTATGATGTAGCCAGCAGTCCCAATCTCGCCCTTTACAACCATGTGAGGGAAAATGCTTCAGAGGAAGAAATCCGCAACAACCAGTTTCTGGTCATCGCACCTACCCTGCACTGTGCTTTCAAAAGGGCGACTGAGAATACCATTGTGGGGGAAAGAAGTGTAGGTGATGCCCGCTTGGATTATGATGAGATGATCTATGGCTGGTTTGACTTTTGGCTGAAAGGGGAGGAAAACAATGTGACCTCCGAAATGCCTAAGGTGAAATACTTCACAATGGGTTCAAGCAAGTGGCAGACCTCCGATACCTGGCCTCCAAAGGAAGCTGATATGACTACCTACTACCTCAACAGTGGAGGCAAGGCCAATACAAGGTTGGGTGACGGGCAGTTAAGCACTCAAAAAGCCACTGATGACAAGCCTGATTCTTTCGTTTATGACCCCATGGACCCGGTAATGTCCTATGGAGGCAATGTTTGCTGTACAGGCAATGCCGTTAATGGGGGTGCTTTTGATCAGCAGGAGATGGAGTTGAATGAGAACATATTAGTGTACACTTCCGAGCCATTTGGGGAAGGCGTGGAGATAAGTGGTTTTATAGAGTCCAAACTTTACCTTTCCTCAGATGTGAAAGACACCGATTTGACCATCAAGATTATCGATGTTTACCCTGACGGCAGGGCCTACAACCTGGACGAAACCATCCAAAGGGTGAGATACCGGGAAGGCTACGAAAAAGAGGTGTTTATGGAGAAAGGCAAGGTCTACGAGGTTAACATGACGCCAATGTCCACAAGTAACTATTTTGACAAGGGGCACCGGGTAAGGATCGAGGTTTCCAGCTCCAATTTCCCCCGTTTTGACCGCAACCTGAATACCGGCGGCAACAATTATGATGAGACTGAGGGAGTGGTGGCGACCAATAAGATCCACCATTCGGAAGAGTATCCCAGTAGTATAAGCTTGCCAATAGTGAGGAGGTGATAAAGGAATAGCCACGGAGACTCGGAGAGTGCTGAGGGGGGGTGAAACTTCATTATTCATCATTCGCTATTCATCATTCGGTATTTTTGAATGATGAATTTTGAATAATGAAGTGTGTACTTCCCATGGCCTATCGGCTCTCCTGGCCTTTTAAGGCATAAGGCTGGATCAACACTTCAACTGGTAAGTCCAACAATTCTGAGATTTTGGGGATACTATCAATGGTTAAAGGTTTGTTTCGGTTCAAAATCAGATTTGCCTGCTTTTCTCCAAATGGAGGAATTAGATTCTTAAAGTTTTGTCTATTTATCATTCCCTCAATAGCGTCAATGTTTTCATATGGAATGAAAAAACTAACTAGTTTGTTTGTTTTACAGTTTATAAACTATATATTTAAGATAAATATTGGTTTATGAAATGACATGTTATTGCGCTTACTGCCTTAATAATTGGATGTAGTGAAGAGCCAAAATACCCTGTGTTTGACCTCGACGGCAAGAGTTTTCTAACTATAGTAAACGAATCCTCCACTCCATTGAAAGTAAGCTTTGAAAAATGGTCCACAATCCCATCATTGGAATTTGAAAAAGTGGACACAGTTATTGCGAGGTCTTCCTCCATAGACCTTAATATGGATAATAAAGCTACCGATTATATTTACCTTTCATTAAATGGTAAGAAATATGATTTTTTTCTTGTGCCCCATGCTGTAGATACCATTTTATATTCTGGAGATGACCTTGAGTTCTCTGGAGATTTTGCGGCCGTCAACAGGTTTTTACTTCAGAAGTCAAATGATGGTTTAGGTTTTTGGGACGAAACCAGAAAACGTGCAGAAGCCAATCACTTAAGCGAAGGTTTTCATGGAGTCATCGAAACAAATGACTCTATCACAGCAGTACTGAAAGATTACCTCTATTCCTACAAGGGTAACTTGCCCAAGTGGTTTGTATCTCGGGAGACCAATAGGTTGGATTATAAAAATGAAGGTTCAAAATTGAATAGCTTTGCCTATCGCAGGACCATGCTGAAGAAAAGTGATACGATACCTGCTGGTTATCACGAGAAAATTTTATCCACTATTTCCTTAGAAAATGAGGAGTTTATTGGTGAACAAGAGTATATGAGATTTCTTCATGAATATTTGAATTTTTTGGATCATGATAACCCAGAGGGGAAATTTGTAAAAGGAGAAATTCCATTATCCATCTATCGGGCAAAAAAGGTAGAAGCTAATCTTTCGGGAAAAGTAAAGGATGCATTTTTAGCCAATCAGATTACCCAAATAATTAAAGTGGCCAGGGACGAATATGATGTTTCAGTGCTGAAGAATTTTCAGGATGAAGATTTTAAATCCTATGTTGAAAATTACTATGCAAAAGGAAATATTCTTCCTCCAGGTAGCGATATGCCCTATTTTTTCCTATCGGATCTTGAGGGAAAGGAAGTGGAACCCACTGATTTTCGGGGGAATGTTCTACTGATCAATTTTTGGGCGGATTGGTGTGGTCCCTGTATAGTGGAGTTTCCCTACGAGAATAAACTTGTGGAAAAATATCAAGACAGTCCCGTAAAGATCATCAATATTGCAATTGAAAGTAAGGATGAAAAATGGAGGCTTCTAATAGAAAAACATGGTTTGACCACCATCAATCTATTTGCCAATGAAGTCTGGACTAACAAAATCAAGAAGGATTATAAAATTGCCGGAGTTCCACACTCGGTAGTCGTGGATTATCAAGGTAGGATTGTCCAGAACAACTCCCCGACTGCTAGAATGGGAGTTGAAAAAATCATAGATCAGCTGCTGGAAAAAATGGAAGTTGAAGATACAAATATTAATAGTGCTGTAAATTAATCAATCTATAATCAAGTCAATGTATGCAGGATTATGATATTGGTTTCCAATGCTAAATTCAACAATATAGCCGAAACCCTGATTCCCCAGCCTGAGGAGGGGTTTTTTATGGATGCCTGCTTTGTAAATGAAAATGGATTGAACATCCAATATGCAGACCTTCATAATGAGGATAGGTTTTATTTTAAAACTTTCTCTCTTAGGGATAAAACCCGCTAGGTTTAGTTGAATAAGAGATTACATTCTAGCAGATTTGACCTCGTTGCTAAAAAAAAATCCTGGCAGGTTTAAAATTTACCTGCCAGGATTCTTTTTCTAATTCATAAACCACTCCCCCTCAAACATTTTCCTGCTTTCCTTGTCCACCTCGCTTTGCTTGTGGTCGGAGCGGCAGGTTAGGCAGAGCAGGCCGTTTTCGTTGAAGACCCAGTAATTCTGGCTGTGTACGTCCTTGAGCTTGTAGCCGTTTGAGTACAGCGTGCCCCGTAGGACGGAGAGAATGGACTTGTCCATCACGAAGGGCTTGTTGTAGGGAATGTAAAGCGTTTGCTCCAATTCCTGGGCGCGAAACTTGTTGAAGGAGGTCAACCTTACATTTTTGTCAAGCGTAAGGACGCTGTCCTGTATGTTGTATTCGTATAGAATCTCCTTGATGTTGTTTTTGGCGTCTTCATAATTTTTGCCCTTCGAGCTAAATGTCTGCTCCAACCGAACCCTTCCATCTGTAGTGCCGGCCAAGGTCAGACTTATGTCGTTTCTATACAAGGTTTCCGACTTACCTGACTGTTGGGAGCGAACACTTACCTGCGGCTGGCTTTCTCCCTGGATCACCATTACGCCCTCAGTAGGGAATTCCAGGTATTGGGTCTGCTCATCTTTTGCGCTGGAGCTGAATTGCTGGAAAGACTGCGGCAGGGTAAACCCTATTATCCCGATACTGATCAGCCATAGGAATAGTGCGATTAGACCCACTTTTTCGTGGATAAGATTTCTCCTTACCCAGATGCTGATTCCCATCACCGTGATGATCATGGCCGGGATAATGACCACCATGGTAAGTGCCACTGCCAGCCAGAACGGAATCATGTCGGTAATAAATTCCAGCGGAAAATCCCCTGTTTGTATGCCCATACCCCAAAGTTCACCATTGATCAGGTTGAAATAGGTGCCTAGGAAGATCATGGAGGAAAAGATCAGCGCTATTCCGATGAGGAAGATAATCGCCCCAAAGAAAATCCTAAACAGGATCAGCAGGAATGCCCCCAATGGTCCCATGGCTGTTCCCACTTCATTCAATCCTTTGCCCACCACGCGAAAGGGAGTCATGAAAGCCCTTCTCGCCCTGGACTCTTCTTTTAATGGCGGAGGATTTTGCCCCTGAAGGATGGTGTTTTCAATATTGGTTAGCGTGATGGCACCACCTTTCATTTCTATCCGCTCGGTAATGGATTTGGCCAATGGCGTGATGATCCAAAGGATAAGATAGATCACGAATCCGGAGCCTCCGGCAAAGATCAGGGCCAAGAATGCCAGCCTTACCCAGATTACCTCAATATTGAAATAGGAAGCAAGCCCGCTACTTACACCACCAATTACCCTGTCATCGGGATTTCGGTAGAGCTTCTTGATGTTTTTATCCTCTTCGGTCTCGTAGGCTTTAGGCAACATGATCCAAAGCACCACATAGGCCAAAACTGTCCAGCCTGCCAAGCTGAATCTAATTCCCGAGAAGGGAAGAAAGTCCCAGGTGCTGAAATTGACCCTTCCACTGAACAGGAGCAAGATGGCAATCAGCCTGGTCCACAGCGGATCGATCGTCAAATAGTGAGCAATACCAGCGCATACCCCGCCAAGGATTTTCCGGTTTTCGATGCGGGTTAGCTTTTTATACCCCTTGGTGTTTTCCTGATTGGGAGGTGTGATGTATTTGTAAAAATCATGTTCCTCCTGCTCGGCATGTTCCGTGTGATCTTGGTCGAGCTTTTCCTCACTAGCTTTAAAGTCAGCGATTGTACCCATTTTTTCGATTAGGCTTTCCACATTTTCAGCAGTGATTACCTGTTTGTTGTTTTTCAGGTAGGTAAGGAAGATCTCAGCGATGCGACTCTCGATATCACTGATGATTTCCTGGTTGTCTGGGTAATGGGAAAAATGCCTGTTAATGGCCTCAAGGTAATTTTTGAGGTGGGTGTAGCCGTCGTCCTCGATGTGGAAGAGGATGCCGCTTATGTTTATGCTTATAGTCTTTTTCATGGCCTTATTTTTTTGAGATAATAGTTTGGGTGGATTTGGTCAACGAGTCCCAGGTCTGGTCAAGCTGGCCGAGAAAATCCAGCCCATCGGCTGTGATGGAGTAGTATTTTCTGGGCGGTCCACTTTCGGACTCTACCCATTTATAGGCTACCAATGAGGCGTTTTTGAGCCGGTTGAGCAGAGGGTAGAGGGTGCCCTCCTTTACCAGCAACTCGGCCTCCTTCAATTCCCCGAGCAGGTCGGAGGCATAGACCTCCCCCCTGGAGATGATATGCAGGATGCAGAATTCGAGAATTCCTTTCCGCATTTGTACTTGGGTGTTAGAAGCTTTCATATCTGTCATGTTATAGCGTATTATGCGCACATTACTGGTACGCCTTCCCCTATATAGATTAAAAAATAATACCAAAGTAAAAGAAGCTACCTTGCATTACCAATTTCTAGGCGGTAAATTGTAGGAGGTCTTTAGTCAGTTGTTTGTAAAACACTGTTTATTAATGTTTTGAAAGTGTGTTCTGGTAAAAATCCACTAATTCCTTTTCTGAAAAAAATCTTTTATTCATCCACGACAAAAGTATTCATACTTCATGCAGTGGTATAAAGGCGTACAGAAAAGTGTACGGTTTCGAGCAGTTTTTAAATTATGGGAAGGGGTTTATTTACTAGTGGCTGGTATGTTTTTAGGGCGGTGAAGGCTTAAGGTGGTTTAAGGGTTTATGCCCTGCGTGCTGATTAAGGGATTAACGTTAATCCCTTAATCTTTTAATCCCCTAATCTATATTATAAATAATTTTTTTAATTTAATTTGTAGTCTAATGAGCCGTATCCCAGGACTTTTAAGAATTGTTTTCTGCATGCCTATTTTTTTGCTGTACCTAATTGAGGCTCAGGGGCAAAGTCTTGCGCCTAAATATTCCAATGAATTCCTGCAGATCGGAGTAGGAGCCCGGGCTTTGGGCATGGGAGGGGCGCAGGTTTCCAATGTACGCGACGTGACGGCCGCCTACTGGAATCCCGCCGGTATATTGGGAGTGAAGCATGAACATGAATTTTCCCTAATGCACGCCGAGTATTTTGCCGGAATCGCCAAATATGACTATGCCGGATACACCACGGCCATTGATGAAGAAAACCAGATCGCCATCTCACTGATCAGGTTTGGGGTAGATGATATCCCCGACACCCGCTTTCTCTACGATGCCAATGGCGCATTAAATTACAACAACATCCAGTTTTTCAACGCCGCTGACTATGCGATGATCCTGTCCTATGCGCGGGATTTCAGCGACATTGTCAAAATCGGGGTCAACACCAAGGTCATCCACCGCAATGTGGGCAAATTTGCCAATGCCTGGGGGTTTGGGCTTGACCTGGGGGGCATAGTCCTTTTGGACGAATGGCGTGTAGGGGTGATGTTGCGTGATGTGACAACCACTTTCAACTCCTGGTTTCACAATGCCGAAATGGTGCGGGAAGTGTATGCCCAAACCAACAACGAGGTGCCCATCAACAGCACTGAGCTAACCTTGCCCAGGGCTATATTCAGTTTGACAAGGGATATTTGGCTGACTGAGGAAATTCAGATGCAGGCGATTTTGGACCTGGAGACCACTTTTGACGGGCAGCGGAATACCATTGTAAGAAGCAATTTGCTCAGCGTGGATCCCCGGATGGGTTTGGAGGTGGCGTACAAAAACCTGGTTTACCTGCGTGGGGGTGCCGGAAACGTGCAAAGGATCAAAAACTTCGATGCGAGCTATAGCACGGCGTTCCAACCTAGTTTTGGGGTTGGTTTTCTTTTAAATGGCCTGGTGCATATCGACTACGCCATGTCTGACATAGGGAGTATTTCACAAACCCCCTATTCCCATATTTTCAGCGTGAAGGTGGGCTTGAATCAGCACAAGGATAATTACAGGATTTACAAAGGTTGGGATAAAAAGCCGAATTGAGTATGGGGAAATTTTACAGGCTCCTTTTGACGATGACTCTTTTATTTCCACTTTGGGCAACCGCCCAAAGCCAGTGGATAGATTTCCGTCGGGACTATTACAAAATAGAAACTGCTGAAGACGGCGTTTACAGAATCAGCTACACCGCCTTTTCCGCTTCCGGCATCAATGTCAACCAGGTGGACCCGCGGGACATAAGGTTGTACCATAGAGGGGAGGAGGTTCCGATTTTGGTGCAGGGGCAGCAGGATGGCCGCTTTGACCCGGGCGACCATATCACTTTTGTGGGCAAAAAGAACGACGCTACCTTGGATTATCGGCTTTACAACAACCCCGCCGATATGCCAAACCCCTACTACAACACCCATAATGACACCACGGCATATTTTCTGACCGTAACACCTGGCGTGAGGGGGCTGCGTATGAATCAAACCCCAGCGGTAAATCTCTCGGCTCCTTCGGTAGATATTTACCAAGCAGAAAGATTGTTGGTTTTTCATGACCAATATAACTTGGGGCCCATTTATCATCCGGGAATATGGATGCCCGAGTACGATAGGGGACAGGGCTGGATGGGACCAATCATCCAGAGAAATAACCACCTGGATTTCAGCCTGACCAATTTGGGGGAGGTCATGGCAGCAGGTGAGCACCGGGTGGAGATGAACCTCATCGGCAGAGCCGGTGCCACCCATCAAACAGCCATCAGCGCTGGACCCAACGCCAATTCTTTACGGGAAGTTCTTCGGGTGACCTATGATGAATATGAGGTCCGAAATGTGGAGTTTAACCTGCTTCCGGCCGATTACAACAGTGATGGCAGCATTGTGATCCGTGTTCGATCCCTGGGGGGAGAGTCGGATGTGGATAATGTTTCCCTGAGCTTCCTGAAGCTCAATTATCCAAAAAGGGCTTCGGCGGGGGACTTTGATCAGGCCACCTTTGATATCAACCGGGGAGTGGAAAGGCTGACCTTATCTGGCGTGAGCGCTGATTACGTTGGTTTTGAGATCAACGATAGGGACAATCCGCGGGTTCTGGCTTTTCAAAAGGATGGCAATGAGCTGCATATTCCCGGTGGGGGTGCTGCCGAGGGGCGCAAAGTCCTTCTCCAGAGGAGCAGCCAGATCAAAAATGTGGACCGCATGAGACGATTTCGCTTCCGGGATGTTGCCAGCCAGCCGGCCAATTATGTCATGATCAGCCACCAGTCGCTGAGACGTCCCGCAGCCTCCTACGGGGACCCCGTGGCCGCCTATGCGGCCTACCGCGCCAGTCCCGCCGGGGGAGGTTTCGATACCCTAACGGTCAATATGGACCAACTTTACAACCAGTTTTCCTTTGGGGAAAAGAGCCCTTTGGCTATTTACGAATTTTTGAGGGCCTATTATCCCAAGAACAAACCCGAATACCTGCTGCTTTTGGGCAGGGCACTGGGGATGTTTAGTACCCGAAGGGTGGACGGGGTGAATTATACCTACAGAAGAAATCCAGGAGCATTTGAATGGCAGGACTTGGTGCCACCGGCTGGGTATCCCTATGCCGACAATAATTTTGTGCAAAACCTGGATCCTGAAAACCCGGAGCTCCAGGCCATCGCATTGGGCAGGGTGCCGGCACGGAATCCCGATGAGGTGGCTTCCTATCTGGATAAGATAAAGGAAAAAGAGGCGCTGGGTGTACAGGAACCTTGGCAAAAAAACATCATCCACCTGAGTGGTGGCCTTTCAGCCCTTGAACTCAACCGCTATTTCAATTTTCTCAATGGCTTCAAAAACATAGCCGAGGATATTTACTTAGGAGGCAGCGTGAAGACCTTTAGGAAGAGGTCCAATGCTACAGTGGAACTTATCAACATCTCCGATGAGGTCAATCAGGGGGCGGCTATGGTGACCTTTTTCGGGCATGCCTCACCGGCTCTCATCGATATCGAAATAGGCTTTGCCAGTGATCCGCAGATGGGTTATGCCAACAAGGGGCGCTACCCAATGCTGCTGCTCAACGGATGTGATGCCGGAAATGCTTATGGTACCCCGTACACCTTTGGGGAGGACTGGGTGCTGGCCAGGGATGCGGGCTCTTCCAATTTTATTGCCCACTCCAATTTGGGTGTGGATATCTATCTGAGGAGGTATTCGGAGTCGATTTACCTGAAAGCCTTTTCTGACTCTTCACTCATCCACCAATCCATAGGTAAAGTGCGGATTGAGGCAGAAAAACACCTTTACAGCCGATATGGGGCAGGACCGCTTTACCGCTCACATGCTACGATGATGGTGATGCTGGGGGATCCGGCGGCAAAACTTTTCCCAGCAAACAAAGCGGATTACGCAATCAAGGCAGAGGAAGTCACTCTTGAAAGCAGAGTAGAGGGTGGTATGAGTGTGCTATCCGATACTTTAAACTTGAAGTTTTTGGCGCGTAATATTGGCCGGGTGGATCTGGATAGTTTCAAGGTGGAAGTGTCGCGGAGGCTGCCCGATGGGACGGTTATCCAATATGAGCCGATGACCTTGCCGCCTGTTTTCCGGGCCGACACGGTCACCTTTCCCATTCCAAACCGGGACCTCAATGCTTTTGGGGAAAACTTTTTCACCATCAACCTCAATTCCGAAAGGACTGTGGATGAGCTGACTTACCAGAACAACTCGGTGACCATTTCCGAATTTATCCAGCTCAACGGGACCACCAACTTGATGCCGTTGGCCTACAGTATTGTGGAAAAGCCTGAGGCGACCCTGATTGCCCAGGTGACGGCTCTTTCATCAGACCCCCGAACGGTCATGTTCCAGATGGATACGGTGCCAAGTTTCAGCAGTGCGGTGCGAAGGGAAACCAGAGTGCTTACTACGGGATTGGCAAAATGGGAGGTGGATTTTGAAGGGTTGGTAGGGCAGAAGGATTCCCTGACTTTATATTGGAGGACCAAATTTATGGAGCCCCGGGAGGGTGAGGATGACGGATGGAATGAATCTTCTTTTTCCTATATCAAGGACAATCCGGAAGGTTGGACCCAGCGCAAGCTCCCCCAGTTCAGAAACAACGGCCTATACCAAATAGAAATCGACGAGCCGCGAAGGGAGTGGAGGTTTGAAGGTGTCAACCTGGACCTTCGAGTGATGACCTTTGGCAGCCAGACGGAGGGTTTGAGCTTTACAAACACCGAGTTTTTGATGGATGGCATTTCCTACATCTTGGAGGCCGGCAACAGAACCTGTCCCAACGGTTCATTGGGCCTACTTTCTTTTCAGGCCAAAGACCTTACTCCGTATCTGGTCTTCCCGCCGGCAGGTTTTGATGTGCTGGATGGGCGCAGCTGTGGCCGGGTGCCGCAAATTATCCAATCCATACGAAACAACAATCTGGTGGGAGGCAACCAAATGTTGCTCGACTATGTGGATGGGGTGGCTGATGGCGATTATGTTTTGATCTTTTCGGTGGGGAATGTGACCTTTTCCGATTGGCCGGATGCGGCCTATATCAAACTGAAGGAATTTGGGGCCAATGAGGCCACGCTTCGAAACCTTCGCACTGGGGATCCTTATATTCTTTTTGGGCGAAAGGGAATGAAACCCGGGGAGGCCATCGAAATAGTGCCGGAGCGAAATGGGGAGCAGGAAACCAATGAGCAGATTTTGACATTCGAAAAGTCGGTGGAAGGGCATTATACCGCGGGAAGCATCATTTCGCCTAAAGTAGGGCCGGCGAGCGAATGGGGAGCGCTTTTCCAATACATCAAGCGCAATAATCTTTTCAACCAGGAAAATACCAGCATGGATCTGATCGGGGTGACCGAGGATGGAGAGGAAGTGGTGCTGTTTGAAAAACTGCAGGAGAATGAGCTTTCATTGGCTTCCCTCAATGCTGGGCAATATCCTTTTCTCCGCCTAAGGTATGCCATGGACAATCCCGAAGCAGACAAACCCAGCCAACTGAATTATTGGCAGGTCAATTACACCGGGGTGCCGGAGGGTGTGCTGGTTTTCAAAGGTGCCCAAAAGCAGATCCAGATGAGGGAAGGCGAGGAGGAAGAACTTCAATTTGAATTCAGTAACATTTCCAGACATGACTTCACCGACTCCCTTACTGTGGAATGGAGTTTCCATAACACGGACTTAAGGAAGTTTGAGCGTTTTTCCACCAAGATACCTCCAGTTCCGGCAGGAGAAAACCATGCTTTTGAGGTGCATTTCGCTTCTGCGGGACGTGCTGGAAAAAACAACTTGAATGTATTTGTAAACCCTCGGGAAGTTTTGGAGCAATCCTACCAAAATAATATCGTAGACCTGCCCGGGTATTTTATGGTAATTCCCGATGACAGCAGTCCCGTTTTGGATGTGAGTTTTGACGGGGTGTATATTATGGATGGGGATATTGTGTCGCCCACGGTGCTGGTGGCGGCTTCTTTGAAGGATGTGAACAGCCTCATGCATAAAAAAGATACCGTGGGAATGGAGGTGATGTTGAAAAGACAGTGCGAAACCTGTGTATTTGAGCGGGTGAATTTCAGCAGTTCCAAACTGAAATGGTTTCCGGCTACAGATGAGAGTGATTTCAAGGTCGAGTTAAAACCGGGTCCGCTAGAGGATGGGATGTACACGCTTCGGATCAGCAACAACAGTGAAAACAGCCAAGAGGCTGAAAAGCCTTACGAGATCAATTTTGAGGTGGTAAATGAGGCCCAGATCACGAATTTTTACCCCTATCCGAATCCCTTTAGTACAAATGTACGTTTTGTATTTACAGTCACCGGCACGCAGGTGCCTGACCAGATCAAAATCCAGATCATGACGGTTACCGGCAAGGTGGTTCGTGAGATTTTTCAAGATGAACTTGGCCCGCTGAGGATAGGCAATAATATCACGGAATATGCCTGGAATGGCAAGGATGAATTTGGTGACCAATTGGCAAACGGGGTGTATATCTACAGGGTTTTGGTGCTGCAAAACGGACAGTTCATGGAGCACCGGGCCACCGCAGGAGACAAGGCCTTTAAGAAAGGCTATGGAAAAATGTATTTGTTGAGGTAGATAGTCAGGAAAAGGTTTCACGCAAAGGGCGCAGGGATTTCACGCTAAGACGCAACGGGAAAAAAACGCAAAGGGCGCGGAGATATTTGTTAGTTCACGCAAAGACGCCAAGGGAAATCGCAAAGGGCGCGGCGCGGGGATTTTATAGATAATGAAGAATAAAACCTTTCAGGTCTCGATATATTTTAATAGACCTGGAAGGTGTTGTAATCCGTACTTGGTACTTGGTACCTGGTACTTTGTACCAAAAAATGAATATATGAAAAGCATCATAATAGCCCTCCTTGCTTTCGGGCTTTTCCACAGTGACGGGAAATTGAAGATTGTTTCCTTTGAGGAGTTTGAGGAAATAATAGAAGCTCCGTCGGACGGGATTCGGGTGTATAATTTTTGGGCCACTTGGTGTGCACCTTGCATCAAGGAGATGCCGCACTTTCAGACAGTGAGCAGGTCAGAAGGAGTGGAACTGATGTTTGTGTCCCTGGATGATGGCAGAAAGCCGGATAGGGTGGAAAACTTTATGGAAAAGAGAAACATCACCTCCCCGGTGGTGCTGCTGGATGATATTGATTACAACCGCTGGATTGGCAAGGTGAGTGATGATTGGTCAGGGGCTATCCCGGCCACCTTATTTATAGATGCTAATGGAAAGCGGCATTTTCACGAAGGTGAAATGAGCGAGCAGGAACTGAAGGATTTTATCAATAAACTTAAATAAATATGAGAAACATGAGGTTTTTAATGACAATGCTGCTTGCCCTAGTTTTTACGGGCGCAATGGCGCAGAAAAGCGGTTACCAGATAGGTGACACCGCGAGGGATTTTGAACTCAAGAATGTGGATGGTGAGACCGTTTCGATGGCCGACCATGAGGACGCCAAAGGTTTTCTGGTGATTTTTTCCTGCAACACCTGCCCCTATGTTGTGGCATATGAAGACAGGATGATGGAGCTGCACGAAAAGTATGCGCCTAAAGGATACCCTGTGATCGCCATCAACCCCAACGACGAGGCGCTTTCTCCGGGAGACAGTTTTGAGAAGATGCAGGAAAGGGCCAGGGATAAAAACTTCCCCTTTGCCTATGTGTACGACGAAAGCCAGGAAATCGTGAATGCCTACGGCGCCACCCGTACGCCTGAGGTGTATCTATTGCAGAAGCAGGATGATGAATTGGTGGTGAAGTATATTGGGGCAATAGATAACAACTATAGGGACGCCAGTGAGGTGACGGAGAGGTATGTGGAAGAAGCAGTGGATGCCCTGTTGGACGACCGACAGATCGCCGAAACCAGCACCAAGGCGATTGGGTGCACGATAAAGTTTAGGAAATAAGACGGAAGACGGAAGACCGGAGACGGGAGAGCCTCTTCGCGGATAAAATGGTCACGAAGAGCACAAAGTTTCAAAGAAGTGGCACAAAGGCTTCTTCGCACATGCATGTTTATATTTTTGTGCCCTTTGTGGCCATTGTGGTCATTAAAACATACCCCATCCGTAGAGCGAAGCTCGGAGGGAGGGTTACGGGGATAGGGGCCGTAAATGACAGGAGGACCTCAAAATGGCCTAAAATCAAGCCCAGTCCTAGAAGTACTTGGTACCTGGTACCTGGTACTTGGTACCCAGACGCCTAGTACAATTTTCAAGGCATAACAATTGCTCTACTACCCAATAACCAACATTTTTAATATTCAAGTTTATGAGAACATTGACCGATAAGGAGAAATCCGTGCTCCTTGAAAACCACCAAAAGACCCAGGATGCTTTTAAAGTTGACCACCCGGATAAGGAAATGAAGCCTTTTATATATTATGTGCCGGAGGATTTTATGCACTTCCTGATGGCCCACAACAAGGGCATCCCCCCAAAGATCAGCGAGGAGTTTTCCTTCATTGACGATCTTCTGCCCTTGCCTGAGGAATACAAGACACACCAATACATCATCGTGGTAAACGGGGAGAAGTATTTTTATGATTTCCCGGTTAAGGGGGTTTAAATGTTGTACTAGGTACTAGGTACAATGTACTATGAAGGGGTTTTGTTGCCGCAGTTGAAGCTTAGTACATAGTACTTAGTACATAGTACGATATAATTCATATAACAAAAAACGCATAATATATCCACTTTTTCGCTTGTTAATCTAATCGGATCTTATACTTTTGCATACGATTCAGACGAATATTTGGTAGATCGGAAGAGGGGTGAAAGGGTTTGTGTCCTAAATGCTTTGTTTTGAGTCGCTTACAAAATAACCTGTGGCAGGTGTAGTCCTGTTGCATTTGAAGCGTATAAAGTATCCATGTTCCGATTAGCACTAAAGGGGATTGTTTCTTGTCTATTGCTATGTTGCTTGAGCCAAATTTCCACGGCCCAGCAGTTCGGAAACTTCGAAAATATTTTGGAATATCATTTTTCGGAGAAAGAAATTAACCTTAACGAGAATGATTTAGGCCTAAACAGGCTGATTATTTCCAACCCTTCACCCCAAGCGGTAAATATCAAAGTACAGCTTTTGGATAACGATAAGATCAGGATGATCTCTGATCTTGAGCGCACTATCAATATCGGACCGGGTCAGCAAATCATCCTTCCCATCCGTTTTTCTTACCGATATCATCAGGAAAGTGACTTCAGGGCGGATCCGGTAAGCTTTCAGATCCTCATGCAGGATACACAGGAGCTTCTAGAGCCTTTCGACTTTGTGATCAAAACCCAGGAAAGCAGAAACTGGAGAGCGAATTTGGCAAATAACCAAGTGCTGGTCCAGTATGAGGACATGGTCGAGTTTGAGCTCAACGTGCAGAACAGGGGGAATCGACGGGAGGAATTCACCCTTAGATCCACGAGCCAGAAAGGTCAAAAGCTGATAGATGAGCGCCTGTTTTTCGCACTGGAGGCCAAAAGGGATACCTTGATCCGGTTGAGTTTTCCTGTAGCGGAAACCTCCCTTGCTGACCTGGAACTTGACCAAATCAGGTTTTCCTTGAGAGATGGCTTTGAAGGCAAAAAGGAAATGACCGGGAATATTCAGCTGGTCGGCTCCGAAATCCGGCAGCAACAGAATGCCTATTATGATATCCCCTTGACAATGGAAGTTCAGGGTTTTCGAAGCAGCCTGGGACGTCCCATGATGTTTCTCAACCTTGCTGGTTCCATAGAGCTTCACAATGACCAAGCCTTGGGCATCAACATGCGTACGGACGGTATGGGGCATCTTGGCGGGCCCAACTCCCTATATCAGGCCCATTATAGAAAAGGCGACTTTACCTACACCGCCGGTACCATCATCAAATTTACCGACTTCCTGATCAACGGTTACGGGGCAGGCATGAGCTACCATAAATCTGATAAGGAATTCCATGACCTGACCGTCAGCCAGAGCCGTATGGATCCCCTTTATCAGGTGGATTATTCGGGAGGGTTCAAATATGCCCAAGATGTGGCGGGCACGGTTCATCATTTTGCCAATTATGATTACCAAAGCGGCAGCTACAATTACCTCTTTACCAAAAGCCTGCAGTATCAGATCAACAGAGCCTGGACGGTGGGTGTTTCGGGCGGTTATTCCAATGAATTTGACAACTTCCAAGGCCGATTGACCGAAGGCCACCTATGGGGCTACGAGGTGGCATATCAAAAAAACGGTTTCAGCGCCATTTCCCAGATCAATAACTATTCCGACACCTTTATCGGGATCAACAGGGGTTTTTCTTATCAGCGGCACCAGGTGAGGAAATCCTGGAAGAATTACGAGCTTTCTGCTTTCCACAACCAGACCGCAAGAAGGCCAATGATCTTCACCCCTGACAGCATCTACGTGGTGGACGCGATGCAACTGAAGGAGACGGGGGTGCGAAACAGTTTTGTCTATAAGAAGGCCAGGATGAGCGGAACCTTTTCTTATATGGAGCAGCGCTTTGCCATGCAGGCCGGGCCAATGGCGCAGTACCTTAGAACTGCCTGGACCTATAATTATGGGGGCAATCTTCCTGTGAGATTTTCCCTGAACTCGGCGCTCAGCTATGTGACGCTGGAAGGTCTGGAGGATGTGTACAGCAGGATTGCCATGACCAACAATTTCAACTTGAGCTATAGGAGTTTTGGGATTAGGGGCCGTGTGGACCGTGGACCGAATTTTTACAATGAGGTGGTGCGGGACTTTGAGGACAATATCCTTCCCCAGCGGATACAGGCCGGCCCCTATGTGGATTTTACCAAAACTCTTAAAAACGGCGCCCAATTCAGCAACAACACCCAGGCGGAATATTTCAAGGACAACGTGTTCTTTGATCGTGAGATGCTTTTCGTGAGAAATTCCTTCCGCTTTAATCTTCCCAAAGCAGGTTTTTATGGCGGACTATCCGTGTCCCTGAATATGCTAAGCCGAAACAACAGCTTTGTCAATTTCAACTTGGGGAAAAAGCTTAGCGTGCCTACTGTGGGGATCAGAAAATACCATGATCTCAAGCTGAAGTTCTTCAAGGATGAAAACCGCAATGGGGTATGGGATGCCGGTGAAGAAGTGATAGCCAACGAATATGTGATGGTCAATGGCCGAATGGCGATGACTGATGCGGAAGGGGTGATCACCTACAAAAATGTGGAAGACGGGAAGTACACCCTCGAGATGCGCAACATGCGGAATCTGGTGGGCTGGGTGCCTGCCAGGGGAGTGGAGCAGCACTTCACCACTTATAGGGGTGGGGCTTATGGCGTACCGTTTATAAAGAGCAAGTTCATCAAGGGCTCAGTTAGGGGGATCCATGACGATAACCAGACTGACAGGTTCAATCCACAGGGTATGAAAGTGAATGTGGTGAACGAAAAGGGAGAACAATATGAGACCATTGTGAACAGCAAAGGGGAGTTCCTGCTCAACGTGCCTTCGGGAAGATACATTGTGACCTTGAGTTCGGCAGGCTTGTCGGCTGACAAATATCAGATCGAGAACAGCAGCCAATCCGTGGATCTGTTGGATAACGGGCGCTGCGAGGTTCATTTCACCATCCGCCAAAAGGCCAGGGACATGAATATCCGAAGAATAAGCCGAAGATAGTTCTGAAGGTGACTGGTAAAAAGAACTATATGAATAGCGGATGATTCTTTCGTAAATGGCTTAAAACCATATGGTTAAAAGTGAATAAGAAAAATAGGTAAAATCACTTATTTGTATTTTGAATAAAAAATAAAGGATTTAATGTCAAATAAATTGCATTTCGTTTTGATATATGTGAAACAGAATATACTTTTGTGGCACTTGATAAAACACCCGAACAACAAACTTAAACCTTAAAAAAATTACCATGATTAAGAAGATTTTATTATCCGCGTTTTTAGTAGTGAGTGCAGTGCAGGTGTCAAAGGCAAGTGGAGAAGGTGATGGTGATAAGTCCAAAGTAGTAAAAACTGCCAATCATGCTGTAACGATTGATATTTTGCCACTTGCTTCATTAGAATTCACCCCTGATGCTGAGGGGAGTATATTTGTATTTGATAATCTTACAGACCTTATAGAGGGTAAAGATAGATTGGTAGGGAAATTAAAAATCAGTTCCAATCAAAAGTGGAGAGTCGATGCTAAATTGACAGGAGACCCAGAGATTCTTGTAGGTGATATATTTACAATTTCAACCACAAATACGGAAGGAAGTTTTGTTCCTTTTGGGACTTTAAATGAAGTCGAGTTTTGGAAAGAACAAGCTCCTACTCATGAACTAGTTAAAGATGTATTTTATAAAATAAAACCAGGAATTAGTTTAGAACCCAAGGAATATAATGTTGAAGTAGCGTATACACTTACACAGCAATAATTAAAAATGATAAAAAAATAATGGCTAGATTAATTTTAATCTAGCCATTATTTTTTATAGCTTCAGAGTTGTTTCCACAGCCTCCATCGGCATATTCGGATCATAATCAATTACTGCCATAACCGCATATTCTCCATTTTCCAATCCGTCCGGTTTTTCAAACAACAACTTTCTTTCTCCCTCCGGAAAAACAGGAAACTCCCTCTTTTCAGTTTTGATTTCCTTACCTGATTCCAAGTGTACCAGTTCCAAATGGGCTTTGCATTGCAGCATATATTCCCCTGTGTTTTTCATTTCCAGTTGGATCAGGCCTTCTTCATTTAAGAATAAATCATTGATTTCTGCGGACTTTTTGGTGAGGGTTGGAGGGGTCTGGTAGATGTGGATGCCGAAACGGAAAACTTCCCTGATCTGGGTGCGGACCTGTCCGGTGTTTTCTT
This sequence comes from Litoribacter ruber, assembly GCF_018449405.1. Taxonomy (NCBI): domain Bacteria; kingdom Pseudomonadati; phylum Bacteroidota; class Cytophagia; order Cytophagales; family Cyclobacteriaceae; genus Litoribacter; species Litoribacter ruber. The sequence goes on from NZ_JAHCMY010000003.1 coordinate 178,419, forward strand.
CTTCTATATCAGTCTTGGGTTCCACTCCCGTAATGAAGAGCATGCTCCAGCGCATGGCTTCGTTGAGTTCTGGCTCGCCTGGCAGGGATAGTGTCAGCTGCACATCCTCGGTCTCTCCCGGTGCTATGCTGGTGAAGTTGCGGTCCATGGTGAGGTATGGGCCAAGGGAGCGGTCGAGGGTGTCGGGTTTGAAATACTGGTGGTTTCCCATAGGATCCCTCAGCCAGTCCCCTAGTTCGGCCTCAATGAAGATCTCCTTGTTGGACACATTGGTCACAGCCACCCGCTGCACCTGGCTGTTGCCCGCCGAAAGGTTGAAGTCCAAGGTAGTGGGGTATACGCTGATGTTTTGGGCCTGAGTGATTGTGATTGAAGTCGCTGCCAAAACTAGAAAACAGGATAATTTCAATTTAAACTTTTGTAAAATGTATTTCATGAGGGGTATGCCGTTATTTGTGCTAAAATTTTGTCAAAATAAGCGATTTTTGTTTTGTGAAGAAAGCGGGTTGACGTATTTTTGATACATGCAAAAATGCTCTCTAATATTAGTTTTTCTATTCTTTTTTATTTCAACACAGGCTTATAGTCAATTAGAAACTCCGAATTATTCTATGCCCTCAACCTTTCACGCTGATTATGTAACTAATCCGGAAAGAATTGAGTTAATTTATGATTTGGGTAATTTTTCTATAGAAATTAACGGGTTGCAAAGAGATTATTATATCGATATGCAAATTGAGGGGCTGATTGATGAGCTTTCTAATAAAGTTATTATTAGGAATTCCAATATTTCTATACCGCTTAATGCACAATACCAGAGAGTTGCAAGTGGAAGAAAAGGGGGGAGGGGCAATTCTGAAATTCAGTCATTTGAATTTAGAATTAATTCCCTAGGTTCTATACTCCCATATTATTCTTATTCCATGTCATTAAATATACGAGTTTGTGAGGGCCAAAATGGTTTAAATTGTCAAGATATTAAAAGAGTTCCTTTAACTTTTTCGTTTCCTGAATTATTAGAATTAGAAAAAGGGGTAATAAATATGGGGTTTCTCGAATTTAAAACCATTGATCAGCTTACCGGTGGTATTCCTACTGGGAATGCAATAAGGTTTAAAATAAAAAGTAATATAGATTGGATATTTAAAGCTGAATCATCTGGATTCACAAGTGGCGCGGGAGAGTCTGTTAATAGTTCTATTATTAGCATTCGTAAAAATGGAACCGAAGCTTATCATCAGCTTGGAGATATACCATTTATATTCGGTGGTAAGAAAAATTATGATTTTGGTGTTGATATTAAGGTAACTCCTGGCTTAACAACACCTCCTAATGAATATTCAGCCAATCTGTTATTTACGCTATCTAGGCCATAATGACTTGAATTTTTAATCTTCTTTATTTCTAATGTTTTGTAAACAAAGTATTCCGCTTTTCCTCCTTGCAATTCTGCATTTCTTCAAATCAAAAATCCCCGTTTTTGCATAAAATCAACAGATAACTTTATAATAAATCCCCTTACCCCCTTTACTTTCAGTGACTTTAATCAGCTAATTTCGTCACATTACTCAAACATTTTAGCAAGCCATTCTCTTTTATCCTTATGAACTTTTTGTCCGTATACTTAGGTATATCATGGACTGATAATTTAACTATAAGGAGGGAGAATGATGATGAGATTCTTTATGTTCGCTATTTTGTTTGGTGTTTTAAATATAGGGGCAAATAATAATCTTATGGCCCAGAGTAATAATACCACCGCCATTGACCAAGTCCGTATTGTCATCCATGAGGTGATGGGGCTGGATCTGAAAAACAACCTAGGCGGGGAGGCCAGGTTTGAGTTTACCGACCGCCAGCAGGTGGAGCAGGGCATGGAACTCATCGGGGCCAGTAGTATAGGCATTCGGTCTAATAAGGACTGGAACCTGAGCGTAAGGGCCGAAAGCGATTATTTCCTTACCGAAGAAGGGGGTTCTGAGCTGCCCGTGGAGGTGCTGCAAGTCCGTGTGAATGGTAACCAAAATTACCTGCCCATCAGCGGCAGCAGCCAAGTTCTCAACAGTGGGCGCCGTGGTGATAATAGCCGGCCCGGAAACCAGTTTGATATAGACTACCGTGCAGATTTGATGGAAAGGTACTATGCCCCGGGGAACTTCCGGGTGAGCCTGGTGTATACAGTGAGCCAGCAGTGAACATTGAAATGGGTCACGAAGGGCACGAAGTTTCCCCACAGAGTACCTTCTTACGAAGTCGCAAAGCCTGATTTTCTATCATAATTCATATTTCTTGCAACCGCAGTTTAGTAGCGTAATTCGGTGTACTTAGTACTTGGTACCTAGTACTTTGTACCCTGTACTAGGTATCCATCAAGTATGTATGAAGCGTCTATGGCCCGACATTCACCCAACCATGACTCAACTCTTACCCAACACTGGCCCAAGTTTGCGTTGGGTGAAGGTTGGATAAAAGCCGGGTTGTGGTCGGGGGATAGGTTAATAATAGAAGGCTAAGCGACACTTCATCATTCATCATTCAGCGTTCATTATTCATTATTATTTTCATTAAGAATAATCCTATACTTGATAAAACCATGCTTAAAATAAAACCATATAATATCTGGGTTGGCTCGCCTTTTAGGGAGGAGATGGAGGTGGTGGCGAAAATCGGGGTTGTTGATAATATTTTGATGGCGGTTAGGGATGCAACGAAGATAGAAAATAGCAGCCCGGTTTGTTATGCTGAGTCCAAGGTGAAGCGAAAGGGGGTTAGCGAAAAGGGATAGGACAAGCTCATTATTGACCTACTTTGATTTTTTTAGCTATTAATAGAAAGCCTTATGAAGCCCAATTCATCCTCCATGTTTTCAAAAATCCAAATCATTCCGTCCTTCAAAAAGTGCCAAAACCGCAATCGTGAATTTTGGATTTATTGGGATAGATTTCTGCACAGATATATAAGTCATAATCCATCTGAAGGGATATCCAGAATTCTGCAGCAATCCCCAATTCTTTTTCCAGTTTTAGGGCAATGTTGGCGGTTACGTTACGCTTTCCTTTTACGATTTCCCGCTTTTTTCTTTTTTGAGATAATTCTGTGATTTCAAGTAAGGATCATGAAGGGAGACGGGTCTCAGAAACAGGATAACCTCAAAGTTCTACTTTTTCGTTATAATTACCATGAGTAGAACATTTCGTATCATACTTAAACCAGAACCGGAAGGCGGGTATACAGTAATTGTCCCTTCGCTACCTGGATGTGAAACTTGGGGAGAAAGTATTGAAGAGGCTAAAGCCATGGCCAAAGAGGCGATTGATCTTTACGTAGAAGATCTTGAGGCAGAGGGGGAAGAAGTGCCTAATGACAGTGAAAACCTGGAAATATCCATAACAGTAGCGTGAAATATAAGTTTTTAATACTGCTTTATTTTTTTAGCTAAATGAAAAGCGTTACTCCAAACAACTCATCAAAATTCTGGAATCTCATGGTTTTAGCCTAGAGAGAAGTAAAGGAAGTCATCACTTATTTCGCCATCCCAATGGACTAAGAGTTATAGTGCCAGTCCATTCTTTAGATATGAAAAAAGGTACGCTATTAAGTATTTTAAAACAGGTGGGGTTGAGTAAAGATGACCTCATTTAAGTATGCACTTTCGTTAAAAAAAAATAAGGACTCCTAAAAGGAGTCCTTGTACCCAGGGCCGGACCTGTCTGCCTGCGTGCCTTGGCAGGCAGGCAGGTTCGAACCGGCACGCCTTGCGGCATTGGTGTTTGAGTGCTCTTATAAAGATTTTAAGTACTTTTTTCCGCTCCCCGCTTTCAGAAACTTTTCTCTTTTTCGTGCTTCCGTTCTAGACGGGAATTCTTCGGTTAGAATGAGGTAGTTTCTGACCAAGCTTTTGATTGCATATACAAAGATCGGCATAAGGAGAAAAATTATGAGTCTAAAAAAAATGGCTTTAAAAAAAGAAAAGCCCTCTTTCGAGAGCTTTTCGGCCAGTGTACCCAGAGCCGGAGTCGAACCGGCACGCCTTGCGGCATTGGTGTTTGAGACCAACGCGTCTACCGATTCCGCCATCTGGGCATTTTACTTTTAATATATAAATTCAGTTTCTTGTAAACTGCGAATATCGTGTTTGAGACCAACGCGTCTACCGATCCTGCCTTTGCCGGCAGGCAGGTCCGCCATCTGGGCATGTCTTTGACATGTAGTCTGTGTTCCTTTCAGCTTTGATGCATGTCCACCACTCTTTTAGTGTTTTCGTTGCTTGCTGATCGGAGTGCAAATATGGGGAAAGAATTTTAATCGTGCAATACTAGGGGGCCACTTCCTGTGATTTTTTTTGGCTATGGGCGACCGGTTTTTCCTGGAAAAGTGCCTTGGTTTTCTTCCAGGTCGATCTAAAGAGTTCAGAATCACGGTAATTGTTCAGCGCCTCCTCATCTTCCCAATGGCTGAAGGTGGTGAAAATATTTTTCTGATGATAGTCCTGCCAAAGTTCCAGATGGGTGCAGCCCGGGAAATTTCGGATCATTTTCTTGCTTGAATTGAAGATCTCCAGGAATTCATCTGCCTTGTTTGGCTGAAAGGTCATGCGCACGGTCCTGATCAACATAGGTAAAGGGTGGTTAAGGTTTAATCTTGTTCGAAATGGATAAAAACGGGGCTGTCCAGTCGGAGACCCAGCAATTTGGCCCCCTCCCCGTGGTTGATTCCGATTTCCAGCAGCCCCAGGCTGTTAAAGAAAGCAAAACAGTCGCCCGGCTCCACGGTATCGTAGGAATCATTGAGGCTGTGGAGCACTTCCCGGCTGAATTCTATGGTGAATTTACCCGGATTGAGTTTGTCAAACACATCTTTGGGGATGTTGGTGATAAGGTTTTCATAATTATCCACATGGATGACATAGCCAACAATCTCCTTTTTGGTGGCCTTGAATTGGCGGGACAGCATTCTTTTTATGGAATTTAGCGGTCCTCCAAAATCATGTATGGCCGCGCCGCTGGCGACCTTCGCTGCGATAGGTGCCAAGATGTCTTTGGCAGGAAATGTGCTGTCTTTAATGTGGATGTCAGCAAATTGTACTATAATGCCGGGATCGGTGTCCGACAACATGCTTAACACGCCGTTGTTCGGACCTATAAAAATATGCTCATTGAGTTTGATGCCAATAAAGCCATCTGTCATACTGCTGGTGCTGTTGATGGCTACCAGGTGGATGGTCCCCTTTGGGAAGTTGCGGTACACCGAGCGCAACAAAAAAGCCGCATGGGCAATGTCATAAGGTTTGATTTTATGGGAAATGTCCACGATATTCAACTGAGGATTTATGGAAAGCATTTTGGCTTTCACGGCAGGCACATAAAAGTCGGTATCGCCAAAATCCGAGGTGAATGTTACTAAGGCCATAGAATCAAGTTAATTAATTTTGTATTTTTGTTAGTATCTTAAAAACAAAAATAGAATTTTATTCTTACGTAGAATAATCAAATAACCTTTAAATCGAGAGAAAAGGATTGGTAGAGAAAATAATTACATTAGAGAATATTCCGCTACTGGAGTTTCTGGGTACGGAAAATGAGAATATTCGCCAAATTGCCGCTGCTTTTCCACAGAGCAAGATCGTTTCCAGGGGAAATGAGATCCGCATACAGGGCCGGGCGCCTGAAATCCTACGTATCAACGATATCCTCAACATGCTCCTGCAGCATTTCAACCGTTTCGGTCAGGTGACCCCGGATAATGTCAAGGAGTATATCGAGATGGAAGGGGTGCCATTTGAGGCTTCGCCAAAGAATGATGTGATTGTTTTCGGTAACAAAGGTTTGGTGATCAAGCCCAAGTCTGCCAACCAGCGCAAGCTAGTGGAGGCCAGCTATCAAAACGACCTGGTGTTTGCCCTTGGGCCTGCCGGTACGGGTAAAACCTACATAGCCGTGGCATTGGCGGTGCGGGCGCTGAAAAACAGGGAGGTGAAGCGGATCATCATCACCAGGCCAGCGGTGGAAGCCGGTGAAAACCTCGGTTTTTTGCCAGGCGATCTTCAGGAGAAGCTTGATCCGTATTTGAGGCCGATCTACGATGCGCTCAGCGACATGGTGCCGGCTGAAAAATTGAAGTTCTACCAAGAAACGCGCGTGATCGAAATCGCCCCCCTGGCCTATATGAGGGGACGAACTCTGCACGACGCGTTTGTGTTATTGGATGAAGCTCAAAACACGACCAGTGAACAAATCAAGATGTTTTTGACCCGTATGGGGCCAAATTCAAAAGTAATAGTGACAGGTGATCAGTCCCAAGTCGATCTTCCTACCCGGCAAAAGTCAGGTTTGAGCGTAGCGCTTGGCGTATTGAAGGATGTAAACGGTATAGGTGTGGTCAACCTTAGCGGAAAGGATGTGATCCGTCACAGGTTGGTAAAATCTATAATAGAAGCTTATGATAGAGATGATCAAGAAAAGGAGAGAAGGAAAAATGAATATCGAAATAACCAAAATAAAAACTGAGGAGGCCCTCACGGCCATTTTCAATATAAGGCAGGAGGTTTTTGTCTTTGAGCAAAACGTACATCCCGAAGAGGAATACGATGAGTTTGAGGAGACTTCCACACACTTTCTGGCCCTGCTGGAAGGCGTGCCCGCCGGTACGGCCCGCTGGCGGTATACCGACAACGGCGTGAAGCTGGAGCGGTTTGCCGTATTGAAGGAAATGAGAGGCAAAGGAGTGGGGCAGGCTTTGGTCAAGGCAGTCGTTGACGACATCGCCAGGGAAGAGGCCGCCAAAGGGCAATTGCTTTACATGCATGCCCAGCTAGCTGCGGTGCCTTTGTATGAGAAGTTCAATTTTGAAAAAGAGGGGGATATCTTCTCGGAGTGTGAAATCGAACATTACAAAATGAAAAGATACCTTTAAGGTATCTTTTTTCGTTTAAAATGCTTATTTTCAGTTGGATATTTTTCAACTGACTTTTTTATGCTTCATTTTGGGGACTACCCTTTTGTCCGGTATACGGTGTTTTTCACTTTGGGCATTCTGTGCTATGCCTGGATGGGTGAATTGGAAATCTATTGGCTGTATGGAGGATTCCTGTTTTGTTTTGCGGGTTACTATTTTTTGCTGAGTCAAAGTCTATTTCAGAAAGGCTTTTCCCAAAAACTCCCGCTATCTATAGCTGCCTATGCAGTTTGCTTTTCTTTTGGTCTGGTCCTAAGCGGAAAACAGGATGTGTTGAGAAATCCGATACATATCGTAAATGCCGAAGAGGTAAAAGCTTGGATTGGGGTGGCGCAGGATAGGGACGAACCCAAGCCCAAAAGCAATAGAAACCTCGTAAATATTCTGGAGGTGGAAATAGCTGAGGGTTGGGTGAAAAGCGAGGGTAGGGTAATCATCTACCATAAGGACAGCCTCAATCCCGGGGATGTGATTCTGGTAGGACAGCCACTGCAACGGGCAACAGGTTTTGCCAATTCGGAAGGGTTTGATTATCCAAAATTCTTGGCTAGGCAGCAGATCTTTCATTCCATGTTTGTGTCGGACTTGAAGGTAATTGATAAAGTCAGCAACAATCCCTTAAGGTTTTTCTTTGAAGATTGGAGAGGCTATTATGCTGAGCAAATAGAGCTTTATTTGCCAAGCGAAAGCAGCAGGCAGATTGCCAAGGCCCTCCTGCTGGGGCAGAAAAGAAATCTGGATAAGGAAATCACGGAGGCATTCAGTACTGCGGGGGCCATGCATGTGCTGGCGGTTTCCGGCTTGCATGTGGGGATAATTTACGGATTTTTCTTTCTGTTTTTCAAACCCAATGATTTACCCACTTTCAAAAGATTCCTTTTCCTGTCTGGGCTTATTATTCTGATTTGGGGCTATGCCTTCGTTACTGGGCTGTCCCCCTCGGTGCTGAGGTCGGCTACCATGTTTACCCTGATGGCGCTAGCTCAAATGCAGTCAAGGTCTCCTTCCATTTTCAATGCGGTAGCCATTTCGGCCATGTTGATTCTGGTCTTTGACCCAAACATGGTGTACAATGTGGGGTTTCAGCTTTCCTATGCCGCATTGCTGGGCATATTGCTTTTTCAGCCCCTTATTGTAAAATTGTGGCTGCCTAAAAACAGGGTGCTTGGTTATTTTTGGGTCATCACCTCTGTGGGAATTGCGGCACAGTTGGGGACTTTTCCGATCTCGGGGTATTATTTTCAGCAGTTTCCGGTCTACTTCATGTTCTCCAATTTGGTAGCCATCCCCGGGGCCTTTTTCATTATGGCTATTGGGATTCCATTCCTACTTTTGTCAGGTTGGACATTTGCAGCCATATGGCTGGGAAAAGGTTTGGGTTTATTAATCGGAGGGTTTAATGCGGCCATGTTTTTCATTCAGGATTTGCCCTACTCCAAAATTGCCAATATCGGTATGGATGGCTTTGAGATCTTTGGGTATTATGTCCTGGTTTCTTTGATGCTGTTGCTTTTCCATGCTCCCAACAGGAAAGTTTTGATTGGCATAATGCTGCTGGTTTTTTTGGGAGGGGTGCATAATTGGGTCAAGGTGATTGGCAGCGGAAAGCCGGGCTTAATAAAGCCTCTGGACAAATCAGTAAGTTTGCTCAAGGATAAAAGCCTTGATAAGTTAACTCTGGACTGATTTATTTTTCTAATTTTGATGAAAGACAAGAATACTTTTTGACCAAAAAAACAGATATGGAAACCCAAATAACCACAGAAATCAAAGACCGGATAGGTTACATCACTCTCAATAAACCAGAAAAGAGAAATGCCCTGAATGCGGATATGGTGGCCGACCTGAAGAAGGCGCTCAACAAGATGGCGGCTACGGACAAGGCCAAAGTCATCGTGATCCGCGCAGCGGGCAAAGTGTTTTGTTCGGGAGCTGACTTGGCCTCGCTGCAGGCGCTACAGAGCAATACTTATGAGGAAAACCTGCAGGACAGCAAGAGCCTCAAAGAGCTTTTTCACCTGATCTACACACTTCCCAAGGTGGTGATCGCGGAAATCCAGGGCCATGCTTTGGCTGGTGGCTGTGGTTTGGCGACGGTCTGCGACTTTTCCTTCAGTGTGCCGGAGGCAAAATTTGGCTATACTGAAGTGCGGATAGGCTTTGTGCCAGCGATCGTGAAGGTTTTCCTTTTGAGGAAAATTGGCGAAGGGAAAAGCAAGGAATTGCTGCTGGGTGCTGAACTTATTGAAGCGGAAGTGGCCAAAGATTACGGGTTGATAAACACGGTGGTGGAGGCTGAAAACCTTGCCTCTGAAGTATATGATTTTGCCCAAAAGCTGATTAATCAAAACTCCGGTTTGGCCATGGGGCTTACCAAGCAGATGATTGCCGAAGTGCAGGGCATGGACCTTGCTGATGGCCTAGAGCATGCTTCAAAGATCAACGCCAAGGCTAGGGGTACAGAGGACTGTCAGAAGGGGATTGCCGCATTTTTGAACAAAGAAAAAATTACCTGGTAGATTGAAAACAAAAGCGCTAAGTGTACTCAAGCAAGTTTATGGGTTTGATGATTTCAGGCCCATGCAGGAGGATATTGTCCTTTCGGTAGCGGGTGGGCAAGATACCTTGGCGCTATTGCCCACCGGGGGCGGGAAGTCCATCTGTTTTCAGGTGCCAGCCCTGATGAAGGAAGGGATCTGCATCGTGGTGAGTCCCTTGATCGCGTTGATGAAAGACCAGGTGGATAACCTCCGCAAAAAGGGGGTGTTGGCGGTGGCAGTATATTCTGGGATGCGAAAAAGGGAAATCGATACGGTGCTGGATAATTGTATATACGGCAATTACAGGTTTCTCTATGTATCTCCCGAAAGGCTAAAAACCGAGCTTTTCCGCGAACGGGTAAAGCAGATGAAGGTCAATATGATTGCCGTGGATGAGGCGCATTGTATTTCCCAATGGGGTTATGATTTTCGACCGCCTTACCTAGAAATAGCCGAACTCAGGGAGATCCACCCCAAGGTTCCCGTGATTGCCCTTACCGCTTCTGCTACCGATGTGGTGCAGCAGGATATTTTGGAAAAGCTCAAAATGGTCAAGCCCAAGGTTTTTAAGAAATCATTTGCTAGGGCCAACTTGTCCTATTCTGTCAGGATGGTGGAAAATAAGGAAGAGAAAGCTTTTGAAATCCTGCAGAAAATCCCTGGAAGTGCGATTGTATATTTGAGAAACCGCAAGGCTACCAAGCAGGTCAGCCAGGCCTTGTCATATATGGGGATTTCCGCTACTTTTTATCATGCCGGTTTGGACAATGCCACGCGTGAGGCCAGGCAGCAGGATTGGATCACGGGGAAGGTCAGGGTAATCGTGGCCACCAATGCTTTTGGGATGGGGATCGACAAGCCGGATGTGCGGACGGTGATCCATTTGGACCTGCCGGAAAACCTCGAAAATTATTACCAGGAAGCCGGGCGGGCGGGCAGGGATGAAAAGAAGGCTTATGCCGTGCTGCTTGCCAATGAAAAGGATTTGCAGATTTTGGCCGAAAGGGCAGAAAAAAGCTATCCCCCTATAGAATTTCTCAAGCGGGTTTATCAATGTTTGGCCAATTATTACCGGATAGCGGTGGGCAGCAACATGATGAGTAGCTTTGATTTCGATATTTCAAAATTTACCGACACCTACAATTTGGAAGTTCTTTCCACCTATAATGCCTTGAAAGTGTTGCAGGAGGAAAACCTGATCGAGTTGACCGAAAGCTTCTTTGTGCCGTCCACTTTGCATTTTTTGGTGAATCACGGCAAACTATATGAGTTTCAGGTGTCCTATGGCAAATTGGATCCCTTGATAAAAGTGCTTTTGAGAACCTATGGCGGGGAGCTGTTTGTGGAGTACCTCAGGATCCACGAAAACAAATTGGCCCAGGCGCTAAAAATTCCAGAACAGGAAGTGGTGAGGCAATTGGAGCAGATGGATAATTTGGGAATCCTGGCCTACAACAAGCGCAAGGATCAGCCACAGGTAACTTTCCTGACGGCCAGGATGGATGCGGGGAAATTGCCGCTCAACCAAAAGAGGATTGCCGAGAGACGGGAAAACGCCAGACAGAAGGCCCAGGCCATTACAGCTTATACCAAGCAGGATAGGATTTGTAGGACCGTGCAGCTGCAGAATTATTTTGGGGAGGACACCGAGAAGGAATGCGGGGTGTGTGATGTTTGTGTGCAAAATAAGAAAAGGAGTACTGTGATGGACAGGAGTTTGGGGTTGCGACAGGCGGTTTTGGCAACTTTGTCGGGTGGGCAGGCGTTGTCAATGGACGAGCTGACCGAAAAGGTAGCTGTAAAAAATGATTTGGAAACCGTAGCCCTACTTCGGGAGTTGGAAGATGAGGGGCTGATCGCGAGGGGCGCCGACGGCAGGATAAAAATGAACTGATTATGAGTTTTTGGGATGAAATTGTAGAAAAGCTATTCGGCAACAAGCAGGGCAATGTGGCTTTTAAGGAGAATTTCATCCAAAAAGAGGCCGATGCCGAGCAGGTGAAGGAATGGATGTACGGTGAGGGGGCCGAGGTGATGGAAATGGTGTATAAAAACTACCACCTGCAGAAAGCTTCCATCAGTGCAAAACCTTTTGTGAAGCTGTACAACACGCCTTACGCCAATGGATTCGCCTTATTTTATCAAACTCCCTTGGAACTCCATTCTTTTTCCAATCTTTTCTTTGCATTTGGCCAGCGAATAGTAGATTTGGGATATCGAAAGGTCAGTCAGGACAGAAAAATCCAGGACATAGGTACGGAAGTAAAAACAATTGAGAAACAATATTTCAAACCGCCCATTCAAGATAAGGATTTTGGCCAGAAAATTGATCAATTATTTGGTAACGTAAGTGTGGAGAAAGTTCTTTTCAATGATAAGCCGAGTTATATCACAGTATTGGTAACCGTTTATTCGGACCGCCTCTATCAAGACGCCAAACCTTTTGATGAATTTGTTGAGCAATTGTTTAATCACCACAATGAATAAGCTGCAATTAAGAAAATTACTCGAAAACTACCGGACCCCCTTTGAGGAGGAGAGTCTGTTCATAAGCGACTTTATCGCTTTGACGCACGATGATCTGGCATTTTCCCGTCAGCGGGTGCAGGGGCATTTCACCGCTTCTGCTTGGATAGTAAACCGAAGAAGGACGCACGCCCTGATGACGCACCACCGCAAACTTAACCGTTGGCTTCAATTGGGCGGACATGCGGATGGAAACGAAAACCTTTTGGAAGTGGCCATGAAAGAAGCCAGAGAAGAAAGCGGATTGAATTCACTGCGCATTGTGGATGTTTCCATCTTCGATATTGACAGGCATATCATCCCCGCCAATCAAAAAGATCCCGAGCACTTTCATTATGATGTGAGGTTTCTGATAGAGGCATCTATCGATGAGCCCTTGGTCATCAGTCCTGAAAGCAAGGATCTGGCTTGGGTGCCTTACGAAACCGTGGAGGACCTAGTTGGCAACCAGCCGTCCATTTTGAGGATGCTGGAAAAAACCAGCAAATCACAACTTGCAATTTAACTTTACCTAATTAAATGAATAAATATTCCATGGAAGATGTAAAGTCTTCCTTTTCCTTTTCTATCCCCATCCAAGTCAAATTTTCGGATATCGACGGCTATATGCACGTCAATAACGGGATTTATTTCAACTATTTCGAGCACGCCAGGGCGGTTTACCTTTATAAGGTTTGCGACTGGGACATGATGAGTACAGGGGCTGTAGTGGCCAATGTCAGCTTGGATTTTTTGAGCCCTATCCACCTGATGGACGAGGTACAGTGTTATGTCCGCACCATCAAGATCGGCAAAAGTTCCTTTGTGCTGGAGCAGGTATTGGCAGGCAAAACTTCCAAGGGCGCTGAAAAAGTTTTCGCCTCTGGCAATGTGACCATGGTAACCGTGGATATGAAGACCATCCGACCTACGGAAATCCCTGAAGAATATGTGGCAAAGATGAGGGCTTTGGATAAAGTGGGGGAATAGGGAAGATTAGAGACGGAAGACGGAAGGCCGAAGCCGGGAGACGGGAGATTGCGGATATACCTGTAAGTTTTTCTATATTTGTCAAAAAAACACCTTTACCGTGATCAAATATCTAAGTTTATTCATCTGCGTTTTCATATTTGTCAGTTGTTCTCCCTCGGAGCAGGAGCTTTTCGATGCAGGAGTGGAAAACCTGGAATCAGGTAACCATTCCAAAGCTGTGGAATACTTCGACCGCGCTATTGAGAAAAACCCTGAAAACACCTCGGCCCACAATGCCAAAGGGGTGGCCTATTTCAATATGGAGCAATATGATGAAGCTATAGCATCTTTCAACGCCTCCATTGCTGTGGATTCAGCTTCCTACAAGCCTTTTTACAATAGGGGAAATGCCTACTTGGAAAAAGAGGAGTATGTGAAAGCCCTGCAGGATTATAACTATGCCAGCAGCCTCGATCCGGGGGTGATAGATATCTATTACAATAGAGGGGTGACTTTGTTGGCAATGGAAGAATTTGAAGATGCCATTCTAGATTTTGAAATGACACTACAGGCTAATCCGGAACATGGACAGGCATTTTTCTATAAAGGGAAGGCCGAAATGGAAAACAACCAGCCCTTGGAGGCCATTGAATCCTTAAGTAGAGCCGTGAAAATTGATACCCGAAACGGTGCAGCATTTTACCTATTGGGAATCACCCAGCTGAGTGCTTTGGCTATGAAGGATGAAGGATGCAGAAACCTGCAGAGCGCCTTGCAGTTGGGCTTCACGGAAGCTAAAGAGTGGATTGAAGAGTTTTGCGGTGAGGAATAATGGCTGAGATAGGTCAAAATATCCAAAAGGCTAAAAGTCTTCTCGAGCAGGGAGAACTTGTCGCTATTCCAACCGAAACAGTATACGGTCTTGCAGGAAATGCCCTGGATGCCCAAGCGGTTTCCAAGATTTTTGAGACCAAAAACCGGCCGAGTTTTGATCCCCTGATTATCCATGTGGGAAAAATCGAGCAGGTGTCCAAATATGTAAAATCGCTGCCCGAGGAGCTGAAAAAACTGGCTGAAAAATATTGGCCAGGGCCTCTTACGCTTTTGTTGCCCAAAAAAAACATAGTCCCGGATCTGGTGACCAGCGGACTGGATCAGGTGGCGATAAGAATTCCCAACCATCCCTTAACACAGGGACTTTTGGGTCAACTGGATTTCCCATTGGCCGCTCCCAGCGCCAATCCTTTTGGATACATCAGTCCTACTAAAGCCAAGCATGTCAACGATCAGTTGGGGGATAAACTTGCTTATATCCTTGACGGTGGTGAATGCCAGGTCGGGCTGGAAAGCACGATTATAGGTATGGAGGAAGGCGAGATTGTGATTTACCGATTGGGGGGGATGGATGTGGCTGAGGTGGAATCCGTGGTGGGGCCTGTCAAGGTGCTATCCCATTCATCCAGTAATCCCAAAACTCCTGGCATGCTGAAAAGCCATTATGCGCCTAGGAAGCCTTTTGTACTTGGCAATTTGGACACTTTGGTGGAAGAGTATGAGCAGAAAGGTGAGGATTATGGGGTGTTGAGTTTTGAGAAAAGCTTTCCCGGGCTTTCGGCCGATCGACAGGTGGTATTGAGCCAAAAAGGTGATTTTAAGGAGGCTGCCCAAAAACTTTTTGGCGCACTAAGGGATTTAGATGAGGCAAAGGTTTCGGTGATTTTGGCCGAACTGCTCCCAGAAGAAAGTTTGGGCCGAGCCATAAATGATAGATTGAGAAGGGCTGCTGCCCAATAGCGATAGTCGAAAGACATACCCAGATAACCATTATCAATTTTCTAACTTAATTTTCTAACATGAACAACCAAGTCAAAACAGTCGATCAGGTAAATTTTAAAGGCAAGAAAGCGTTGATCCGTGTGGATTTCAACGTACCGTTGAATGATAATTTTGAGGTGACCGATGATACCCGTATCCAGGCTGCAATTCCCACGATCAAGAAGATTTTGGGTGATGGCGGTGCGGTGATTTTGATGTCACATTTGGGCCGTCCCAAAGGCGGAAAAGAGGATAAGTTTTCCCTTCGGCATGTGGTCAGCAAACTGGAATCGGCTTTAGGTACAAAGGTTAAATTTGTCGACGACTGTATCGGTGATGAGGTAGAAAAGAAAGCATCAGAGTTGAAGGATGGTGAGGTGTTGTTGTTGGAAAACCTGCGTTTTTATAAGGAAGAGACGGCCGGTGATGAGGGCTTTGCAGAAAAGCTTTCCAAGCTGGGAGATATCTATGTAAATGATGCCTTTGGCACTGCCCACAGAGCCCATGCGAGTACGGCCATTATTGCCAAATTCTTTGATGAGAAAGTTGGTGGTTACCTACTCAATGCTGAATTGGATAATGCCGACAAGGTACTTGACAGCGCACAAAAGCCCTATACCGCTATCATGGGTGGGGCGAAAATTTCCGATAAGATCTTGATCATTGAGAAACTTTTGGATAAGGTGGATAACCTGATCATAGGTGGCGGTATGTCCTATACTTTTGCCAAAGCCCAAGGAGGCAAGATCGGCAATTCCCTAGTGGAAGAAGACAAGCTTGAGCTAGCTTTGGAACTTATCGAAAAAGCCAAAAAGAACGGTGTCAAGCTGCTGTTGCCAAGTGATAGCGTGATTGCAGATAAGTTTGACAATGAGGCAAGCAAGGATACTGCTCCCAACAACGATATACCTGATGGCTGGATGGGGTTGGATATCGGAGAGGAGTCCAGGAAGACTTTCTCTGAGGTGATTAAAAACTCCAAAACTGTTCTTTGGAATGGCCCTATGGGTGTTTTTGAAATGAGCAGTTTTGAAGGGGGCACCAAGGCCATTGCTGAGGCGGTGGTGGAAGCCACCAAGAATGGGGCTTTCTCTCTAATTGGAGGAGGTGATTCAGCTGCTGCGGTGAACAAGTTTGGCTTTGGTGATGATGTATCTTATGTATCCACCGGTGGAGGTGCGTTGCTTGAGCATATGGAAGGAAAAGTGCTGCCAGGAGTGAAAGCGCTGTCCGAATAAAACATTTTGAATGACATTTTATACCCAAGGGATTTTCTCTTGGGTATTTTTTTTAGGCTTTTAGCTGAATTGGGAATTCCTTAGCGCGGTCGTGGATATGCGATTTCCACATTTACGACGCCGTCCCTGATCATATCTATTTTTCTGGCGGCACTCCGTGAAAGGTCAATTACCCGGCCTTTTACAAATGGGCCCCGGTCGTTGATCCTTACCGTTACGGTTTTGCCGTTTTTGAGGTTGGTGACTTTTACTTGGGTGCCAAATGGGAGTGTTCGGTGCGCAGCTGTCAGTTTGTTGTGGCTGTAGATTTCCCCATTGGCCGTTTTTCTGCCTTGAAACTTGTTGGCGTAATAACTCGCCTTGCCGCTTTGGGTGACCATTCTCGACTTGGAGGCAGTGCTGGTAGCGCGTGGCGCACAGGATGAAATCAGAAGAAAAGAGAACAAAAGCAGGGTTAAGCTTACTCGGGAAAACATGGTAATGATATAATTTTGACCAATTTCAGCAAGTCCAGTGCCATTCTGCTTAATTAACAACAACTAATGAATGTTGAACTTCCTCATGAATACCCAGTTCCGCATTATGGAATCTGATTACCAGAGGGTAAGTGCCAATTGGGGCATTTTTGCCGTTCATCGTTCCATCCCAAATGCATAATGGGGAAAGTGGGCCATTGTTTGGCGTGGCGCAGTGAAAAACCAGTTCTCCTTGTCTGGTATAAATAAACACCTCAATTTCCTGTACTACCTCATCGGCAAAGATTCTGAAATCCTTTTCCGGATCCAAGGGGTTCAGGGCATTTGGGTATTTCAACAGGCGCTCGCAAAGGTCTCTAACTTCAAAATCAAAAAACGCATTACAACCCAGTTCATCCCAAACTTCCAGCTGGTAATTGCCTTCTTCTACAGGAGCAAAGGTGGGATCAGTACTTATCACCGAACCGTTTTGGCTCCAAAAGTACATCTCAAATTCTCCAGGGTTTATTCTGGGCAGAATATTTAGCTCGATACAGATGCCTACCTCATCCTGAAGGCTAACTTCAATTTCAGGGCTTTGGATCACCTCGAAGGTGGCAGAGCCAAGGTTGCAGCCGATTTCATTTCGAAGTATGACCTCATATGTGCCATCCATCTCAACATCGATACTCATTTGGTCAAAAAATTCGATCAAGGGAACCCTGTCGCCGTTTTCATAAAAATACCAATCGATGCTATAATCATCCTCAAATGAAAAGTCCGCAGTAAGCGTGGTAAAGGCATCCGTTCCACAGAAAATATCACCATCCAAACTTACTTCAACCTCCTGAATGGGATCCACCACCTCAAATTCCAAAGGCTCTGAAGGACAAGGGCTACTCGAACGAGGCTGTACATCCAGATAATAGGTGCCTGGTCCTGGGGGCAGGAATGCTGGATCAATAGACAGAACAGTGCTGCCATCTGAAGCCAGCCACTGAATATTCACCTCCTCGAATTCCCTATCCAAGGTGGCAGTGTACAATTGGTTACCAAAACAATCCAACAGCTGTCTATTGATGTCGAACTCTATTTGTGAGCTGATGGTGACATTAAAGGTTCGCGTACGTGGGCATAGTGGTGAATCCGGGTCAGTAGGTACTCCCAATAAGGAATATCTGCCAGACTCTTCTATTTCAAAAGCTTCATCAGTGATGCTTGTTCCGTCAGGGTAAGTTAAGGTGTATTCCAAATCTTCATCTCCATTTGGTACAAATTCATAAAACTCACAGGCCGCAATAGTGGGCGGAACAGAGAAGTCTACCTGGTCTGGGCCTTCCACTAAATAAGTTTCCGAAGTAGGGCTGATACAATCATCTTCACCGCCCACTTCCACACTGTATTCACCTTTAGGTACTCTTACCTCAACATTTGTTCTGTCCGTAAAGGAACCTGTTCTAGTTACAGGACCTACCACCCTGTAAGTACCTGTCTGTGCTTCTCCTCCAAAATCTATGGTAAGCACCCCATCGCTGAAGCCGGTAGGAGAACATGTTTGGGGGGTAGCGCTGACGGTAAAAAGTATGCCATCCTCGGGGTTGTCGTTTTCGATGCTGACTGATCTGGAGACCGGGCAGCCGTTTAAAGCCGCCCTGACGGTGTAAACCATCGGGAAAAGATCTTCAATGATCAGTTCCTCACCTGGCTCCAATGAACCGTACTCCTCGCCATTTACTTCAATATTTTCCAATAAGGTATCGGCTACTATTTGAAAAGATCCGGTTGGATTCTCGCAGCTTTCTGCATCTGACAGCTTTGTAATGTTGAGCTCGGGAGCTGACTCGACCAATAGGGCGAAAGAATCTGAAACCGGGCAGCCAGGTCTATTCGGATCCTCAGCCTCAAAAGAGATAATATACTCACCTATGTCCTCAAGATCATTCGTGTTGAGATTTAGTTCAAATGAGGATTCAATGAAGGTTCTGGCAGGCTGTCCTTCTTTCTGATAATACCAATCTATAGAGATGGGGACGTCCGGTGTGTAATTGACCGTGGCACCTAAGCAGGCAGTGTCGGTGGATGGCGTAACTTCAACCTCAAGAGAAGGTCTTACTATAACTTCTGCCACTGCTTCGCAAAAGCCTGATGAAATGCTTGCAAAATAACGGCCTGGTTCATCGACTTCAATTGTATTGCCCGTACCGATTATATTTTCGCCAGCATCAAGCCATTGTATAGTATATAAAGAGAAATTTGGGTCAGCAGGGTTAAGCGCTTCTAGCGCAAAGCTTTCTCCCGCACAAAGAGTAACTACTCCTGGCAATGCAAAAGAAGGTCCGGGTATTACCGAAAATGGCTGCGATTCCCTATAGAAATCAGGGTTTCCATCCCTTGCCACCCTTACATTAATGGTATAATTCCCCAATACCGTAAAGGGAACTGTGATGCTTTCCACTCCTAAACCGTCTCTGTAATAAACCTCAAATCCCTCGCTGTCCGTCACACTCCAGAAATAAAAATCAGTTTCGGGATTGCCTCCAGCGGAAAAGGTAGCTTCCTTTAGAATATAGGTCAAACATACGCCATCAGGTCCTTCAAGTTCGGGGGTGTTATAGTATGCGTCCTCCGAGATGGATGAGGCAGACTTGGTGACCATTACCAAACCTACAGCCATGAAGGCCAATAGCGTGAAAAAGTAGGAAAAGCGCATCTTAAGTTATACTTTAAAAAAATAATCAATAACAAAAGAAGTGCTATAAAATGAAAAATACTGCTTTTTTTCACATAAAAGCAGTATTTTTTGTCTATCTAACGAAGACCCATTCTTTTTCTGTACTCAACTTTTCATCATACTCGTATCCCTCATCATTGAAAACCTTCAGTTTGTCAGGATCATCGATCTGGTTTTGGATAATGAAATTGGTCATCATTCCACGGGCCTTTTTGGCGAAAATACCGATGATCTTATACTTCCCATCCCGGTATTCCTTGAAGGTCGGACTGATGATATTGGCCTTTAGGGTTTTCTTATCTACAGCCTTGAAGTATTCCTGGCTGGCCAGGTTGATGATGGTCTCTTTGCCCAATTTATTTAATTCTTCTGCGATTTTGGCACCCCAAAATTCATAAAGGTCTTTGCCTTTATCATTTTCCAGCTTGGTTCCCATTTCTAATCGATAAGGCTGGATCAGGTCCAAAGGCCTAAGCAAGCCATACAGGCCGGATAGTATGCGCACATGGTCTTGGGCAAACTTCAGTTCTTGATCACCATATTCCTCCACTTTCAGTTGCTGATACACATCGCCTTTAAAGGCGAGTAAGGCCTGCTTGGAGTTGTCAAAGGTGAATTTTTTCTTAAAGTTCTGATACCTTTCTTCATTCAGCTGGGCCAGGTTTTCACTTACGCCCATGAGCTCTTTAATGTCAGAGGCATTTTTGGTTTTCATGATCCCGACCAGCTCCTGTATGTCTTTTTTAAATATAGGCTCGGTAGCCAGGTCTACTTCGGTAGTGCTTAAATCAAGTGTTTTTGCGGGGGAAATTATCGTAATCATAGTTTGTTTTCGGTAAAGTTTCACGCAGCGTCCGCAAAGATTCGCTACGAACGCCACGTGATTTTTGTAATTGTAATAAGTATTATTCCAATACCACTACAGCGGTTTTGATCTCTTTTTTCAGATTTTGTCTCACACTCTTAAACCTGATAATGACCGGATATGTTCCAATAGGCACGGTTTGGCCCCTTACGGTACCGTCCCATTCCAAAATCGGCACCCTAGGTGGGGTGTCTACCTGCTCATCCACATGGATCAGCTCACCCCATCGGTTGTAAATGAGGAGCTGGACCTCGTTGACAAATTCATTGACATAGACTACAAACCATTTATTGGGGTCGCGTAGGTTCATGGCATTTGGAGTGATGACTCTAGGTTCGCAATCCTCTTCGACCATGAAAGTGGTCATAGCCATACAGCCCTCTTCGTCCCAAACTCTTAAGGTATATTCGCCAGCTCTAGTTGGTAGAATAGAGTCGTCCACACTAAAAGGTACCTCTTCGTCTTCAAATAACCATTCATACTGAGTGTAATTTCCAGCAAAAATGGGCTCTTTTGGAAACTCTTCAACTGCGCAAATGACATACCTATCATCTAGAGTTGGCGTCTGAATATTGGAGTCCAAGATAGTAACCCTGTCTTCACCCACCACACAGCCAAACTCATTTAGAATTTCCACAAAATACACCCCTCCATCTTCAGCTGGAATGGTAGTTTCGGGTCCAGAAGAAAGTGGTACATTGTCCAGGTACCATTCGAAGCTCATTCCTTCCCTGAAGTTTCCTGTAACAGTAATGGTATTTCCTTCATTTCCGCAGAAAGATTCTGGGACAAGTTCAGCTGGTATTGTTCTGAAATCAATAATTATTGGATCAGGGTGAGGTATTGGACAACCATCGGGGGTGATGATCTGGAAAGCATACTGTCCAGAAGGCAGGTTTTCGATGGTATTAGGAAGCCCTTCGCTAAATTCCCCCGTCCAAGTCTCCCCTGATCCTTCTCTTACCAATTCATAAGAAGCGGTAACCGGGATGCTGGAGAAAGTAACGGTAATTGAGCCCAGTTGGTCATCACAGTCTGCTTCAAGATCCAAATCATATTCATAATTGGCAGGAGGGGAAATGTTGTCAATTCTGGCGGTTCTGGTAAACTCACAGCTGTTGTTGCTGGCTAGAAAGGTGTAAACCCCAGGGGCGAGATTTTCTAATTGCTCTACTTGTCCAGGTTCTAAATTCTCAAAGGAAAGGTCCAGTTCCTCAATGACCAAGCTTTCTATAGGAGAATTAACTGTCAGAACGATAACTCCCTCTGGATTGTCACAGTCTACCTCAATATCCAATACCTCAATTGTGTAGTCAGGCAGTGGGTTTACCAATAAAGGATTTCTTTTTTCAATCATGCAATCCTCCACCAAGGGGTCTTCTGCAACGAAAATGATGTCAAATTGCCCTGCGCCTAGAATTTCAGTGTCCAATTCCAAGGTTTCAGATGTTTGCAGGCGAATCCTATCTTCTTCCCCTTCAAGCTGATAGAACCACTCACCTTCAATTGGAGTATCAGGCTCAAACGTTACAATTTCCCCCACGCAGACTTCCTCATCGGACTGCTCCACTTCAAACTGGAAGGCTGGTCCTACAAATATGGACTGGGTGTTTGGACAGCTTAAAATTTCCGCATCTGGTGTGCCCTCTGGGATACGGTGGCGGACTCTTACGGTATAGATACTTTCCTCATTTACCGTAATCGTGTTTGTAGTACCTAAAATTTCCCCTGCAGCATTCACCCATTCGAAAATGTAATCCTCCTCATTAAAGCCATCAGCTTCTTCGTCCATTGCGGTAAGTTCGATCTCATCACCTGCACAAAGCACCGCTTCGTCCTCAAGAATCAGTGTGGGAGGGGCAATCACCACGACTTCCATTTCATCTTCAAAGTAAGTTGGGTCACCACATCTGTCTACTCTTAATTCTACAGTAAAAGTGCCGTCAGTTGGGAATTCATATTCAAGATTTTGGGCTTCCTCACCTCCTTCTTCTTCATGTATGATATCGCCATCTTCATTTCGGATAGTCCAAAAATATGTGTCAATATCCGGCTCACCACCTCCTTCAAAAAGTCCCCAGGCACCTTCTTCAGGATCCAAGCAGAGTTGCTCAGGGCCATCAAGGGCGGGCTCTGGAATGGCGCTGCCGTCCATGTTCACAAATGCAGGTAGTCCCAAGTTGGAAGTGCCGGGCATTGGATCGTGGGCTTGGGTATTGTAGAAGTGTCTGGTAGTACAGTCCTCATCGGAAATTTCCAGCGTCTGGATTTGCCCGATCACACTCTGGCCTGGCCTCGCTACATATACCTGACCATCTGGCCCGATTTGCAGGGCCCCAAAGTCACCTTCACTGGTAACTTCCATGCGGGTATCTACGATACAGCTTTCTCGCTCACCTTTTGTGTTTGCGTTGTCCAGACATTCAAAACAGCCTTCGATAGGCTCAATGATAAATTCTTCCACACGGCTGTTTCCACCTCGGTAACTCACATATATTCTGGACCCGTCGCCAGAAAATTCCACGCCATACACTTCTCCATCACCACCCAGATCAATGGAGGCATACTCGGAAAGCTCACCTGTTTCGGAATCAAAATCGAAGATTTCCACCCAGTTGTTTGTACCGTCACTAAAGGTGATGGCCACTTGGGAACCGTCAGGGCTGAATTTCATGGCTCCGATTTCCCCGGAGTCAAAGTTATGGTTTTGTCCCACCGCGCTGAATACTGGCTGCCCGATACCCTGGGGGCCCACAGGATATGCCCGGAAAGTATTGTTGCCGGCCTCGTGGAAGAGCACCCAGGTCGGGCTGCTGCCAGCGGCGGCCATCTTCTCGGTACTTGTGCTGAACAGGAAATTGTCCTGAGTAGGCACGCTGCCAAAGCCAACCCCTGTTGGCGGACTGCCCTTTAAATCTACTGTTGAGAATTTAGCCTCGCCATTCCCAATAGTAAATAAATAATATAATGTCTCGTCTTGAGGAACGGCAACAGCCAAAATGCTTTGACCAACATTGGGGTCCCCTCCAATGTTTTCTGCTAAGACATCACCAGTCGCATTCCAAACAGTAGAGCCATCAGAGTAAAATAGTACTTCCCCAGCCGCATCGGAAATAGTGGTAACCCCGGCAGGCATATTGGATGGGTGTCGGCTGGGGATTGGGCGGGGAATAGGGCCATCAGGATCGTCAGGATCGGGGTTAAAATCCAATCCCGCTCCATCACCAAAGTACCAGATGTTGTTTTTCGGGTCATCAATGTCCCAAACATTTACTCGGATACTAGCATATGCAGTACATCCCTCAGGATTCATCGGATCTCTTACCAGCACCCAATAAAGTCCCGGTTTATCGGTAATACAAGGTCGCTCTTTTGGTCCCCAGCCTTCTTCTTTTCTATCTGACCAGAAATACACTAGATTATCCATGCCCCCACCGCCAGGGCCTCCTATACCCCCGCCACCTTGCTGGTCATCACCCATGCTAGCTTCTAGCCATGTGTCAATATCAAAACATTGACCAGCACAAATGGTGGTGTCCTGAGGAGTAAATTGAGCCTCAATTGGATTTTCGTTTAAAGTAATGGTATTGGTGACATCCATTGTTGATCCATCCGCAAATGTTACTGTCAAAGTAACTGTAACAGATTCCTCCGCAGTGGCGTCTGCCGGGATAAGAAGGTGCTCTTGGTCAAGATCCAGCTCAATCGGTTCTCCATCTGCATCTACAAGCTCTGCAGATAGCTCCCATTCAAAAGAAACAGGCCGGAAATTCCTCGGGGTGATCTCAGAGGTTAGTTGTATGGGGTTGTTTTGACAGGGTTGCTCAGGCTGCCAGGTGAAGTCCACCACAGGGTCGAGCTCGGCATTGGGGGAGAAATTGGGGAAGGTGGTGCTGCAGAAGTCCGCCTGGTCAAATGGGTCTTCGTCCACCGTGACTTCTAGAATATCCTCCTCATTGGGATTTTCTACTACCCCTACGTAAATGGCGTCCAGCCCCGGCTCACTGTATAGGTAATATAGCCGGCCATCGGGACCGACTCTTATGTCATATATTTCTTCGATCTCGGTTTGCAGAGGTATAGTTTGCGCAGGTAGATCAGGGTCCGTAGTGGAAATTCTGATCAGTTCATTGCCTCTTGAGAAATACATGTATTCCCCATCGGGGGAAAATTCCACCCCGTTGATGGGCGTTCCGTTACCGGTGCCTTCAATTGTGATCAGTTCACCCAGACTGCTTCCGTCAGGTTCAATGGTGAGGATATGAATGTCCTCATTTGGATCTTCAGGAATAAGAACCAGCTCCCCCGACTCCTCATCGAAATACATGGATCTGACCGCAAAGGGCAGAGGGGTGGTGATGGGATCCTCAAATTCCCCAGCCACATCGGTAAAACCGCGTGCTACCAGATTGCCCCCTTCTATGGTCAGAAGAAAGGTGGTTTCGGCCGGCCTCACTACGAGGATCGGCCCTGTGACTCCAGTGGTGATCTGAATATCTTTTTCAGTAATGGCTCCCAGGGGAGGTTGGCTGCCCGTGGCTCCTCCTGGATCATTCATGTCTACTATGGAGTAATAAAGATTACCAACATCATTTACATAAAAAGTGTAATAGAGTTTGTCTCCATCCACGTCATAGTCTAGAATCCCAATGGCAACGCCTTGTTGAGAGTACTGGTCACCAATTAAACCAGGTGCACTTCCTGTTATTCCCTCTCCAAGGTTGTTAAAAATAAGTTCGCCATCGGTGTAAAAAATAACATTGCCTGAAATTGGATCTATTGCTACCGAAACATTGTTGCTTCCAAGATAATTTTCAATGTTTCGAATTGTTGGAGTATTTCCTTTCCCAAAAGATATAGCTTTGGCAAAACCACTTTCTACGCCATCTAAACCACATCCGAAGATCCATTCGTTGTTGTTGAAACCTTGGGCCTGGTTTTTGTTAAAAGAAGAAATGAGCCCGAAAATCAGCAGGCTGCAAAAAATGAATTTTATTTTTAGTAAAGAATACGGAATTTTCATATTAAATAGCTGCCAATAAAACACCCGAATTGGCAAAACGTTTATATAAGCTAGTCATCTTCAAATAAACGAACAAATAATTGTTTAAGTCGCACCTTTATATTGTTTTTTTTACTACCCTGCTCCTCAGCCTTTCCTATCAGGCTTTTGGTCAGGATCCCCAATATAGCCAGTACTATGCTGCCCCGATGTATCTGAATCCCGCCCTTGCCGGGTCGGAACTGACCACCCGCATCGGGCTCAACTACCGCAACCAATGGCCCGGACTGGACGCTAATTTCAGCACCTTTTCGGCTTATGTTGATACCTATAATGAAAATTTAAACAGCGGCTTTGGCTTTCACATGATGAATGATGTGGAGGGGGCTGCCGGACTCCGGTCATTGAGCCTTTCGGGTTTGTACTCCTATGAACTCCGCCTCTCTGAAGGGGCTTATTTCCGTCCGGGGTTTCAGGCGAGTTACATCCGCAGGGATATAGGTTATTATGAAAACCTGATCTTCGCCAACCAGATCAACCCGACCGACCCCTTTGGGCCGACCCTGCCCGGGCCGAACGAGGATTTGGGGACACCGGTGAACATGCTTTCACTTTCCTTCGGGGGATTGTTTTTCACGGAAAACTTCTGGCTCGGCGGTGCCGCCCACCACGTCAACCAGCCCAACCAGTCCTTTTTGGACGGGGTGAGCCCGCTACCGTTAAAATGGTCCGTACATGGAGGTTACAGGATTTCGCTGGGACAGGGACCGATGCGTCAAGATTTTACCCACACTTTCAAGCAACGCTATATCACGCCGACTTTTAATTATAAAAGACAGGGACCGTTTGAACAATTGGACCTCGGGGCGTATTTATATGCAGAACCACTTATTGTGGGTATGTGGTATAGAGGATTGCCTTACAAACCAGTTGAAAGTCAAAGTAACCGTGATGCCATTGTGCTGTTGGTCGGATTTAGTCTGCCAACGGGATTCAATGTAGGTTATAGTTTTGATTACACGGTTTCTCAACTTGGGATCCAGTCGGGAGGAGCACACGAAATTAGTTTGAGCTATATTTTTCCAGATCCAAACCAAGGTAAACCAAGAAGAAGGGACACCATCCTTCCATGCCCCAAGTTTTAATAAAACCTGTGTATGGATCCGGCATTGCTGAAGTACCTTTTGTTAGGTATCATTACGTTGAACCTTATATTTGAAAAGTCCATCAACTGGCTTAATGTCAGGAGGGCCCATTGCTTGGTGCCT
Organism: Litoribacter ruber; assembly: GCF_018449405.1. Classification (NCBI taxonomy): domain Bacteria; kingdom Pseudomonadati; phylum Bacteroidota; class Cytophagia; order Cytophagales; family Cyclobacteriaceae; genus Litoribacter; species Litoribacter ruber. The sequence continues at coordinate 204,764 of NZ_JAHCMY010000003.1, forward strand.
AAAACCTTGGAACAGTACCTGAGCCAAGAAAAGGTAACCGAGTCGGAAGAATACCAAAAGACAAATTACAATTTCGGGCTGATCACGGGCTTATTTACCTACCTTATTACGGCAATCTTCATCCTGTTTGGTTTTTTTGGTGATCTTGACATCTGGCTGCAGGATTTTGTAGGGGAACCGCTCTTGCGGTCTCTTATTTATATCGGCATTCTGTTTATTGGCTCGGATCTGCTCTCTCTTCCTTTTGATTATTACCACACTTTTAAGATTGAGGAAAAGTTTGGCTTCAATAAAACCACCCCCAAAACCTTTTTCTTGGATAAGTTGAAAAGCTACTTGCTTTCCATCACCGTGGGGGGCGTATTGCTCTTAGCCCTCTTTTGGCTGATTCACCAGATAGGAAGTGACTTTTGGTGGATTTTCTGGGCTGTGGCGATGGTGTTTATGCTTGCGGTAAATTTGTTTTACACCGCTTGGGTACTTCCGATTTTCAATAAATTAAGTCCGCTGGAAGAAGGGGAGTTGAAAAACCGTATTCTTGCTTATGCCAATTCCGTGGGGTTTTCACTTGATAATATTTTTGTGGTAGATGGCAGCAAACGGTCCACCAAGGCAAATGCTTTTTTCTCAGGCTTTGGAAGAAGGAAAAAAGTCGTACTGTTTGATACCTTAATCGAGCAACATACGCCGGATGAGTTGATCGCCGTACTGGCCCACGAAATCGGGCATTACAAAAGAAAGCATATTTGGTACAACCTGCTCACTAGTTCGCTGCAGGTGGGTGTGATGCTTTATATATTGTCTTTGGTGATTTACAACGAAAACATGAGTTTGGCTTTGGGAGGAAACCAACTGGCTATCCATTTGAATCTGATTGGATTTACCATGCTTTTCTCTCCGATTTCCATGCTGTTGGGTGTGGGGTTAAACATGATGAGCCGTAAACATGAATATGAGGCGGATGCTTTTGCCAAAGAAACCTTTGCAGGGCAGCCCCTGGCAGAAGCGCTAAAGACCCTGTCCGTAAAAACCCTCAGCCATTTGAATCCACATCCCTTGTATGTATTTGTCCATTATAGCCACCCGCCTTTATTGAAAAGACTGGCCAAGCTGGAAGGTTAAAGGAAATCAACATCCACGTTGAATGGATATTTCATTAGATACTGCAGGGCTTCTTCCACTTTGAAATTCTCAAAAAGCACCTTATAGAGATTTTCGGTAATCGGCGCCCTCATACCTGTGCTTTCTGCAAAAGTCTTGATCAGCTTCACCGTATTGATCCCCTCTGCCACTTCCTCCATATCGGCTATGATATCCGGCAGTTTTTCTCCATTTGCCAGCCTAAAGCCAACCGTGTAATTTCGGGAAAGTTTAGAGCTACAAGTGGCTACCAAATCCCCGATTCCTGCCAAACCTATGAAAGACTTGGTGCCTCCGCCCAAAGCTTTTCCTAGATAGATCAATTCCACCATGCCTCGGGAAATCAACAATCCTTTGGCATTCTCTCCCAATCCCATGCCGCCAAGTGCACCAGCGGCGATGGCGATGATGTTTTTCAACACCCCACTCAATTCCACGCCGATGATGTCTTGGTTGCCATACACTTGGAAGCGGTCGTTGCGAAGCAGTCGCTGGCCTTCCAAGATTACCTCGTTGTATTTACTGGCAATCACCGTGGCAGCTGGTTGCTTGAGGGATAGTTCCTTGGCAAGGTTGGGCCCGGCAAGACAACCCACCCGCACCACTACGGTTTCGTTGAGGATTACCTCACTCATGGTGGCAATATTGTCCCTTTTGATTCTGTCTACCGTCTCCAAAGTTTTGCCATCGGGCAGGAGTAAGGATAAGCCTTTGGTGCCGTGAATCAAGATGTGGTAGGGGTGAAGAAAAGGCGCAAATTGCTGCATCACCTCTCGGAATCCAGATGAGGACACGACAGGAAAGAGGATTTCACATTTTTGGCAAATGTATTCGATATCTGAAGTGGCCTCGATTCTAGGATGCAGGTCTCTTCCTCCTGCCGTATGGCGGGCGTTGATCTCTTCGACCACGTCGGCTTTCCGCGCATATACGATCACCTGGCTTTTTTCGGCCAGCATGTTTGCTATTGCGGTTCCAAAACTTCCAATTCCAATTACTCCAACGGGCTTATTGCTCCTAGAAGAGTTTTTCAAGATCATATCCGTCAAGTCTGTTGTGATAAAAATAAAGGAGGTTCATGTCCTCGGTGATGATGTCGCCATTATCATTCAAGATCAATGGGCGCTTGGAGTGGTAAAGGCCCACATTGCTCAATCCATGTGCGATGATGCCGTCAAGGTCCTGCTTCAAGTGCGGGGCAATATGCACCTTCCCGGCGGCTCTGATTTCCTTGATTCTGTTGAGCACCCGTTCACATTCTGCTCTGAATTGAGCATAAGGGATCACCAAATCCTCTTCCGGCAACCTAAGCAAACTGAACAGGTCAAGTTTCCTGTTTTGGCGTTTGAAGATCTGAAATGCGGTAAAGGCGACCAAATGGCTACTGAACACCCGGTTGATTTTGTGGAATTCCTCAACGATCCGGTTGCCCAGTCTAATTGTATATTGGTCCTCCCGCTGTGTGTCTATGGAGATTTTTCCGTCTGAAACAAAGTAATCACGCGTGTCTATATTTCTACCGTGGCTGTCCAGACTCTTGCCGTCCTTGTCCACATAATTGCCCAAAACATCCATGGCTTTGCCTATGGAGACTGAAATGTCGGAGCCTTTGGTGAAGAACTTTACCAAGAATTTGGCTATTTTGAGCGAGTCAGAGAATTCATCGGTCTCTTGATAGAACCTTTCCTGACCTGTAATCGATAGATGTTCCTGAATCAAACTTGGCGCCTCGAGTACAAAATGGTAATTGATCGTTACCGGGACGATAAATATTTTACCGCTAATGTCATTGAGGTCCTTTTGGTAATTTGCCCGCTGGGCTTCCACGGCAGTGCTGAGTAAGCCAAGTTTTAATTTGGACTCGATTTTCCCACTCCTAGAGCGTGTACCGCCCGGGAAGAACAGGCTATGACAGCCAAACTGTATCGCTTCACTCGAATAGGTTTTGAGCGTTTCGATGTAGGGAAGGTTCTTTTTCCTTCTATCCACCTTGTAGGCACCCAAGGCATTCATGAAATAGCTAAATATCTGGATATTGAACAGGTTGAGGCCTGCTCCATATATATAAGGGGGCATCCCCAAGGTGCTGATGGTCCATCCGATCAGAATGCTGTCCAGATTGGAGAAGTGGGTGGGCACCATAACCACGGTCCCTTTAGAAGCCAGATCCCTTAATTGTTCGGTTTCTCCAATGATCTGGATTTTATCCTGAAGGGTGTATTGGGTACTAAAAAGGGATTTGAAACCTTTTACCCTCGCCGCATTGAGCAATCTCGAAAAACCATAGGTAACCAAGCGCCTGGTCGCTTTGTAATGGCTGTGTTTGAAATTACTGGCAATTTCCTCAGCATATCGGGTGGTGATATCATGAAGAATGTTGTGGTAAGCTGTTTTTTTGTCCTTATTAGAAAGATTGCTTTCGGAGGTCAGGTGTACCATTGCCGATTTCACCTTTGACCAAAACTCATAATCATCCTCCGGATCTACCAACCAGGGGTTCTGTTTGATCCTGAGCTTTTCCCGATACAAAGTCGTTTCCAGTTCCTCCCTCAGTATCTCCATGTTGTTGCCAGTCAGGGCGATAATGCGGTTTCTGGCCGCCAGCGCCACAGCTTTGATAAACTCCTTTCGGTGTTTGCTGAGCTTCACGACGGGCCATTCGTCTTTTTGGGGAAGGATTGGGGCGTACTTATGCTTTATGTAATCGTCAGTCAAGGATCTCTAGTTTAAACGATTCAAAGATAATGAAAAATAGTTTCCTATCTAAGGAGGATCAATCTGAAGAAACTATCAGCGGGTATCTGGGTTTATGATTTTGCCAACATATTACCGAAGGTCATTTTGTCAATGAAGTAATAGGTTGTATTATTGCATCTTCAAACCATCGATGAAGCCGGATTTAAAGCAAATACAAGCCCCGATCGCCACGGAAATGGACGATTTTGAGAAGAAGTTTCGAACCTTTATGAAAAGTAAGGTGAAACTTCTCGATCATATCACCGGCTATATCGTAAAGCGAAAGGGCAAGCAGATGCGGCCCATGTTTGTTTTTTTAACTGCCGGAGTATCAGGTGGGATTACCGAATCATCTTACCGCGGCGCCGCCCTAATCGAGCTTCTCCACACCGCGACCCTCGTCCATGATGATGTGGTGGATGATGCCAATTACCGGAGAGGTTTTTTTTCCGTCAATGCTCTTTGGAAAAACAAGATTGCCGTACTGGTGGGGGACTACCTGCTTTCACGCGGGCTGCTGCTCAGTGTGGACAATGGTGATTTTGGTCTCCTTCAGATCGTGAGCCGCGCGGTAAGGGAGATGAGCGAAGGGGAATTGCTGCAGATTGCCAAAGCCAGAAAGCTTGACATCACCGAAGACGTTTATTATACCATCATCAAACAAAAAACCGCCAGCCTGATTGCCGCTTGTTGTGCAGTGGGTGCTTCTACTGCTGGTGTGGGTGCCGATCAGGTGGAGCAGATGCGGCTGTTTGGGGAAAAAATCGGGATGGCCTTTCAGATCAAGGATGACCTTTTTGATTATGGAAAAGATGAAGTAGGCAAACCTGTGGGTATTGACATCAAGGAAAAGAAAATGACCTTGCCTTTGATCTTTGCTTTGGAAAAGGCCTCCTGGATGGAAAAGAAAAAGATCATTTACCTTATCCGGAATAAAAACGAGGACAAGAAGTCTGTCAACAAAGTAATTGACTTTGTAAAGGCTTCTGGAGGTTTGGAGTATGCCGAAAGTGTGATGAACCGGTACTATGAGGAGGCCCTGGAAATTCTTGCGGCTTTCCCTCCATCAGAATACAAAGTTTCACTCGAAGCCCTAGTCGAGTATACCATTCAAAGGAAAAAATAAGTCCGAAGCTGGGATGTTCTCCCACTTTCTCCCCCACTGGAAAAAATATTAATTTTTATAAGGGAAATTCTCATCCATTCTTTATTTGATAAAAACCACAAATATGGCCTTCAGGCTTTTATTTGGTGGAAAATACAATTTTTTAACCTTATAATTCTAACCATTCTCTGGTGTTTTTGCTCCTGATTCCAGTCCTAACTTCATGACCTTCAGAAAATAAGATTAGTAATTATTTGCTGAAAAGTTGTAATAATTCAAACTTTTAGATATTTTTATCAACAAGTGGTAAAAAGTGGGAGAGAGTGGTGGGATGTGTAAATGCTTTTATTACTTTTGTATTTGAAGGAAACTCTAGAAATCTGAATGGCCAATTTTTTATCCACATTCGAATGTAAACTCGACGCCAAGGGACGTCTGGTTTTGCCTGCCAAATTCAAGGCGGCATTGCCAGAGGTGCAAGGGGGTGAGTTGATATTGAATCTGGACAAATCAGGCTGTGTCGAAATCCATGTAGCGAACGATTATCAAAGAAGAATTGGGGCCAAAATCTCCAACCTTGATGAGTTTGACCCTAAGGCAAAAGCCTTGAGAAGAGTCTTGATGGCCAGGGTTTCTGAAGTGGAGCTAGATAGTGCCGGAAGAATGTTGGTGCCGAAAAACGTATTGGTTCATGCAGGGATCGATCGCGAAGCGGTATTGGTAGGAGTAGGCAGATATATTGAAATGTGGAGTCCTGAGCGATTCAAAGAGTCACAAAATAGTCTTTCTGAAGAAGAAGAGGCAGAACTGATAGCAAAATATTTATCACAATGAGTGAGCAAGTGTACCATATTCCCGTGATGTTGCAGCAATGCATCGAAGGCCTGGCCATCGATCCTAATGGGATTTATGTGGACTTGACTTTTGGCGGTGGAGGGCATTCCAAAGAAATATTGAAGCACTTGGACAAAGGACATCTTTACGGGTTTGATCAAGATCCTGATGCTGAGCGGAATGTGCCAAATAGTCCAAATTTCACCTTCGTAGCGGCCAATTTCCGCGATTTGAAGCGTTATTTAAGACTACATGGGGTAAAGCAGGTTGATGGGATATTGGCCGATTTGGGCATTTCATCTTATCAAATCGATGAGCCTACCCGTGGATTTTCCACCAGGTTTGAAGGCACATTGGATATGAGGATGAACAAGTCTTCCGAAGTGTCGGCGGCAACGGTTTTGAACACCTACGATGAGGCCCAATTGCACAAGATATTCGGGATATATGGAGAGGTGAAAAACGCCAAGACATTGGCTCAGGCAGTGGTGTCCGAAAGGGCTCAGCGCACATTTGAAACCATAGAGGGATTCAAGCAGCTGTTGCAGAAATTTGCCCCACGAAACAGGGAGTTCAAATATTTTGCACAGGTATTTCAGGCCTTGAGAATTGAGGTGAATGACGAGATGGGGGCGCTGGAAGATATGCTTGAGCAGGCAGTTGAAGTGTTGAAGCCTGAAGGCAGGCTGGTGGTGATGAGCTACCACAGTCTTGAGGATAGAATGGTGAAGAACTTCATCAATAAAGGTAAAATGCATGGAGAGGTGGAAAAGGATTTCTATGGAAACTTGATCCGCCCCCTAGAACCGGTGAGTCGCAAGGCTATAGTAGCAGATCAAGAGGAAATAGCGCGTAACAATCGGGCTAGAAGTGCCAAACTGAGAATCGCGAAGAAAAATGGCTAAGAACACATTTAGGGCAAAAGAGGAAAAAGGCAAAGCTACCAAACGTATTTCGAGTGGCAGCAGCTTGTTCAGTTTCATCGAAAAGAAATTGGACATCACTGGGTTGATCGGTTACGGTATCCCAGTAAAGCTGGTCCCTCCATTCCTATATGCGGCCACTTTAGCCTTGATCTATATCTGGAGCAACCATAAAGCTGAAAACACCATACGCGAGATCAATCGGGTCCAACAGGAGGTGGAGGACCTGAGAGCGGATGTCACTACTTTGGAGGCCGACTATATGTTTAGCTCAAAGCAATCGGAAGTAGCCAAGAAAATGCAAGCACTGGGAGTCTACGAAATAGATGAGCCTCCTATGAAAATAAAAGTGAAGAAGTGAATATTAAGAAATCCATACTGCTGAGAATAAGATTTGCCTTCCTGGTGGTGGCGATCTTTGCCGGGGTAATCTTTTATAGGATTACCCAAATTCAGTTTGTGGAGGGTGAAGAATGGCGTAAAAAATCTGATGAAGTAAACCTTCAATACAGAACGGTAAAAGCTACGCGTGGGAATATCTACAGCGGTGATGGAAGCCTTTTGGCCACCAGCCTACCTTTCTATAGAGTGGCGCTCGATCCTTCCATTGCAAAGGACGAGGTGTTCAGAAATGGGATCGACAGCTTATCCATAATGCTTTCCAAGCATTATAATGATAAATCCAGAGACTATTATAAGAGGCTGATCAGTGACGCTAGATCCAATAATAAGAAGTATGTGCTTCTAAACCGCAAGCAAATCGGGTATCAGGAGATGCAGGCGATGATGAAATGGCCGATTTTCCGAAACGGAAGAATGGGCGGAGGGGTGATTTTCGAAAAAGTGGAAAAGAGATTCTATCCTTTCAAGGCTCTTGCCGGACGTACCGTGGGCTTTTTGAATGAAGACAACTACGGAGCAGGACTCGAATATTCTTTCAATGCACAGCTTGGCGGAGAAAATGGGGAGGCCCTTTTCCAAAAAATCGCTGGAGGCACTTGGAAGCCCGTGCACGATGCCAATGACATCAAGCCTGAGGACGGATACGATATCGTCACCACTTTGGACGTCAATCTTCAGGATGTGGCTGAGTCAGCCTTGTTGAAGCAGTTGATGAATAAGGATGCTGAATTCGGAAGCGTGATTGTGATGGAAGTGGCTACAGGCCATATCAAGGCCATTGCCAACCTGCAGAAAAACAAAAACGGATACGGTTATGGTGAGCTATATAATTACGCCATAGGCGAGCAAGGACTTACCGAGCCTGGTTCCACATTTAAATTACTTTCCATTATGGCCTTGCTCGAAGAAGGAAAGATTAATTTGAATGATAAAGTGGAGACCGGAAACGGAACCTTCAAGTTTTATGACCGCACTATGCGGGATGTCAAACATGGAGGGTATGGAGAAATAACGATCAGAGAGGCATTTGAGAAATCCTCAAATGTGGGGATTTCCAGACTAGTAGAACAGCACTTTGGCGTGACACCGTCAAAGTTTTTGGATTATGTGGAAAAAGCGGGTATCAACATGCCGATTGACTTTCAGCTAAAAGGTGAAGGTGTTCCTTATTTCAAAAAGCCCGGTTCCAAAAACTGGTATGGGACTACGCTTCCATGGATGTCCATCGGGTATGAAGTGAAGCTTACTCCTTTGCATACCCTGATGCTTTACAATGCGGTGGCGAACAACGGCCGCATGGTCAAGCCGATGATCGTGCAGCAGATTTCCAGAGCCAATGTAGTGGAGCAGGAATTCAAGACAGAAGTGATGAGAAAGAAAATCGCATCTGACAAAACCATCAAGGAATTGCAGTCTCTGTTGGAGGGTGTGGTAGAAAATGGTACGGCTAAGAATATCCGAAATGCGGATTACAAAATCGCTGGAAAAACGGGTACCGCCCAAAAGTTGATTGACGGGCGCTATACACAAAAGTACTATGCATCCTTTGCGGGATATTTTCCTGCTGACAATCCGAAGTATTCAGCGATTGTGGTGATTGATAGCCCTAAAGGTTTCAATGCTTATGGTGGGGATGTTTCTGCACCTGTGTTTAAGGATATTGCCGATAAGATATTTGCTCAAGACCTGAGTTTGAATACAAAAAAATACAAAAATCTGGTGGAGGTAGACCAAAACCAGTTTCCGATGATACAGGCTGGTCTAGCCGAAGAGCTTCAGATGATCTGCTCCAAGTTTGGGCTGACCAACAAATATGAAGGTGGCGAGCGCTGGGTGAAATCTTCGGTGGCCAATTCAGCGATCTATTGGGCACCAAATAAAGTAGATGAGCCGATTGTGCCGGACGTGACAGGGATGTCTTTGAGAGATGCGCTGTATGTGTTGGAGAACAAAGGGCTGCGGGTTCAATATTCAGGCAAGGGTAGGGTAAAAAGCCAGTCGCTTTTGGCTGGAGGCAACGTGCCCACAAATGGAATAATAAAATTGACGCTGGGTTAATGAAAGTACTTAAGGACATATTATACAAAGCATCGCTTACTTCGGCCATAGGTGATATGGATGTGGAGATTAGCGAAATTGTATTTGACAGCCGCAAGGTTTCTCAAGATTGCGTTTTTGTGGCCATCAGAGGAACCCAGGTTGACGGACATGCCTTCATTGCAAAAGCCATTGATCAAGGGGCAAAAGCCATTGTGTGCCAAGAAATGCCTAGCGAGCATGCTGCCGGCATCACATATGTGCAGGTGGCAGATTCTGCGAGAGCCCTTGGGGTCATGGCTGCCAACTATTATGAGAATCCCTCAGATAAGTTGAAGATAGTAGCTGTGACCGGTACCAATGGAAAAACCACCACAGCGACCCTTTTACACCAGCTTTTCATGGAGTTGGGCTATGTTACCGGATTGCTGTCAACAGTTGAAAATAAGATAAACGAGGAGGTAATACCATCTACCCATACCACTCCGGATGCCCTGGCCATTAATCAGCTTTTGGCCAAAATGGTGAAGGAGGGATGTACGCATTGCTTCATGGAGGCAAGCAGCCACGCGATTGTGCAGCATAGGATGACCGGGCTGAACTTGACCGGAGCTGTGTTTACCAACATTTCCCATGATCACTTGGATTATCACGGGTCATTTGATGAGTATATCAAGGCCAAAAAGCAGCTTTTTGATGAGTTGCCAAAAGGCGCTTTTGCGCTGACCAATGCTGATGACAAACGTGGTTTGGTGATGCTTCAAAATACAAAAGCAGAAAAGCATTCCTATGCATTGAAATACCCTGCTGAATTCAAGGCCAAAATCCTGAGCAACACGCTTCAGGGGCTTGAGCTGGATATAGATGGAAAGCAGGTATGGTTCAGGATGATTGGTGAGTTCAACGCCTACAATGTTCTGGCGGTGCTGGGTACAGCGGTATTGCTGGGAGAGGAGACGGATGAGGTGCTGATGCAGCTTTCCAAAGTGAGAGGCGCCACCGGGCGTTTCGATCAATTTATCCATAAGGGCATCACCGTAATTGTGGATTACGCCCATACGCCTGATGCGCTGGAAAATGTATTGAAGACCATCCAAGGTGTAAGAGATGGCGGAGAAAATGTAATCACAGTAGTGGGTTGTGGCGGAAACAGAGACAAGGCGAAAAGGCCAGAAATGGCCAAAATAGCCTGTCAGTTCAGCGATAAAGTTATCTTGACTTCTGACAACCCAAGGGATGAGGTTCCAATGGACATCATCCGTGATATGGAAAAAGGAGTCAATCCGATCAACTTCAAAAAAACCATGTTGATCGAAGATAGAAAAGAGGCCATTAAAACGGCTGCCATGTTTGCCGTAAAAGGTGACATTATTCTCATTGCCGGAAAGGGCCATGAAACTTATCAGGAGATTAAAGGCGTGAAATACCCATTTGATGATAGGGAGATCGCGGAAAATTTATTAAAACAGATACACCAAGATTAAGGAATGTTATACCATCTATTTGACTATTTCGACACAGCATTAGATCTACCGGGCGCAGGGGTGTTTCGGTACATCTCATTCCGTGCGGGTATGTCAGCGCTATTCTCATTGATCATCACGATTACCTTCGGACACCATATCATCAACTGGATCCGTAGGCAACAGATCGGAGAAAGCATCCGTGATTTGGGGCTTGAGGGACAGCAGGCCAAAAAAGGCACACCGACCATGGGTGGATTGATGCTTATGGCCGCTATCATCGTTCCGACATTGCTTTTCGCCAATATTAATAACATTTATATCATTCTTTTGCTGATCACCACTGTGTGGCTGGGAACGATTGGATTCATTGATGACTACATCAAGGTCTTTCAGAAAAACAAGGATGGCCTTGCAGGCAAATTCAAAATCGCCGGCCAAATTGGTATCGGGGTGATTGTGGGAGCTACTCTTTTCTTCCATGAAGATGTGGTGGTTAGAGAGTTTGAAACACCTGTCTCCATTGAGGAAGGCGTGGTGGATACACCGGCCTTTAGAGATGTAAAAGTGGCCAAAACCACCATCCCATTTGTGAAAGGAAACGAGCTGAATTATGAAAGGCTTTTGGGTTTCCTTGGCGATGACCTTACCCCTTATCTCTACATTTTGCTCGTGATTTTCATCATTACGGCAGTGTCTAACGGGGCAAACATTACCGATGGGATTGACGGTCTGGCCGCCGGGACCTCGGCCATAATAGGCCTAACCATCGCCATTTTTGCTTATATCAGTGGTAACGCCATTTTCTCACAGTACCTGAATGTGATGTTTATCCCTAACTCAGGCGAGTTGGTGATTTTCTGTGCGGCTTTTGTAGGGGCCTGTGTCGGCTTCCTTTGGTACAACGCTTATCCCGCCCAGGTTTTTATGGGAGATACGGGAAGTTTGATGCTGGGCGGAGTGATCGCGGTGCTATCACTGACCCTAAGAAAAGAGCTTTTGATTCCTGTGCTTTGCGGGATTTTCGTGATTGAAAACCTATCCGTGATCTTACAGGTGTCATATTTTAAATATACAAGAAAGAAATACGGTGAGGGAAGAAGGATATTGTTGATGTCCCCGCTTCACCACCATTATCAGAAAAAGGAAATCCACGAATCCAAGATCGTAACCCGTTTTTGGATTGTGGGGATATTATTGGCCATCATTACATTGGCAACTTTGAAGCTTAGATGATGAATAGGATAGCAATACTTGGAGCAGGTGAAAGCGGCATTGGCGCGGCTCTTTTGGCAAAAGCCAAAGGATACGAGGTCTTTGTATCCGAATTTGCCCTTATCAGCGAGGAGCGCAAGGCTCTGCTCGATGCGAAAGGTATTGCCTATGAGGATGGGGGACATTCTGCGGAAAAGCTCCTTACTTTCCCCGAAGTCATAAAAAGCCCAGGGATTCCTTATGCTGCTCCTATGGTGAAGCAGATCATGGAGAAAGGGATTTCACTTATTGATGAATTGGAGTTTGCTTCCAGGTTCAGCAATGGAAAAGTCATTGCCATCACCGGGACAAACGGAAAAACCACTACCACACTACTTACTTACCACCTGATGAAAGAAGCGGGAATGGATGTGGGGCTGGCGGGAAATGTCGGAGATAGCTGGGCAAGGCAGTTGGTGGATGGTGATCGTGCCTGGTGGGTTTTGGAAGTCAGCAGTTTTCAAATTGATGGATTCAAAAAGCTGAAGCCCCAAGTGGCGGTCATTCTTAATATCACGCCTGATCATTTGGACAGGTATGAGTATAGACTTGAAAATTACATCCATTCTAAGCTCAACTTGGTCAAAAACATGGATAACCAAGGGCATCTGATCTATTTTAAGGAAGATCAATATATTTGGAGAGGTCTAAAGGAGCTTTCTGTACAGGCCAATATCCATCAAATTTCCATTGCTCAAAAAGTGGAAAACGGTGCCTATTTCGATGGAAGCCAGATTCATTATTCCACAGGGAAGGGTTTTCAAATAATTGATACAGCATCTCTTCCCTTAAAAGGGCATCACAACATGGTTAACGTGATGGCTGCAGCTCAGGCGGTGATTGCCGCGGGAGCTGATGAAGAGCGGGCTATGAAGGGGTTGACTACCTTTAAGAATGCCGCCCACAGAATGGAAAAAGTAGCCGAGCTCAACGGGGTGGAATTCATCAATGACAGCAAGGGGACAAATGTAAATGCAACCTATTATGCTCTTGCGGCCTACCAGTCAAAGCCAATTATCTGGATTGCTGGAGGTGTGGACAAGGGCAATGATTATAATGAATTGGCAGAAGTAGTGAAAAGCTCGGTAAAAGCTTTGATCTGCCTGGGCAAAAATAACGAGAAACTGAAGTTTGCTTTTGGGCAAATGGTACCTCAAGTTATGGAAACCCAAGAGATGCGCCAAGCCGTGCAAATGGCACAGCAAATAGCACAAGCAGGTGATGTGGTACTATTATCACCAGCCTGCTCCAGCTTCGATCTGTTCAAAAACTATATGGACAGAGGTGAGAAGTTTATTGAAGCGGTAAAGGAAATGGAAACGGTGAAGTGATGGGAACAGTAAAAACATGGATCGACAATAATTTGAAGGGTGACCCTATAATCTGGGGTATTGTAATCCTGTTGTCCATTATCAGTATTCTGGTGGTGTATTCCGCTACTGGTACCCTTGCCTACAAAAAAATGGGAGGCAACACAGAGGCTTACCTGATAAAGCATTCATCGTTGATTCTGGCCAGTTTGTTTGTTATGTGGGGTGCGCACAAGTTGCCATATAAATATTACGCCAAGCTTTCCTTGTTTGCTTTGTGGATATCCATTCCATTGCTAGCATTTACCTATTTCTTTGGCTCCAACGTGAATGAGGCTTCCAGATGGTTGACCATTCCGGTGATCAACCAGGCTTTCCAGCCATCTGATTTGGCCAAACTTGCTTTGATTGCGGCGGTAGCCAGAATGCTTGCCAAAAGGCAAAAAAATATTGAGGATTTCCAGAATACTTTCCTTCCCATCATGATTTGGATAGGAATAATCTGTATGCTGATTGCGATGGCTAACATGTCCACAGCGGTGCTTTTACTTTGTACTTGCCTTTTGTTAATGTTCATTGGCCGGGTGCCTATGAAGTTCATCATGGCGGTGCTTTTGATCGGGGGCTTGGCCCTTACATCGGCCATTTTCCTAGGTCAGAGGGGAAGTACGTTCTTCAGCAGGATTGAGAATTTCGTGACCGGGGATGAAGTTCCCTACCAAGCCGAGCAGTCCTACATAGCCATTGCAAATGGTGGGGTTTTCGGTCTTGGACCGGGTAACAGTGAGCAACGCAACAGACTGCCTCACCCTTACTCCGATTTTATCTTTGCGATCATTATCGAGGAGTACGGATTGGTAGGCGGTACCGGGGTATTGTTTCTCTACTTGGCCTTGCTCTATAGAGGAATGCGGGTGGTAGCCATTTCTAACAGACCCTTTGGTGGCTTGTTGTCCGCAGGCTTGAGCTTCGCGCTTGTCCTTCAGGCCATGGTCAATATGGCCGTTGCGGTGGGTATTGGGCCGATTACAGGCCTTCCATTGCCACTGTTGAGTATGGGGGGGACATCATTGATATTTACAGGGATTTCCCTTGGAATTATATTGAGTGTAAGCCGTGGAGACCATGAGGATGCCTTCCCGGTAGAAATGAGTACAGCTAGAAATTTTGCCAAAGTAGCCTAAATGACAGAAGCAAGAACATATAGAATCATGATTAGCGGTGGTGGCACCGGCGGACATATCTACCCTGCCATTGCCATTGCCAATGCCTGGATGGAAAAGCATCCCGGGTCAGAGATTCTGTTTGTGGGTGCTGAAGGCAAAATGGAAATGGAGAAGGTGCCTCAGGCGGGATATAAAATCAAGGGCTTGAAGATAGCCGGTCTGCAGCGGAAATTGACCTTGGCGAATCTGGCTTTCCCTTTCAAAGTGCTAGCTAGCCTCCAAAAAGCCAAGAAACTGGTGAAGGATTTCAATCCGGATGCGGTGATTGGAGTTGGGGGGTATGCCAGTGGGCCAGTTTTATATGCTGCCCAGGGGAAAGGTATCCCAACCTTGATTCAGGAACAGAACAGCTATGCTGGATTGACGAATAAGATCCTTGCCAAAAAAGCCAATACCATATGCGTGGCTTATCCTGAAATGGACAAGTTTTTCCCATCGGGAAAAATCACCTACACAGGAAACCCGGTAAGAAAAGATATACTCTCCTTGGAGGGAAAAAAAGATAAAGGACTGGAAAACTTCGGTCTCGAAAAAGGCAAGCCTGTAATCCTAGTATTGGGCGGTAGCCTTGGAGCCAGAACGATCAACCAATCGGTGCTTGGGGCTCTTCAGCAGTTTGATGAACTTGGGTATCAGGTTTTGTGGCAGAGCGGGAAATTTTATTTCGAGGAGATGTCCAAGGCAGTAGAAGGTTCCAAGTTTAAAAATGTGAAGGTTTTGGCCTTTCTCAAGGAAATGGACCTCGCCTATGCTGCCGCAGATATCGTGATCTCCAGAGCGGGTGCGCTATCTGTGTCCGAATTGAGCTTGGTGGGCAAGCCGGTGATTTTTGTACCCTCTCCGAATGTGGCCGAAGATCACCAAACCAAAAATGCCATGGCCTATGTGTCGCAAAAAGCAGCCCTAATGCTGGCAGACAATGTAGCAGTGGAAAGACTTGGGGAAACGGTCGCCAACCTGATCGCCGATAAGGCTGAAATGGCACTCTTGGGGCAAAATATCAAGCGCTTGGCAAAGCCAGAGGCTACCAATACCATTGTAGAAGAAATTGAACAATTGATTAAATGAATTTGAAGAACCTACATAGCGTCTATTTCCTCGGCATAGGAGGTATCGGGATGAGCGCCATTGCCAGATGGTTTGCACATCAAGGTATTGCCGTGTCCGGATATGACCGCACCTCTTCGGCTTTGACCCAGCAGTTGGAGCAGGAGGGGATTAAGGTTCATTTTGAAGATAGCCAGGCCACTTTGCCAAGTGGATTGGATAAAGAAAACTCCTTGGTGGTTTGGACTCCGGCTATACCAGCCAACAGCTACCAGCTGAATTATTTCCGCCAAAACGGCTTCCAGTTGAAGAAGCGGTCTGAGGTATTGGGAATGATCACGGAGGGGTTCAAAACGGTGGCCGTGGCTGGCACGCACGGGAAAACTTCAACATCCGCACTTGTAGCCCATTTGCTGAAAGTCGGAGGGTTGAATGTGACGGCATTTTTGGGTGGGATCACCCAGAATTTCAATAGCAATCTGTTGCTTTCCGAAGGTGATTCCGATGCGCAGGTGATTGTGGTAGAGGCTGACGAATTTGATCGCTCTTTCCTTACCCTTCATCCAAATATTGCCATTGTGACTTCTTTGGATCCTGACCATTTGGATATTTATGGAGATGCCAACGAGCTTGAAAAATCATTTGCCGACTTCATTAATTTGATAGACAAAAAAGGTAAATTATTTATTCAAAAAAATGCTGTTGAAAGGTTAAATAGGAATAATTTTGGCTCTTTGGACCTAGAAATATATGGGTTGAATGGCGCGTCTATTCAAGCCCTTGATATTCAGTCCGGAATACGTTCTTTTGAGTTTACCTATTCAGGAAAAAATCAGAGTTTAGAGAATCTAGCTCTTCATGTACCGGGATTCCACAATGTGGAGAATGCCCTGGCTGCCATTTCTGTTGCTTTGGAATTGGGAATCGATGCCGATTCGATCAGAAAAGGACTGGAGAGCTATAAAGGAGTAAAGAGAAGATTTGAAATCAGGTATCAGCAAAATGGCCGGGTATACATTGACGACTATGCCCACCACCCCGAGGAGATTAAAGCCTTTCTTGGTTCGGTGAAAGCCATGTACCCAGACAACAAGCTGACCGCAATTTTCCAGCCTCACCTGTTTTCCAGAACCAAAGATTTTGCGAAGGAATTTTCAGAAAGCCTCTCCCTTGCGGAAGAAGTGCTGCTATTGGATATCTATCCTGCCAGAGAACTACCTATCGAGGGTGTGACTTCCCGGATGTTATTGCCGGGGATTACCTCTGGGAGCAAAGCTGTATTGGCAAGAGAAGATGTGATTCCGTTTTTGGAAAAAAACAAGCCGGAGGTCCTGGTGACTATTGGAGCCGGAGATATTGACCGGATGGTGGAACCGATCACTAAATGGATGGAGGGAAATGATGAGTAGGTTAAGAATTAAAAACAGCGTAGTGTTTACCCTGCTCGTGGCGGTGCTGCTGGGCTTTATTGCATTTGTGGAAAAGAAGGAAGACAGCAAGGTTTTCCATAAACTTGAAGTAATTGTTGCCAGCATAAGCGACGTATACTTTGTGGATGAAAAGGAAATCGTGAAGATTCTGGAAAATGAATTTTCTACCCTTAAGCCAGGTACGCCAATCCATGCTATTGACTTGAAAAGCGTGGAGAAAAAGGTGGGCAAGCATCCTTTTGTAAAGGACGCAGAAGCATTTAAGGACCTTAAAGGAAATGTGGTGGTGAAAATCAACCAGCACAAACCTATTGCGAGAGTGGTAAGACCGATGGCTGCCGATGGATATATTTCCTCAGAAGGAATTGTTTTGCCGACTTCCCAGAAATACACTTCAAGGGTGCTTTTGATTGATGGGCCAAATGGTGAAGCCTTGTTGGGCAAAAAGGATATCAGTAAGACTGATAAAGAGCTGCTTGAACTGATCCATTTTATCGTAAATGATAAGTTTTGGAACGCACAGATTTCCTCCATGGAAATCAATCAAAAGGGCGACATTACCCTATACCAGCAAGTAGGCAAGCAGACGATTGAGTTTGGCAAGCCTACTGAGATTGAGGAGAAGTTCAAAAAGATAGAGATTTTGTATAAGGAGATTTTACCCAAGCAAGGCTGGAATGCCTACGACAGGGTGAATGTCAAATATAAGGACCAGATTATTTGTGAATAATTGATTATAGCTATGGAAAATGACAAAATAGTAGTTGGGCTGGACATTGGGACCACCAAGATTTGCGCCATCATCGGCCGCAAAAATGAGTTTGGCAAGTTGGAAGTACTCGGTATGGGCAAGGCTGTTTCTGACGGCGTGATCCGCGGCATTGTGACCAACATTGACAAGACAGTGAGTGCTATTGAAAAAGCCGTAAACGAGGCTTCGGAAATGGCGAACGTGAATATCGGCGAGGTGATCGTGGGTATAGCAGGTCAGCACATCAGAAGTTCCATCCACCATGGCGTAATCATCAGAAATACTAAAGAAGATGAGATTACCATAGAGGACGTAAGAAGGCTTTCCAACGACATGGAAAACATCGTAGTGCCTCCGGGAAACACCATCATCCACGTGATGCCTCAGGATTACACTGTCGATTATGAAGATGGGATCAAAGATCCGGTAGGTATGTCTGGTGCCAAGCTTGAAGCGGATTTCCATATCATCACCGCCCAAACCACAGCTATAAACAACATCAACAGATGCGTGAAAAGAGCAGATCTTGTTTCCAGGGATTTGATTCTTGAACCATTGGCTAGTTCACTTTCGGTCCTGAGTGATTTAGACAAAGAAGCAGGGGTATGTCTTGTGGACATCGGAGGTGGTACTACCGATATAGCTATATTTTATGACAACATCATCCGACATACGGCTGTCATTCCGTTTGGTGGAAATATCATAACCACAGATATCAAGGAAGGATGCATGGTAATGCAGACTCAGGCGGAGTTGCTGAAAACCAAATTCGGTAGGGCAATCGCTGAGGATGCCAATCCAAATGAAATAGTATCCATCCCGGGCCTTAGAAACAGGCCTCCAAAAGAGATTTCCATCAAAAACCTGGCTTCCGTAATTGAGGCCAGAATGGAGGAAATTATTGAAATGGTACAATCAGAAATCATGGCCAGCGGTCTATATAAGAAATTGGCAGGCGGAATTGTGCTCACCGGCGGTGGGTCACAGCTCCAAGGTGTAAGCCAACTTTTTGAATACATGACTGGTCTGGATACGCGAATCGGTTACCCTAATGAACACCTGGGTAAGACAGTTGTAGAAGATGTAAAGAGCCCTATGTACGCTACTAGTGTGGGCTTGGTGCTAGCAGGTTTTAAAGCGCTGGACGACAGAGAGGATCTTTACAGACAGAGACAAACGGTATCCGTAACCCCACGCACACAGCCGAAAGTGGAAGCTGGCGCCAAAGACATCTTCGGTTCCATCCGAGACAGGCTCAAAGGGTTCATTACGGATGATATAGGCGACGACACTTGGAAGTAGTTCCATTTTACTAGGGCTTAATCAAATAGGGAGTCTTAAGGCCTTGCCTTAAGCTTCCCTCCCAAGTTCACTTTAACGATTACATATTTTTAGATTTTAAATTACAGTTCACCAAAAATTGAGGAAAAAATGTCAGACAACAAAGATTACAGATTTGACCTTCCGAAAAACCACAAGTCTATCATCAAAGTGATAGGAGTAGGAGGGGGTGGTTCTAACGCAGTGAACCACATGTTCAACCAAGGTATAAAGGATGTGGAGTTTGTGGTAGTCAATACCGACTCCCAGGCACTCAAATGCAGTCCTGTACCCTTGAAGGTGCAGATCGGCGCCAACCTTACAGAAGGTCTTGGAGCCGGTGCCAATCCTGAAAGAGGAAGAAACGCTGCTATTGAAAGCAAGGAAGAAATTAGGGAATTACTTTCCGATAATACCAAGATGGTATTTATCACTGCCGGTATGGGCGGTGGAACCGGTACAGGTGCCGCACCGGTGATTGCCAAGATTGCCAAGGAGATGGATATCCTTACCGTGGGTATCGTCACTGCTCCGTTTGGTTTTGAAGGCAGAAAGAAAATGGGAGCAGCCCAGCAGGGGATCGAAGCCCTTCGTGCAAGCTGCGACACCGTGCTTGTTATCCTAAATGACAAGTTGCGTGAAATATACGGCAACCTGGCCATCAGATCTGCTTTTGGAAAGGCCGACAACATCCTTTCTACTGCTGCCAAATCCATCGCTGAAATCATTACCGTACACCAGGATGTAAACGTCGATTTTGAAGATGTGAAAACTGTGATGTATGATGCTGGGGCAGCCGTGATGGGTTCTGCAACAGAGGAAGGCGAAGGCCGTGCCATCAAAGCCGCTGAGAAAGCCATCGCATCTCCATTGCTCAACAATGTGGACATTCGAGGTGCGCAGAAGATTTTACTTTCCATCATGTCTGGTGAGGAAGAGGAGCTTTCTATGGACGAATTGAGCGAAATCACTGAATTTATCCAAGAGAAAGCTGGAGAAGAGGCAGAGGTTATCTTCGGTCAGGGTATCGATCAGGATCTTAAGAAATGTATCCGTGTCACCGTGATCGCTACAGGTTTTGAAGCTGATTCATTAACTAAAGAAGAAGATGAGAAGCGTGCGAAGCTGGAGGCGGAAAAAAAGAAGCAGGAAGAGGAAGAGGCTGAAAAAGCTAGAATTGCAGCAGAAAAAGCCAAGTTAGAAGCGGAAAAGAAAAGATTGGAAGAAGAAGCCAATGCTACCAAGATCATTGATTTGGAGTCAGGCAAAACTTCTAAAGTGGAAGAGACTGCAGAAGCGGGGTCTACCTTTACTTTCCCAATCAACATTCCGGGTTCTCCAATTAATCCTGCTAGACAGGAAAATGTAAACTATGGTTACCAGCAGCCGCAAAGGCAGCAGGCGCCATCTGCTCCACAGCAACCTGAGAGAAAAGTATATACTTTGGATGGAACCGAAAAGGATACACCATCAAATAAATATACTTTCATCAAGCCTAATGATAACCAGCGTGATGAGCGTGAACCAGAGCCTCAGTCTAGATATCAAGAGACTAAGGAAGAAGAGGTGAGCGGTGCCTATACTACTGACCATTACGAGCAGTACAAGCAAAAGGCGATCAAAAGAGCCCACGAAAGATTTGAAAGATTAAGCCAGATGAGATCTGTAAACCAGTCTCAGGAAGATTTCAAGGAAAAACTAGAGACTCCAGCTTACTTGAGAAAAAATGTGAAGCTTCAGGATGTTCAGCACAGTTCTGAGCAGAGCATTTCCAAGTTTAACCTGAATGATGACAACGAAATACTTGGCAACAACAGGTTTTTGCATGACAATGTTGATTGATTAAAAATCAATCAACATTTCAGCTTGGGTTTGCAATAAGTCAATGTAGAATCTGTTGGTGAGCAGATTGTCAGACATATTTTCCTCAATTTTGGCCAGTTTTGGCTTGTTGGCTAATACATGCATTCCCAAATAATGGAAGATGTCGGTGAGGTGGCTCAAAGCGATGCCACCCCCGCCAATTCCTGAGGAAAGCCCCACCAAAGCGCACTTTTTGTTCCTAAAAGTGTTGGGATAACTCATCCCATCGATGAACGACTTCAGTATTCCCGGAAACGAGCCGTTGTATTCCGGTACGATAAATACAAATTTCATCCCTTCTTTGACTTGGTTGTGCACCCGGTTATACTCCTTGTTTTTGCCATTGTGCTCATATAGAGCCGTAAATATGAAATCATTTGGCAGGTCCATTAGGTCAATGATCTCAGCTTCCTGATTCAAGTCCTGCAGGATTTCCAAATACTGCTGGGCAATCTGGCTGGAAATGGAATTTCTCCTGTTTGTGCTTACTATAATTTTTATCATCTCAAAATGGTCCTGTTAGGATTATCTTGTTTATGGTTTGAAGTTTAAAGTTTAAAGCCTACGGATAGACTGCCTTGGTGTCCTTCTATTTAAGCTTGGTGCAATTTTGTGACCCGTTGCTAATATTGGTTTAATTCGGCTGAATTAAATACACCAAAAGCTACCTTTAAGTTTCTGGGCCCTGAATTTAGGCAATGCACAAATGATTCCTGTGGATTTTCTATTAAATTTGGGCAAAAACCAAGTTATCATGAGCGAAATTGACTATTCCAGCCGCATTGAGCAGGCGGTGAGCCATATAAAAAACCACATTCAATTTAATCCTCAAGTAGGGGTGATCCTCGGGACAGGCTTGGGCCGATTGATTGACGATATCGAAATCGAAGGGGAACTGAACTATGCGGATATCCCTCATTTTCCTGTTTCTACTGTGGAAAGCCATTCGGGCAAACTGATTTTTGGCAAGATCAATGGAAAGTCCATTGTGGCCATGAAAGGGCGCTTTCATTACTATGAGGGTTATGACATGAAGGAAGTGACTTTCCCTGTTCGTGTCATGAAGCAACTTGGGGTTTCCTGTCTGATTGTCTCCAATGCTGCAGGCGGGTTGAACCCTTCTTATAAAATCGGGGAAGTCATGATTTTGAATGACCACATCGACCTCTTTCCTGAAAACCCGTTGAGAGGGAAAAACCTAGACCAGTTCGGCGTGAGGTTCCCCGATATGAGCGAGCCTTATTCTTTTGAGTTGATCGAAAAAGCCAAGAAGATTGCCCAGGTAGAAGGAGTAATGGCCCATGAGGGTGTATATGCTGGCGTGCAAGGTCCTAACTTGGAAACTAAGGCTGAATACAAATACCTGCGCACCATCGGCGCTGATGCCGTGGGGATGAGCACCATTCCCGAAGTGATTGTAGCTAGGCATATGGAATTGCCGACATTTGCGATTTCTGCCATCACAGATCTTTGCTCGCCGGGCAATATCAAGAAAGTAAGCATCGCCGAGGTACTTGCCGCAGCGGCCAAAGCTGAGCCGGGAATGGCGCTGATCATTAAAAAACTTATCGGACAACTTCCCTAAGATGGCTTTGATGAGAGAAAACTTTACCGAAACCTTGGATTTCCTCAGGTCCAAATTCCCCACATTACCTAAAGCCGGGATCATTCTTGGCTCGGGTTTGGGCAATTTCAGCAGCAGGATAGAAGGTCCGATTGAGATTCCCTATTCCGAAATCCCCAATTTTCCTCAATCCACCGTGGAGGGCCATTCTGGAACGTTGATATTTGGAACGCTCAAAAACATACCCGTGGTTGCCATGAGTGGGAGGTTTCACTTCTACGAAGGATATGAGATGGATAAGGTGACTTTTCCGGTCAGGGTGTTGAAGCTCTTAGGAATAGATTTTCTTGTAATCTCCAATGCTGCCGGAGGGCTGAATCCCAGTTTTCAGGTGGGTGACCTCATGATTATCCAGGATCATATTGATTTGTTCCCCTACAATCCACTTCGTGGAAAGAATGAAGATGACTTTGGTGTCAGATTTCCGGATATGAGTGAACCCTTCGATATGGCGCTTCGCAAAAAGGCTCTGGAGATTGCAGTCAAAAACAATATTTTGGCCCATTCAGGTGTATATGCAGGTGTGCAAGGACCTAAACTAGAGACAAGGGCAGAAATGAGGTATTTGAGGATCATCGGTGCCGATGCCGTGGGGATGAGTACGGTGCCAGAAGTGATCGTGGCCAGGCACATGGACTTGCCGGTGATAGCCGTAAGTGCCATCACCAACCTCTGCATACCCCAAGAAAAGCAACACTTTTCTCATGATGGTGTGGTGGATGCTGCCCAAAAGGCTGAGGCTTCCCTGAGCAAATTGGTCGAGGAGCTGCTTCAGAGCTGATTCCCTTCCATGGCATATTTCTTGACAATTTTAGGTTGTTTTTTAACCCTAAATTGACAGAATATGGAAAAGGTATTAATTATAGGAGCCAATGGGCATACGGGAAGAATCATAGCAACCAAATTAAAGGATGCTGCTTCGTATATCCCGGTAGCCATGATACGGGATGCGGGTCAGAAGGATTATTTTGAGGAAATGGGCGTACAAACCTGCTTGGGAGATCTAGAGGAAGAATTTGAAAGCTGCTATAAAACTGTGGATAAGGTCATCTTTGTCGCGGGGTCGGGATCTTCCACAGGCAAGGATAAAACCGAGTCGATTGATAAAGATGGCGCCCAGAAAAGTGTAGACTTAGCCAAAAAGCACGGGATTAAAAAGTATGTAATGCTCAGCTCTATGGGGGCTGAAGACCCGGATCCGGATTCCGGAATGCACCATTACCTTTCGGCAAAAAATCTTGCCGACGAGCATCTGAAAAAAAGCGGAGTGCCCTATGCCATCGTACGACCTGGCGCACTGACCCACAAAAACGGGACAGGTAAGATCAAAGCAGCTTTTCAATTGGAGGAGCAGGGAGAAATCCCACGGGAGGATGTGGCATCAGTGATGATTCACTGCTTGGATAGGGACTATGGTACAGGGTTGACTTTTGAGATACTCTCTGGCGATCAGGATATTCCGACAGCTATTGAAGGATTGAGGCAGGTTTGAAAACCTGCTTTTTTTTTATGGGTTTAGGTTGCTTTGTATTTGAAAAAAAGATTAAATTTAGTAACATTTAAACTTTTTTAATATGAAAATACTTTTTCAGGATTCCATCAAATCCTCCCTTAAGCGCAATCTTATTAATTTCGGTTTTCATTATGATTTTAAGCCTACTGTAGGGCAGATGAAATTCGGAGATTTCAAAAGATTAACTCCCATTAGCGATGTATTTGGTTATGATAGGGGAGGCCCTATTGACCGCTATTATATCGAGAATTTTTTAACAAACAACGCTGAATGCATTCAAGGGCGTTGTCTCGAAATTGGAGACAATGAATATACCATGCGGTTTGGCGGAGACAAGGTGCTGCGCAGTGATATCCTGCATGTTCATGAGCGGAATCCACAAGCGACAATCATTGGTGATATCTCGGATTTGCCGCAGGTGGAGGATGACAGTTTTGATTGTATTATTTTGACACAGACTCTTCACCTGATTTACGATTTCAAAAAAGCATTGCAAAGCACTATTCGGATATTAAAGCCAGGAGGATTCCTTTTGCTAACTGTACCCGGTATTACTCCAATTGCAAAAGATGAATGGGGGGAAAGCTGGTACTGGTCATTTACCTCCCGAGCGATGCAGAAGATCATGGAGGCAGTGTGTCCCCAAGGAAAAACTGAGGTTGAGAATTTTGGAAATGTGTTTTCGGCTTCCAGTTTTTTATATGGTTTGGGGTGGCAGGAACTTACGCATGAGCAGCTGGATTACCAGGACCCAGATTTTCAGGTGGTGGTGACCGTAAAGGTTCAGAAATTATGAGGAAGTTTATCAATAACCTACTTAAACCCTCCACAGCTATAGTATTGATGTACCATAAGATCGGCTCACCCAAGACCGACCCCTGGCTTCTTGCTGTTTCCGAGGAGAATTTTGATCAGCAAATGGCCTGGTTGTCCAACAATCTTCGGGTTGTTGCCCTTGGCCAGCTTATAGGGGAATTAAAGGCTGGAAAAATCATCCAAAACTCCGTAGCCGTTACTTTTGACGATGGGTATGAAGATAACTATATATTGGCCAAACCAATCTTGGAGAAGTACGGGATTCCAGCAACTTTTTTTATTACGGATAGAAACCTTGAGGATGGGAAAAGCTTTTGGTGGGATGATTTGGAAGAAATAGCCTTGCATTCCGGCCAGCTCCCCGCTTCCATACATGCCAATGGGTCGGAAATAGACCTTGGTGATGAAATGACAATTGCTGCCAACCATTGGGATGGAAATGCAAGGTTTTACGCCATGGAGCCGATTAACAAAAGATCAGAACTTTATTACATGCTATGGCAGGAATTTGGTCCCTTGAAATGGAGGGAGCAGGACATCCGACTCGCAGAGGTTAAAGCGTGGGCAAACAGAAACTCTTATGATGTAGACAAATGCATGAGTAAAGAGCAGCTGAAGGATTTGTCCAGTAATGAGCTTTTCACGATTGGGGCTCATACCCATTCACATCCCGCTCTTGAGGCCCATTCTATCGAGACTCAGTTTTTTGAAATCAAGCAAAACCTGGATTATCTATACAAACTGACTGGTTCCATCCCAGAATTTATAGCCTACCCATCAGGAAGTTACAACGAAAATACCCTTGAGGTAGTAGATAGACTTGGGCTGGAGGCTGGACTTACGACGGTTCCCGTGCCAATTTCCAAAAAGACTAAGCCTTTTGAAATGGGCAGGTTTCAGGTTATGGACTGGGGAAGGGAGGATTTTTCTTACAAATGTACCCAGTGGTTGGGTCAGTAATCAAAAAGGAAGCTTTATGAGACCATTGGTATCTGTTGTAATCTGCTTCTTTAATGAGGAGAGATATTTGGGCGAAGCAATCCAAAGTGTTTTGAATCAATCTTATCCCAACCTTGAAATTATTCTAGTTGATGATGGCTCCACCGATGCAAGTCGCGGGATTGTGGAAAACTTTATGTTAGCCCACAAAAAAAAGATCAGGTTGGTGGAACACGCCAACGGTGAAAATAGAGGGTTGAGCGCCAGTAGAAACCGTGGGATTCATTTTGCCAGAGGGGAGTATGTTGCTTTTTTAGATGCAGATGATGTGTACCTTCCGAACTATGTCAGTACTCAGGTTGAAAAGATGCTGAACCATAAAGTATCCTATATATGTGAGGCCACATTGTATTGGGAGGGGAATGATAATGACCAAATTGTATACGTGGGAGCTCCAAGTGAGCAGGTTTATAATCCACAAGAATTGAATCAAATCCTATATCCCCTCAAAACCCATGCAGCTCCTTGTATGTGTGCCGTAATGGTGAAAAGGGAGTCTATATTAAGAAATGATGGTTTTGAGGAGTCCTTTACTGGAATGTATGAGGATCAAGTGTTTTTAAGCAAGTTATATTACAATGAGGTGGGATACATTTCCTCATCATGCAATAATTTTTACAGGCAGAGGAAAGATTCCATGATGTCCACAGTAGCGGATAGGGCTAAATATATAGACATCAGGAGGAAGTTTTTATATTGGTTTAAATCCTATTTAAAGGAAAAGAGAAATGAAAACAGAATCATTTCTACCCTTTTGAGAAAAGCAATCTTGTCCATAGATTATCCCCGCTTGTATTCGGCCTACAACAAGCTACAAGTGAAATTCAAATTGGCTTAACAAAAAAGGCTATCCCAATTTCTGGGATAGCCTTTTCGCTTAATTCTGCTCCATAAAATCCAAAGTCAAATACGCCAAGGTCCTCATGCCGAGCACAAAACCTCCTTCATCCAGGTAGAGGTCAGGCGTGTGGTGGGAGGCCACCTCGGTAGGGTCAGCGCCTTTGGGCATTCCGCCGAGAAAGAAAAACAGCCCCGGGGCCTCTCTTTGGTAATAGCTGAAATCTTCCGCTCCTGTGATGGGATCTGAATAGATCACATTTTCTTCACCTGCCACTTCTTTTAGGGTGGCTTCCATTCTAGAGGTCAGGTCAGGGTCATTTACCGTGGATGGATAGATTTTTTCAATGGTTACTTCTGCTTTTGCCCCTGCGCTTTCGGCGATCTTTTCGGCAATTTCTGCAATGCGCTTGTGCACCAATTCCTGCTGGTCGTCTCCAAAGGTTCTAACCGTTCCGATCATCTCCACTTCCTCAGGGATGATATTCTGGCGGACCCCGCCCTTGATCGCCCCTATGGTGACCACAGCTGGGCTTTCGGTGATGTTGACGTTTCGGCTTAGAATGGTCTGGAGGCCCGTCACGATCTGGGCTGAAGTCACGATGGGGTCAACGGACGCCCAAGGTGCTGCCCCATGGGCTTGGCGTCCTTTGACCCGTATTTTTAAATTATCAACTGCGGCCATAGCAGGTCCTGAACGATAGCGAATCTTGCCAACCTCAGTCTGGGAATTGATATGTAGACCAAAAATGGCATCCACGCCTTCCATTACACCTTCTTCCACCATCTGCTTGGCTCCCCAGGTTTCCACGTCGGGTGAAAAAACGCCTTCCTCTGCAGGCTGGAAGATGAACTTGACGGTTCCTTTCAGCTCATCCTTCATTTCAGCGAAAACCTTAGCCACACCCATCAGCATGGCCACGTGGGTGTCGTGCCCACAGGCATGCATCACGCCGGTTTCCTGTCCGTTATATTCTGTTCTTACGGTAGACTTGAAGGGGACATCTGTCCGTTCCGTCACTGGTAGAGCATCCATGTCAGCTCTCAAGGCTACGGTGGGGCCAGGTTTCCCGCCTTTTAAAATGCCAACCACTCCGGTCACGGCCACCTCCTCCTGAACTTCCATTCCCAGAGACCTCAGGTGGTCGGCCACAATTTTGGCCGTACGGGTTTCTTGGTTGCCTAACTCAGGGTGTTGGTGAAAATCGCGTCTCCATTCGATTACCTGGTCCTCAATCGAACTTGTTTTTTCATCCACCATGGACTTTAAATCACTCTGCCCCAAGGCTAAGTGGGACACCATATAGAGTAAAATTGGTACTGCTTTCTTCATGTTTTTGATAGTTGTGTGATGGTCAATTTTTTAAAAATACAAAATTTCCATTTCTTATACATCTCAAATTTATGAATGGAATAAAGATTGCATGAATTGACCAAACATCATTCTTAATGAGGTATTTCTTTTTGCTGATCTTTTTCATTTTTACAAGCAGCATTACTGGCTTAGCC
Organism: Litoribacter ruber; assembly: GCF_018449405.1. Lineage (NCBI taxonomy): Bacteria > Pseudomonadati > Bacteroidota > Cytophagia > Cytophagales > Cyclobacteriaceae > Litoribacter > Litoribacter ruber. The sequence continues at coordinate 232,903 of NZ_JAHCMY010000003.1, forward strand.
CAAGAAAAAGACACCCTATACATAAAGAACCAATCACCCCTTGTCGGCAAATTGGAGCGGATTCAATTTGGCGTGGTGCGCTTCAATGCCGACAATGTGGGTAGGGTGGAAGTGGATATTACGAATATCAAGACCTTCCGGACTTATGGATTCGGCTACCGGGTGCAGACGGCCAACAGGGAATTTTACATCGGGATCTTCAAAACTCATGAGGAGGAGGGCCGGGTCCGGATTCTGACGGGCTATGATGAAATTGATATAGCCATTCGAAATCTAAATGAGGTAAACCTGCTGAGAGAAAACTTTTTGGAAAGAGTGCAGGGAAGGGCAACTGCAGGGTATACCTTTTCCCGATCCAGTAACATTGGGCTTTGGAACGGTTCGCTCGAACTCGGATATGATACCGAAAGGCTCGACATTGACCTTACGGGTTCCATTATCGTCAGCCAAGAAGAAGGGGGATTCAGCCGGGATAGGGAAAATGTCCTGCTGATTGCTAATTATTATCTCAGCCCGAGTTGGCATGCCTGGGGGCTTGGGAATTATCAGCGGAATTTACAGCTGGGCATACTGAGGCGTTTGCAGCAGGGGGCAGGTTTGGGTATCTTTGCCATACAGGATAAGCGAACTATCAGCAGGTTGGCCAGTGGGCTTGTGATTAATCAGGAGGTCAATATTCAAAGGCAGGTCAATTCCCCACTCTATGAGGTGCCGGTGATTTTAGAATTCACCTTTTTCCGCCTTAGAAAACCCCAGCTGAACTTCAGAACGACCCAAAGTCTTTTTGTCAGCCTAACCCAGCAGGGCAGGATCAGAAACGATGGGGATACCCGCTTGTCCTGGACGGTAATCAATAACTTTGAAATAAACTTGAACTTTTATAACAACTTTGACAACCAGCCCCCTTCAGAATTAGGTTCTACTTTTGACTACGGATTGGTGTTCGGTGTTGGATACAGATTTTAACAAACCATATGGAAATTGAAGGAAAATTAGCCATCGTGACGGGAGTCAGCAAGGGCATTGGTTACCAGGTGGTGACCCAACTTTTGGAAAAAGGTGTAAAAGTGGCCGGTTGGGGCAGGAGCCATCCCGACCTTTACCACGACAACTTTACCTTCTTCCCTTGCGATGTGTCCCGCGAAAGTTCTGTTGAGGAAGCCTATAAGTCTACCAAGGAAAAATATGGTAAAGAGATCCATATCCTGATCAACAACGCCGGGTATGGACAAGCTTCTCCGATTGATGAAATGAAATCAGAGGATTGGGAGAAAATGTTCCAGACCAATGTCCACGGGATATATTATGCCACCAAGAGAATAGTGCCCCATATGAAAAAAATGGAAGAGGGCCATGTTGTAAACATTTCCTCCATTGCCGGGCTGAATGGGCTGGCTAATTTTTCCGCCTATTGTGCTACCAAACATGCTGTGAGGGGTATTTCCCATTCACTTTATATGGAATTGAGGGATTTTGGGATCAAAGTCAGCACAATTTATCCAGGTTCTACCCAGACGCAGTTTTTTGATGATATCGATGGAATGGAATCGAGTGAAAACATGATGCGACCGGAAGATGTGGCCACCACCATTGTGCAAATGCTGGAAACCCACCCCAATTTCTTCATCGCCGACGTAGAGTGCCGCCCACTCCAGCCAAAAGGCAAGAAGAAGTAGGATTGAGGTTTCTTCGGTCTTCGGTCTCTCATTTGGGTATGTAAAGCATTCCCTGTATTTTTACGCACTAACCGCTGAACTATGTCTTTGGAAGTAATCAACCTTTCTAAAACTTACGGGGAGCAGAAGGTGCTCAACAAAATTTCCTTTGAAGCCAAGGCCGGACAGGTTCTGGGCTTTTTGGGGCCAAATGGTGCTGGAAAGTCTACGACCATGAAAATCGCCACCGGATACGTGCTTCCCGATGAGGGAGAAGTTAGGGTGAACGGGGTTTCAGTTTTGTCCGATCCCAAGGAAGTCAGCAGAATGATAGGTTATCTGCCTGAGCATAATCCTCTTTATCTGGATATGTATGTTAAGGAATTTCTTGCCTTTATAGCAGGACTATATTCCATGGGGAAAAGCCATCATGAAAGCAGGGCCAAAACAGTAATTGAACAGTGCGGCCTAGGCCCGGAGCAGCATAAAAAGATCGGGCAGCTTTCCAAAGGCTACCGCCAAAGGGTAGGGCTGGCCAAAGCGTTGATCCACGATCCTTCTGTGATTATCTTGGATGAGCCCACCACCGGGCTTGACCCCAATCAATTGGTAGATATCAGGAAGCTGATCAAAGACATCAGTAGGAATAAAACGCTTATCCTCAGTACCCACATCATGCAAGAGGTGGAGGCCATTTGTGAAAAGGTGGTCATCATTAATAAAGGGCAAATTGTCGCCCAAGACCTTTTGGCCAACCTCAAATCCGAAGCGGGTAAAAGCTCAATCTTGCTCCAGATAGAAGAAACCATGGATCTGGAGCTGTTTAAAAACCTGCCTTTGGTGAATAGCCATAAGCTGGTTGACCAACATACGGCACTTTTTTATACTTCCGATCCAAAGCTTTTGAGAAAACAGCTCCTGCAGTTTGTCCAAGACAAAGACCTTACCTTGGTGCGGATACAGCAAGAAGAAAAAAACCTAGAATCCATTTTCCATCAGTTGACCAATCAGAATGGGTAGTTTATTAAAGAAAGAGATCAACAGCTTTTTCAACCAACTCACAGGATATTTAATTGTCATCATTTTCCTCATTTCTATAGGTCTAATAGTGTGGGTTTTTCCGGATACCTCAGTTTTGGAGTACGGTTATGCAGATTTGGACCCGCTTTTTACCTATACTCCCTTTGTGTTTGTGTTTTTGGTGCCGGCTATCACCATGAAAATGATCGCCGAGGAAAAGAAAACCGGGACATGGGAATTGCTCATGACCTCCCCCATTAATCCTTTTCAGATCGTATTAGCCAAGTACCTAGCCGCTGTGCTTTTGGTTTTGATAGCCGTTTTGCCCACCCTGATTTACCATTTTAGCATTTCCCAATTGGGGAGCCCGGTGGGGAATATAGATAGTGCAGGTTTTTTTGGGTCGTTCATAGGACTGGTTTTCATAGGTGCTGTCTTTTCCGCCATTGGGATTTTCAGTTCTGCTCTTACAGATAACCAGATCGTTGCATTTGTGATCGGGGTATTCCTAAGCTTTTTCCTTTATTTTGGTCTCACAGCCGTCACCGACCTGATGGCCTTGAGCCAATTTAGCCTTTGGCTGGAAAATGTGAGTCTGAGCTATCATTATCGCAGCCTAAGCAGAGGGGTGATCGTATCATCCAACCTGCTGTACTTTTTTGCCTTGATCACGGTATTATTGGGTGCCACAGCTTTAATCATCCGCAGAAAATGAGAAACACCAACAAGAGCATATTGAAGTCTATCGGAATTCTTGCGGGATTGCTGGTGCTGTTTTTTATTTTGGAAAGTCTATTTCCATTTAGGATTGACCTGACTGAAGATAAAGAGTATTCCCTGCATCCCGCAACAAAGGAAACACTAAAAGAGCTCGACGAGCCGCTTGAAGTGGAAATTGTCCTTACCGGCAAACTACCCGGTGGTATGCGCCGACTTCAACTGGCAATCGAGGAGACGATAAGGACATTCAATGCCTACAGTTCTCATAGAATCACTTATCATTACCAGGACCCGCTAGAAATTGAAGGAGAAGAGCAGCGTGATTTTATCTATTCACTTTCCGAATATGGAATTAGCCCAACAAATCTTCATGCTACGGTAGACGGGGGGCAGTCTTCCAGACTTATATTTCCCGGTGTGGTGATTCGTGACAGTGAGTTTGAGACCGGAGTGCTGCTCCTAAGAGGAGAAAGAGGGATGGGCCCGGAGGAAATCCTCAACCTTTCGATTGAAAATCTGGAATATGAGCTTATCAATGGGATAAAAAAACTGATTACCAAACAGCAGTATGCAGTAGGTATGGTGATGGACCATGGGGAGCTGGATGATGATGACGGTTTTGGGATGGTGGAAGCCTTGGTGGAAGATTATGAGGTATATAAGGTGCCTTTGGCAGACGCCACCTCTGTGGAAGATATCCTGGGATTCGATGTAATGCTGGTGGCCGGTCCAAAGCAGGCGTATTCGGAAAGAAGCAAGTATCTGCTGGATCAGTACTTAATGAGAGGTGGGAACATTATATTCCTGCTGGATCAGATGCAGGTGGATCTGACCGAAGCCGGAGGTGGTGGCACCACGGCTTTGCCGATGGAAAGCAATTTGGATGACCTGCTCTTCCGCTATGGAGTGCGCGTCAATCGGGATTTGATCCAGGATCTCAGCTTCGGCTATCATCCTGTAATGACCGGGCAGTTTGGGGATCAGCCGCAGATAACGCCTTTGCCATGGCCATTTTATGTAGTGGCGGGGAGAATGGAAAACCACCCCATCACCAAAGGATTGGATCAGGTTCAATTCCAGTTTATCAGCTCCATTGATACGGTAAAGGCTGAGGGGGTGACCAAAACTCCCCTGATTTTCTCAAGTGACAATAGCAGAGTGATGGCCTTCCCGGTTAGGGTGGCTTTTGAGGATATGGCTCAGGAGCCGGAGGTGGAGAGGTTTAACGAAAGGCATTTGCCTCTTGCATATCTTTTAGAAGGCAATTTCACTTCTTTTTACAAAAATAGGTTTCTCCCTGATGGGGCCAATAAGGAAGAGTTTATCGAGGAAGGCAGCCAAGGAAAAGTGGTGGTGATCGGGGATAGCCAGGTGTTTAAAAGCGACTTTGATCTCAATTCCAGAGAGCCTGTACCTTTGGGAATGGATCCTTTTACGGGCAGTGAGTATGCTAACCGATTGTTTCTTCAAAACATGGTCAGCTACCTCATCGAGCCCGACGGCATCATTGCCACTCGGACCAAACAGTTCCAGATTAGACCTTTGAATAAGGTAAAAATCCGCAATCAGAAAACTTTCTGGCAAGTGATGAATATTGGAGGTCCCGTGTTGTTGATCTGTTTGATTGGCTTGGTAAAAGTCTACCTGCGAAAAAAGCAGTATGGTTAACCCCAAAAAAATGAAGATTATTCGAAATATTTTGCCATAAATCTCCCAGCAAGGGGAGCTTTTATAATTTTATTTCTAAATTTACCCTGTTATAACTACAATAGAAAAATTAGTCGACCGTATGAAATTCATTGTTTCCTCTTCTGCACTTTTAAAGCAGCTTTCTGCTATCAATGGGGTAGTGACCACAAACCCGGTGGTGCCTATTCTTGAAAATTTTCTTTTTGAAATTAAAGAGGGTAAACTGACCATTACCGCCTCTGATCTTCAGACTTCGATGATGACTGAAATTGATGTGGAGGCAAAGGAAGATGGCAACATCGCCGTTCCTGCCAAAATTCTTATCGAAACCTTGAAAAACCTTCCGGAGCAGCCGGTGACATTCAGCATCGATAGTGAAACCTACAGCATTGAAATCAGCTCGGATAACGGTCGTTATAAACTGGCTGGTGAGAACGCTACCGACTTCCCAAAAATCCCTTCAGTAACCAATGCCACTACTGTGGATATGTCCACTGAGGTCCTTAGCAGTGCCATCAACAACACCATCTTTGCAACCAGCAACGACGAGTTGAGACCGGCGATGACTGGGGTGTATGTGAATCTAAGCAGTACCAATGCGACATTTGTGGCAACCGACGGCCACAGATTGATCAGATATAGAAGAGTGGATGTGGCTTCTCCTGATGCGGCAAGCATCATTATCCCTAGAAAAGCCCTAAACTTGCTTAAATCAACCTTGCCTTCTGAAAATGTGCCGGTGTCAGTTGAATTCAACAGCAGCAATGCTTACTTCAACTTCAACAACATCAGGATGATCTGTAGGTTGATTGATGAGCGTTTCCCTGATTACGAAAACGTAATTCCAGTGGACAACAACAACGATATGACCATCGATAGAGTAGAATTTATGAGCTCTATGAAGCGTATCGCCATCTATGCAAATAAAACTACCCACCAGGTAAGATTGAAATTGGTAGGAAGCGAGCTTCAAATATCTGCTGAGGATCTTGACTTCTCTAACGAAGCCAATGAGCGCCTATCTTGTGAGCATGAAGGAGAAGATATCGAAATCGGCTTCAACGCCAAGTTTTTGATCGAGATGTTGAATAACATTTCTGCCAAAGAAGTAACCTTGAAGTTCTCCGCTCCTAACAGAGCTGGTCTAATTGTTCCTTCTGATAAGGGAGAGAACGAAGATATCTTGATGTTGGTGATGCCTGTTATGTTGAATAACTACGTATAAGAAGTAGACATTAAAATTTATAATGAAAACGCCTCAATATTTAGTATTGGGGCGTTTTTTTTGTGGCCTAAAAATTATTCGATTGTACAAACAATGCAGGGTTACGCCTGTTTAGGAATAAACAGATAATTAAACCACAAAACCTAAAACACCATGTCTAATTTACAAGGTAAGAAAGTAGCTATATTAACCGAGACCGGATTTGAGGAGAGCGAATTGCTGAGCCCAAAGGAAGCCTTGGAGAAAGAGGGTGCCACTGTGCATGTAATATCCCCAGCCAAGGAAATCAAAGGCTGGAAAGATGGCAACTGGAGCAAAGAGGTGAAAATCGACTTGGCTCTAGATAACGCCAATGCTAACGACTACCATGCGCTGGTAGTGCCGGGTGGGGTGATCAACCCTGACAAACTAAGAATGAATGAAAAGGCAGTGAGCTTTATGAAAGCCTTTTTTGAAAAAGGCAAGCCGGTAGCAGCCATCTGTCATGGGCCACAGGCCTTGATCGAGACTGGTGCACTGGAAGGAAGAGAGATGACTTCCTGGCCATCAATCAAAACAGATCTCAAAAACGCCGGTGTCAACTGGGTGGATGAAGAGTGTGTATGCGATTCAGGCCTCGTGACCTCCAGAAAGCCAGATGATCTTCCAGCATTCAACAAGAAGCTGATTGAGGAAATAAAAGAGGGTGTTCACGAAGACCAGAAGACTGTCTAGCATAATTTTGCCATCTTAATTAAAGGGCTGTTTCATTTAATGAAGCAGCCCTTTTGAATTATAGCAGTATAAGATCATTCTGTATAGGAATTGGATTCCTCTTGGTAATTCGATAATACTTATACCAGTATTAAACCAGTGTAAAAACAATCTTGTAATGGTTTAATATAGGTTTAAAATATGTTGATATCAGGTTGATAACTGGTTTAATATTTGGTTAAAAGTAGAGGTTTGTTTGGTTTAGTTTTATTTTAATATGTCGAAGGTTTGGGTTTACGCAGAAGTTTTCGCCCAGCTTTGCTGGATGGGTCAAAATGAACCAAAACGGCATCTTCCTGTTTTTTATTACGATGAAGAAATATGTGTCTTTAATAGCAATTACTCTTTTGATGGCCTGTAATGGCACAAGGGTAGACAGGTTTTTGGGTGAGAGAAGCCCGTATGAGAAATATAAAAACGGACTGGAAACCTCTTCCTTGGAGCATAGCGCCATGGTCAGGGATTGGGTGAGGATAGGGGAGAAGGTGCTTTCTGACAGCCTTAGCATTAACCTGCCCTATCAAGAGGTGGGGTATTTTGATCCTAAGGAAGCATCTGCCATGTTGCTTCGATATGAAGTGAAAGAGGGGCAGCGGATCAATGTGAAAGTGGAGCCCGTATCCCAAGTGGATTCCCAATATTTTGTGGATGTATTTGAAGTGGGCGCCGATGGGCAGCTTGCTCGGAGACACTATGCGGAAGAGGAGCTGAGTATATCTTATGAGGTTAAAAAAGATGGCCTCCATGCCGTGCGGGTGCAGCCAGAGCTTTTTAGAGGGGGAGTGTTCTCACTTCAAGTGAGCAACGAGGCGACATTGGCTTTTCCAATTCCGGAAAAAACTAGTAGAAACATAGCCAGCTTTTATGGAGATGGCCGTGATGCAGGCGCCAGAAAACATGAAGGCGTAGACATTTTTGCACCAAGAGGCACACCAGTGGTGGCCGTAAGGGATGGTAGAGTCAGACGAGTAGGAAACAATCGATTGGGTGGAAAAGTGGTAAACTTAAGTGGGCCTGGCTATTCCTATTATTATGCCCATTTGGACAGCCAATTGGTGGACGTGGGCCAAGCTGTGCAACTGGGGGATACTCTTGGTTTGGTAGGCAATACGGGTAATGCCATCACCACGGCGCCACATTTGCATTTTGGGATTTACCGAGCGGGAAGAGGAGCTGTTGATCCTTTTCATTTCCTGCACTCTCCCGATGAGCTGGCTGAAATGGAATTGCAGGATACTACCATGATCGGAAATTTCCATAGAGTGGCCAATGCAAGAATTAACCTTCGAAGCCTTCCATCAACCTCTGGGGATATAGTGCGGGAGCTTAGCCAACATGAGGTGCTGAGAGTGGAGGCACAAACCAAGGACTGGTATAGAGTGACCTTGCCGAATCAGGAAAAAGCCTATGTTTTTGCTTCACTTGTCGAACCAGTTGAAAATCCTCTGGAAACGGTAACCCTCAGCCAATCGGATTTGCTGAGGGAAGATAAAGAAGGGGCGGCTTATTTTGAAAACACTTTGGAGTCAGGTGAAGCGGAAAGGTTGGGCCATTTCGAAAACGAGCAACTTCTCCGGACAGCTTCAGGTAGACTGCTTTGGAAGGCACCCGTGGAGGATTAGACCTTTCCTATCCTAGCTAAGATAGGAAAGGAAACCTTAACTTCTTTTCTTTCACCAAATGCTTTTTTCAGTTCCTCAGTGACTTGTGGCATTATGTCTAACCCAGTTTGGTTTTTATAATTTTTGACGGCTGACCAAGTTTGGAGGTACCCGGTCAGCTGCTCTAGATTCCAAGAATAGGCTATGGTGTGGTTGGAAAAGTCCACTTCCTTGAAAGGAAACGGAATGGTCTGGTAATTTTCATCGATCCATTTCCGCTCAGGGTCCCAATAATTGCCCAAAATGTCAGAATAGAAATATCCAATTATCAACTCAACACTTGGCTCGCTTTGAATCAACCCGTATCCCAAGATCGCCAAAAGCCCATTTGGCTTCAGGAGCCTTCTTACCTCAGCATAGAAGCTATTGAAATCGAACCAGTGGACCGCTTGTCCGACCGTGATCAAATCAAAGGAATGGTCTACAAAACTGCTTTCCTCGGCAGGCTGAATGGAGTATTCAAGGTTTGATGCCTGGTACGCATTCTTGATTTGTTGCTCGCTGATGTCGGTTGCTTTGACCTGGCTGAATTTTCTCGCCAAATGCCGGGCAACTTGCCCATTGCCTGTGGCTACATCCAGAGCGGCATCGAAAGACACACATAGCCCAAAGAGCTCCTTAAACACGCTTTCGGGATAATGTGGTCGAAAATTAGCATAACCGGCGGAATCATGTGAAAACCTGTCTTTCATAGTAGGATATAAAAAAACACCTTCCGATAAAGAAGGTGTTTCATATATTTTAGTCGATTCTTACAATGTCAGCTCCCAAGGCATTAAGACGCTGGTCTATATATTGGTAGCCTCGATCAATTTGCTCAATATTGTCAATGACAGAGGTGCCTTCAGCGGAAAGGGCGGCGATAAGCAAAGATACGCCGGCTCTAATGTCCGGAGAGGTCATTCTGATGCCTCTCAGTGGATATTTCCTGTCCAAACCTATCACAGTAGCCCTGTGCGGATCGCATAGGATGATCTGTGCACCCATGTCGATCAGTTTATCGACAAAGAACAAGCGACTTTCAAACATCTTCTGGTGCACCAAGACAGTGCCTTTAGCCTGCGTGGCAGTTACTAACACAATACTCAAAAGGTCAGGCGTGAAGCCAGGCCAAATGGCATCGGCGATCGTCAATATTGACCCGTCGATGAATGTCTCGATCTCGTAATGTTCCTGGCTGGGGATATAGATATCGTCTCCTTTGATTTCAAGCTTGATACCCATGCGGCGGAAGGTTTCTGGGATGATACCCAGCTTTTCCACCTGTACGTTTTTGATGGTGATTTCAGATTTTGTCATGGCAGCTAGGCCAATGAAAGAACCGATCTCGATCATATCCGGCAGCAAAGTGTGCTCAGTTCCATTCAGCTTTTCCACTCCTTCGATATTCAGCAAATTGGAACCGACACCGGTGATCTTCGCGCCCATTCTGTTGAGCATATCGCAAAGTTGCTGTAAATAAGGCTCGCAGGCAGCATTGTAGATGGTGGTTTGGCCTTCTGCCATCACGGCGGCCATCAAAATATTGGCCGTACCGGTGACCGAAGCTTCGTCAAGAAGCATATAGGTCCCCTTAAGATTGGTGCCGTCGATTTTGTAGATTTCCTGCTTGCTGTCGTATTCGAACTTGGCGCCCAATTTTTGAAATCCAACGAAGTGGGTATCCAATCTTCTTCTTCCAATTTTGTCTCCTCCTGGCTTGGAAAGTCTTCCCGTTCCAAACCTGGCCAATAGTGGCCCTAGGATCATGACGGATCCCCTAAGGGCTGAAGCCTTCTTTAGAAAATCCTGTGTGTCAAGATAATTCAAATCCACCTCATCCGCTTGGAAGGTATAGCTCTCTGGGCCCACTTTTTCCACTTTTACACCCATGTCGGCCAATAGCTCTATCAGTTTATTGACATCCCGGATGTTGGGGATTTTGTTGATGGTGACTTTTTCTTCTGTTAGCAATACTGCACAAAGTATCTGCAACGCCTCGTTTTTGGCGCCCTGAGGAGTGATTTCACCTTTCAGTTTCAATCCCCCTTTTACTCTAAATGAAGACATTAATTTCTGCGTTTTTTGTAGTTTCCTCCGTTGTTTCTTCTCTTATGGCCATTGCCCCCGGAGTTTTGGGAGTAATTTCTGCGGCCACTGCTTTGGTTTTGGGAGTCATTGTTAGATTGGGAGCCGGGTTTGAAGTCCCGTCTCATGCTGGTTTCAAACAGGCCGTTTTCCTTCACTTTTTCCAGGTCAATATGAAGCCGACCTTTTGAAAGGGTCTTGATATCGTCCAAGATAATGCCGTCGTCGAAATTTTCCTTGTTCCAGGTGGAATGGAAACTTCTCATCAGCTGACCGATAAAAATAATGGCCGCTTCCTGCTCTTCATCGTCCTCGATCTCAATGGCTTTTTCGATGAGCTTTTCGATGTTTCTGCCGTAGTGCTTATATTTCACCTCACCTTCCGGATAGCCGATCATCTGAGGTCTTTTTCCAAGCAGCTCTTTTTCCGGCATCGGAAAAGGGGCATCCACGTCCAGCTCAAAGTTGGACATAATGTAAAGATCATCCCAAAGCTTTTGATCACTTTCAGATTTCAACTGTGGATTGAGTTGTTTCATCAGGTCCACCAGGGTGTAAGCATAGTCGGTACGCTTCTGCTTATCGGGCACGGTCTGGACATAGTCCACCAGCTTCTGGATGTTTTTGCCGTATTCTTTCAAGATTACTGAGTGTTTGTTCTTTTCATTTATCTCCATACCTCTGCCTGCTTAGTTTGAAATGACACTATAATTTACAAAAAATATGTCACTTAACCGGAGAATTGATCAATGCATTTAACAGCAGGAGGTCAATATATTTATGGGGAAATAATGAATTAAGGAAATATTGAAATACTGGATTAAACCTCTATTTCACTATTTCTAATATTTCACTATTTCATTATACCTATTTTATTCTAATATTCTGAGCTTTGCAAAGCTAAGTAATAAAGTCTTTTCGCCAAAATTATCAAATTTTATTGAAGCTTTTCTATTTGCCCCTTCTGTTTCGATTTTCATCACGTCACCAAATCCAAATTTTGGATGCTCCACCTTTTGGCCTTCCTGTAGATTGTTGGTGTTGGAAGGCTTGAAGTCTGGGCTAGGTGTATGAATCTTGGCAGTGGTGCCTGTGCGCATTGCCGGCTTTTTGAGGCCTATAAACCCACTTTTACCCTCACTGCCATAGTCTCGGAAGCTGCTAGCAATGGCTGAGCTCATCCGTTTGTTAACCTTCACATAAGTGGAGTCGACTTCTTCCAGGAACCTGCTTTGCTCGCAATTTAATAGCCTACCAAATCTGTACCGAGATAGTGCGTAGGTCAAATAAAGTTTTTCCATTGCCCTAGTGGTGGCTACGTAAAAGAGCCTTCTCTCTTCTTCCAAATCCTCACGGCTCTGCATCATCATCTGCGAAGGGAAGAGGTCTTCTTCCATTCCAACCACAAAAACCTGCCTGAACTCAAGCCCTTTTGAGGAGTGGATGGTCATCAAGGTGACCGCATCGCTTTGGTCTTTGTCGCGGTCATTGTCGGTCAGCAGGGCGATCTCCTGCAGGAATGCCCCCAAGCTTTTGTCCTCATTTTCAGGATTGTCGACGTATTCCTTGATCGCATTCAGCAATTCCTGCACGTTTTCGTACCTGTTGAGTCCCTCAATGGTTTTGTCCTCATATAACTCTCGGAGCAATCCAGACTGCTTGGCGATTGAGGTAGCGGCCTCAAAGGCATCCTTTCTTTCCACCTCTAGTTTGAAGCTCTTGATCATGGTGGCAAAATCATCCACAGAGTTTGCCGCACGGCCAGCAAGGAAGCTGGAACCATTGGTCACCACTTCCCATAGCGGTATGTCGTGCTCATAGGCCGCAATCATCATCTTCTCCACTGAAGTGTCACCAATGCCACGTTTTGGATAATTGATGACCCTCTTGAAGGCCTCTTCGTCAGCCGGATTGACCGTAAACCTCATGTAGGCCATCAAGTCTTTGATTTCCTTCCTCTGATAAAACGACAATCCCCCCACAATCTTGTAAGGTATGTTCATCTTTCTCAGGGCCTCCTCCATTGCCCTGGATTGGGAGTTGGTTCTGTAGAGGATGGCAAAATCGCTATTGTTTAGTTTTTTGTTGTTTCGTTCCTCAAAGATGGTGGAGGCCACCAAACGTCCCTCTTCATTATCAGAGGCAGCCTTGATCAACTCGATGAGGTCCCCATTTTCATTTTGGGTCCACACGTTCTTTTTTAACTGGGCTTTGTTTTTGGAAATAATGGAATTGGCTGCCTCTACGATCGTTTTGGTGGAGCGGTAGTTTTGTTCCAGTTTTACCACGAATAGATCCGGGTAGTCCTTTTCAAAATTAAGGATGTTTTGGATATCCGCTCCGCGGAAAGCATAGATACTTTGGGCATCGTCACCCACCACACAGATGTTTTGGTGCACTGCCGCCAGTTTTTTGGTAATCAGGTATTGGGATAGGTTGGTATCCTGAAACTCATCCACCATTACATATTTGAACCTCTGCTGATATTTATTCAGTACATCAAGGTGGTCCCTGAAAAGCACGTTGGTGTTGAAAAGCAAATCGTCAAAATCCATGGCTCCCGCCTTGAACAGCCTTTCCTGGTAAGTTTTGTAAATCTCCCCGATTTTGGGTTTCATGGCAGTTTCATCATCAGCCTTGATATAGGGGTCATTTTGATAAGTCTGCCAGGAGATCAGCCTGTTTTTTGCACCGGAGATTCTGGCCAATACCGTGTTTGGCTTATAAACTTTATCATCCAGTCTCTTTTCCTTCACAATAGTACGGATAAGCGACTTGCTATCATCCGTATCGTAAATGGTGAAGTTGGAAGGATAGCCCAACCGGTCGGCTTCCACCCTTAGGATCTTGGCAAAAGTGGAGTGGAAAGTTCCCATCCAGGTATTGCGGGCCTCCAGACCCACCACCTGCTCGATCCTGTGTTTCATCTCCGCAGCTGCCTTGTTGGTAAAGGTGAGCGAAAGAATGTTGAAAGCATCCACGCCTTTGGAATAAATCAGGTGGGCGATCCTATAGGTAAGTACCCTGGTTTTACCTGATCCTGCGCCGGCGATGATCATTACCGGACCTTCGGTTTGTTCTACAGCTTGTCTTTGTGGTGGGTTGAGTCCTTCTAAATAATCCATATTGCTTATAATCACCATGCCTGGGCGATGGTTCAATCCTTTGGTTCTTTGAATGTTTACAAAGGTAAGGAATTGAACAGGATATGCGTATTCGGACTCATAGATGTTTTTGGGAAATGAGGCTTTTAGGAATAAATAGGTGAACAATGGACGGAAGACGGAAGACGGAAGACCGAATAATTGGAGCAATTGGTCGCTAAGGACACTAAGTGAAAAAGAAGTAGCACAAAGAATCTTTCAACTTAACAAAGAGCTAATCTTGCTTTTAGACGATATTACTCCATAGCGGCTATAACTAATGGGTTGTTAATTGTAAATTTTGCTACTAGGTTTTTAATTTTTCTTGGTTAATTTTACTGGAAATGATACTAGCCGTCTGCGGTATACAGGTCCCATTAAAATGTGCAATTACACCAACCTTTTTATATGAAACACCTATTCACTCTCCTGATTGTTTTGATGGTCAGCAATGCCTTTGCCCAAGATGGGTTTGTAGAGACAAAGTACTCTCGCAATTTCAGTTTTGCAGGCACAAACCGGATTCAGCATAGTGTCAATGAAATTGATTTGGATGATGAAAGTTTAAGTGAGCTTTTTCAGGGGAACGCGCTTTCCTACAATCTTTTGGAAAATGGAAGAAGGGACAAAAGGATTGGGGTGCCGCTGAATATTGCCGGAGGCGTGGGATTGATTGCAAGCTTGGTATTGATTAATCGAAACAATATAAATTCGAACGAGACCAGTTTTCAAACGCATGATTGGGTTTTCCTGTCTTCCATTTTTGTGGAGACAATGGGGTCTCTTTATATCAATTCTTATTTGAGAAATAGGCTGCGAGCGGTTAATAATTATAACCGAACCCAATTTGAAGAAATGGGGGCGGGCAATATGGGGTCCTTCATCGAGCTGGAATATGGGCAAACCCCATTTCGTTATTTTTCTTATATCCAGGATGGCCACCGGATGAATAACCATGAGCTTACTGATATTCTTGCAGAAGATGCCAATTTAAAAGACATAATATTAAAAGCCAACCGCCAAAGGGGTATAGGAGTAGGGCTGGTAACCGCCGGTGGGGTTGGGCTTGTTGCCGGTACAGTTTTGCTGTTTGAAAATGAGAGGGCAGGACTGGTTGTAGGCGGAGCTTCTTTTGTGTCATTGATCTCCGGATCCATCCTTCTCAATGCCTCCCGGGCCAATCGGCAAAGTGCAGTCAACCTCTATAACCGGCAGCTGTTTCAATCCGCCTCCGGCATGAGTAATCTTCACCTAAACCTCAATCCCACAAACGGGGGAGTGGTTTTGAATTTCTGATTCTTGAGAGGGAATTAGTTTTTTATTTTTTTGAACTAAAGATTTGGATCAAAAAAAAAAATAGACATCTTTAGTCAGCTTTTAAGTGAAAGCCAGCTTCGGCCGGAGTTTTTAAACTAACCTAATTTTTAATAAACAATGAAAAAGTTAATTTTGAGTTTGGCACTTGCGGGTGCAATGGGGTTTTATGTTTCCCCCGCTATGTCTCAAGCCTCCCTTCCTGAGCCTGAGCCAACCTTGAGCTGGCAGCAGCGAGTTTGTCCAAATGGGACTATTCTTGAAACTTGTTGGTATACAGGGGACGGGGCTCTTTGCAGTACGTATGGAGAAAGTACTCGAAATTGCAATTAGCAAGGATTAATTTAAACTTAGGTAGAGAAAGAGGAGTCTTTCTCTACTTTAATATTATTATTATGAAAAAATTTTTAATAGGAACAACTGTTCTTGTCGTTTTAATAAATGTATTTATTTCCTGCTCTGGAAAGGATTTAGAAATAAATTTGAATTTATCTGAATTGATCATTGACTACTCCTCAGCAGCCAAAAATCTTCATTTTTCCGATATTGTCACTGAGGAAATAGTGGTCATCCCACTTTCCAATACTGATGTTGAAGGAAATTATTTTTATATGACTTCTATTGATGTTTTAGAAAAGAGGGATGGCAATTTCTTCCTATTTGACATTTTCGGGGATGGGGAGCCCAGGGTTTTTGATGAAAGTGGATCATTTGTTAGGAAGATAGGCAGTCGAGGCAATGGCCTGGGGCAATATCTGCAAGCCATGGATTTTGGCTTGCTCGAGGATAAGATTGAGGTGTTGGATGTTGGAAAAATCCACAGCTATGAACTTGATGGGACATTTGTTTCCTCAAGAAAATTTAGTGGGTTTATGGCTTCTAGGTTTCACAAATTGGATAATGGTTATGCATTCATTGGAGCGGGGCCACATGAAAATAATCTACACCTTACCGACAGCTCTTTAAATCTGGTAAGCTCCCATTTTCCCTATTTGGCTAGGCCATTGAATGCTATGCTTTTAAATCCTTTGTCAACCAATGCAAATAATCAAGTCATCTATAGAAGAAGTCTCAACGACACTCTCTTTGCTGTCAACAATCTGGATTACCCAGAGCCTTACTTGAAAGTTCAATATGGTAATAGAGCACCAAACGTGTACGAATGGCTAGGGGAGAAAGATGAAGTCATGATGTCTGAAATTGCCAAATCGGCAAATACTTTGTACTTCTTTGAGTCGGAGGGGTATAGATTCCTTTCTTTTTTTCTTGATGGGGAAAAGTGGAATAACATTTATTCAAATTATACTGGGGAGTCTGTCATTTTTAAAAATTCTGATTTGATAGATGATGTAACCCTTGATCCATCGAGTTATCTGATTGGGGTTTCTGGGGAGACCTTCTATTTTCTGAGCAAGCCCGAAAGCTTCAAGCAGAATTTTTCAGAGAATCTGCTTCAAAAACACCATGATAAACACATCCAAAAAATAAAAGGCATCTCCGAAAACCTAGATATAGAAGGAAACCCGGTATTAGTGGGAGTGAAGTTTAATTTTTAAAGTTTAAGGGTTTTTATGCTCGTTCGATTCATTCAAAATGAAATCGACACTTTGCTATTAGAAGTTCATCACCCTTAACCTTATAAATCAACCGGTGTTCCTCATCGATTCTTCGTGACCAATAACCTGAATATTTAAATTTTAAGGGTTCAGGTTTTCCTATTCCTTCAAATGGATTTCTGGAAATATCCTTTAGGAGTTCAACAAACACAAATTTCATTCTTCCAAAAGATTTTTGGAACTGCCTTTTTCCGAATTTAATTTTTCTATAGCAGAATCCAGTCGACGCGCATTTTCTTTGGAAGAAAGCTCGTGCTGAGTCGCTAATAAAGAATTGTACTCGGCTAATGACATGATTACCACACCATTATCCTTTCCACGGTTTATGATGAGTGTCTCAAAATTTTGAGTTACGGTATCAAAATATCTTTTGATATCTTTCCTGAAATCCGATAAAGTTGTAGTGAGCATAGAAATGATATTATCTGTATATATGTACAAAATAAAAAGTTTCCGATCAACTCTTCTCCCTCTTCTCCTTCCATCTATTATGGCTCCAAAGGTAAAGAGCTGGCTCCTGGCGGATGTTCTCTTCCGTGAGCTCCACAAACCTATCCGTGATGCAGTGTTCAGTTGCATCATGTGGGGCATCGGAGATTAGCTGGTAGGTGAAGGTATAATGCCCACGCTTCGGCTTGGTGGTAAAGCCAAAGATCACTGAGCTGTCAAACCTCTTGGCGATCTTTTCAGCCCCTTCGAAAAATGCAGTCTCTTGGTTCATAAAGCTTCTCCAATACCTGATATCCGAATGGGTGGGGCGCTGATCCGCGGCTAGGACGATCAGCCTGGGTTCGTTTCTTTTTTTGATGAAATTCCGCTGGAAATTGCCCCGTTCTACCAAGTCGCAGCCAAAACGGCTTCTGATTTGGTACATGAGGTTTTCGAAAAACGCTTCATTAACCTTCTGATATACAGTCTCCACTGGAATGGACCAAGTGGCGGTGCCGGCGAGCAAATGGGCCTCCCAGTTGAAGAAATGAGGGCACACCCCGATAACCAGTTTGCCGGCCTCGACTCTTTCTCGGATGATCTCATAATTGACCAGCTTGACCCTTTCCAAAAGCTCTTCCCTGGGAATAGTGAGGAACTTGACGGTTTCTGCAATCGAGTCGGTGAAGTTGCGGTAAAAATCTTTTTTGATTCTTTGGATTTCCTTTTCCGATTTTTCCGGAAAGGCATGGCGGAGGTTGGTCACGATGACTTCTTTTCTGTATTGCAATACATGGCAGGCCAGGAAATATAGAAAATCGGACAGGATATATAAAACCGACAGCGGAAGCCGGGAAATAAGCTTTATGATAAACATTCGGATGGGTTTTGCGTATTATTTCTCCAACACATTGGAGGGGCGCAGAAAATAATTTTCAAATTAAAGGAAATTGAGTGACTTTCTGGCCGAAAATTAGTTATAAATTAAGTCAATTAGTATTTTTGGAACTTATGTCTGAAGTACAGAAAAAAAAATATTCTGAAAAAGAAAAAACCAACATCTTCGACAACGAATTTATGCCCCACATAGATTCGATGTATAACTTTGGCTATAGGCTGACTTTTGATGAAGATGATGCAAAGGATTTGGTACAGGACACCTACCTGAAAGCCTACCGGTTCATTAATTCCTTTGAGCAGGGCACCAATGCCAAAGCTTGGTTGTTTAGAATACTGAAGAACAGTTTCATCAATGAGTACCGCAAGAAGAGCAAGCAGCCCGCAAAGGTAGATTATCAGGAAGTTGAAACTTATTATAACTCCGAGAGTGTTGACCATAGTATCACTTCAGATTTGAGGGTAGATGCCGTGAAGGACATGATCGGGGATGAGATTTCCAATGCCCTGAACAGCCTGGCGGTTGATTTCCGTACGGTCATAATTTTATGTGACCTGGAAGGCTTCACTTATGAGGAGATGGCCAAGATTTTGGACATCCCGATCGGCACTGTGCGATCAAGATTGCATAGGGCCAGGAACTTATTGAAAGACAAGCTGCGTTCCTACGCACAAGACATGGGATACGATACTGATAATGAGGACTAATTTGACTTAGTTATTGAATAAAATAAAGCAATGGAGAAAGATTTAACCCCTTCCGGAGAAAGAAAACTAGAATGTGATGATGTGAGTAAATGCTTCCAGCTTTTGGAAAGCATCTTAGATGGTGAAGTGAATTCCGAATCAAAGGAAACCCTGGACGGCAAACTTGCCAAGTGCCAGCCTTGCTTTGAATATTTTCATTTAGAACAAGCCATCAGAGAAGTACTCAAAACCAAATGCTCCAAGCAGCCGGTTCCCAGTGAATTAGCTTCCAGCATACGCCAAAAAATCGAAGAGATTAAATAATTAAGTTAATTCATGTCATCAGGAAAAGCGATTATTTTTTCGGCTCCATCGGGTTCCGGGAAAACCACAATTGTAAAACACCTCATTTCTAAAAACCCAAAGCTGGGTTTTTCTATTTCAGCCTGTACTAGGGACAAACGCGGTCGCTCCGAACAAAACGGAAAGGACTATTATTTTTTAACCCCTGAGGATTTCAAACAAAAAATTGACAAAGACGAATTTATCGAGTGGGAGGAAGTCTATGAAGGCAACTTCTACGGGACGCTCAAAGAAGAGATCCAACGGATCTGGGATGAGGGCCGCCATGTGATCTTCGATGTGGATGTTAAAGGAGGCCTTAACCTTAAGAAATATTTTGGAGATAAGGCTTTGGCGATTTTTGTGAAAGTCCCTTCTCTGGACGAACTCACCGAGAGACTCAAAGACAGAGGCACTGAATCGGAAGAGAGTCTTTCCAGAAGACTTTACAAAGCCAAGTTTGAAATGGGCTTCGAAAACAAATTCGACGTCACCTTGGTCAACGATGATATGGAAAAATCATTTGCCGAAGCAGAAAAGCTGGTCGGTGATTTTCTAAATAAATAATTTTGACCGAAGACCGAAGACCGAAGACGGAGGACGGGAGGCCGAATACCGGATACGGTAGAAAATAGGGTAAGACTTTTGTGCTTCAGTTGAAACTCTGTGAAACTCATTTTAAACTCTGTTTAACTCTGTGTCCCTTTTTCCATGAAAATCGGTTTATTTTTCGGCTCTTTTAATCCCATTCACATAGGTCATCTCATCATTGCTAACGTAATGGTGGATCAGACGGATTTGGATGAGGTATGGTTTGTCGTTTCTCCCCAGAACCCCTTCAAAAACCCCCGTTCTTTACTGCACGAACAGGATAGACTCCGCATGGTGGAGCTCGCCATTGCCGACCATTTTTCCTTCAAGGCCACCGATGTGGAATTCCACATGCCCAGGCCAAGCTATACCATTGATACCCTCACGTACCTTTCCGATAAACATCCCGGCCATGAGTTTAAGCTGATCATTGGGGGGGACAATCTCAACCATTTCCACAAGTGGAAAAACAGTGAGCAAATTCTAGAGCAGTATGGCTTGTATGTGTATCCCCGGCCGGGGAAAAATAAAGTGTTAGAGCATTCAAATGTGCGCTATGTAGATGCCCCGATGATTGACGTTTCTGCCACCTTTATCAGAAAATCTATCAAGTCAGGCTTTTCTGTAAAGTATCTACTTCACCCCAAAGTGGAGGAGTTTATCTTGGATAGAAAATTTTTTCTGTGAAATTTTGAAGTATTAGTTTTTTTTTATCATTGAACTAAATTATTTTTAACAAAACCAAATTAGATATGAAAAAGAAAGTATCTGTTTTAATGGGGGGAGTGCTGTTTTTGCTTTTAAATGTCTTTCCACAAATAATTTCAGCTCAAGAAACTGTGCCTTGTGGAAATGCTTTGATTGATTATAAAAAGCAATGGTTAAGCACTAATTGCAAGTACAAAGAAAATTATACATGTCTTCTTAGGTGTGATCAACCTCAGCTGCCCGATCCACCATCATTACCCTAACTTAGTTTTTAGCCATGACCGCTGGATGTTTTTCAGTGGTCTTGCTTACTTTTATATCAATTTACGGACATGAAAAAATCCCTTGTACTACTTTTACTGGTGTTTCAATTTAGTTGTAGACATTCGGATGATTGCCTTGTCGCAACATTGGATAGAAGACCATCAATTGATAGTTTATCTGCATATATAGAAATTATTGATGTATTAGAGTTGGAATTGCCTGAAAATACAACTATAGGAGATGTGAAGGCGGTGGAATTTATAAAATCCAATACATTAATCCATCAAAATGGTGTAATCAGCTCCTTAATGCTTTTTGATGACAAAGGTAAGTTTATCAAGGAATTAAATAAATTGGGTGCTGGACCTGGGGAGTACTTTGATATTGATTTTTTCCTTGCTACAAATGATAAGCTTATTTTATATGATAGGCACTCTATGAAGTTTTTAGATTTTGATATAGAATCTTTTGAGTTTTTATCTGAAAGAAAATCAGAATATTATTTTATTGGGGGCTACTCTTCCAACGATACAGGTGGGCTATTTTTAGTTTCCGATTCAGATATTGATAATGATTGGTATGAAGGCTATATCTTTTCGGATAAAAATGGAAACATTATAAATAAAATTAATGCTTTCCCAGCTTCGATTGAAGGCTTTAATTCTTTTAATATATCAACTATCAATGGAAGTAGTTACTTCTCAGAACCCTTTTCCGATAAAGTGTTTTTAATAGATTCAGATAATTTACTGAATAGAGTATGTTTGGATTTCGGTAAAAAGCGGATTTCGGAGAGGGTATTTTCAATGAAAGAGGCATATGATTTTTATGATTTATTGGATGAAGGTAATTATTTTTTTGCAGTTCATAATTTTAATTTCAATGAACAACTGTATTCCTTCAACTACTACGAAGGTTCCCCTGAAAATGTCCGATTAGGAATTATGGATAAAAATGGAGGCTCTTTACGTGTTTTTTCTCCCAAAAGTCGTGTTGAAGAATTGCTGTATCGACCCTTAAGTGTTAGGGATGGGTTTAATCGAGCTGTTTTGTTACCAGGAGAATATGATAGGGAACTGCTGAAGGAACTGGATATTCAGCTCGCAGCGGTTAATTTGGATAATCCTTTATTGATTACCTATGAATTTAAGTTGCCATAAATTGTGTGATATTTTCATTTGGCTCATACTGCTGATGTTTGCTAATCCATTATGTGCCCAAGAAAAATCGAAAACATTTGTGTCCTCCGATACAGGTGTTGGTTTACCTTATGTTAAATTGGTGTACAAACCTTCGGGTAAAGTTATTTTCACAGACGAAAAAGGTAACAGCCTTTTGGATTCAGGGATAGGCCAGGAACTATACATATCAGGGGCTGAAGTGAAGGATACGGTAATTTCCATAAAGGACATTATAGCTACAGATAAGATTTATCTGACTCCAAGAATCATTGATCTTCAAGAAGTGGTTGTGACCGATAAAAAAATGAAGACTGTTTGGATTGGTAATAAAGAGTATTCCTTAATTAAATCATATAGGCCCATTGAATTTGCTAATGCGACTATGAATTATCGGTATACTGCTTTGGTAACATTGCCTTCCAAAAAAGAAAGAGTTGTGAAGGCAGTGGAAGTACATTTTTCAGAGGATATTGCAGAATCAATTTTAGCAAGTGTAAGGGTTTTAGGTTCAGCCGATCACAGAAAGGTCAAAAAGGACGGTAAGATTTATAATATTTCGCATTTCAGGGATTTGGTTTCTGCTCAACAGGTAATTGAGATAAGTAAAGGCGGAGGCTGGAATAAGTTTGATTTTAGAGAAGGTGTTATTATTCCTAAAGGCTTAAAAGAAGTATTTATAGTGATTGACCTATTGGAGTCTCCAAAAGTAGAGGTGGCTGTTGATTTTCAACTCTCAAAATCTGGAATCTATTCTGGGTTCTACGGCACTGAAGGAATTATCGGAGTTTTCGATACTTCTGAAGAACATTTAGCCTTGGTAGTTGAAATTGCTGTTGATTAAGTTCAGGTTACCTTTTCTCCGCCAAGTTTTCCTGGCGGGTTTTTACCTTTACAAGTAGGTGGTCGCCTACTTTTTGACCCTTTTTGGTGCCTTCCGTTATCGCTGGCCTATAGTGAATTCCTCCATATAGCCTACTGATGGCTGCTTCTTCGGCTGCTGCCCTAAAAGAAGGGAAGGTGCGTGTAGGAAGGCCGTAAGCTACCTCAGTAGAGTCCACAAATTCAAATGGCTCCCCAAATAGATGTGTCAATGTATTGGCTGCGGCTGTAGAAATTACGCTGTGGCCACTGGTGTACTCTGGGAATGGGGGAGTCTGCAACAAGGGTACCCAGTCTTCATCGATATGCTGATTGATGAAAGTTTCAGGCCTTACCAGTACACTTCGGTATTTTTCATCCCAGCAGGCGATAAATCCATCCATTAAAGTAATAGCGGTATAAGCCATGGCCTCAGCAGTGCCTTTCCAGTCTAGCTGTGCCTTTTTGGCTGCAATGCCTGCAATGCCCATCCAGTGCCCTCCAGGGGTGATTTTCTTCTCGGCAAACATCACATGGCCTTTGATATTCATCTTGTAGGGATTGCAATCCCAGAAAAAGGCAATATCCTTTTGCTCATCGGTCATGGTTTGATGAACATTGAACACTTCGTAGGCCTCTTTGTAAAACTGACTTTCTGGATCCTTGCTGTAGGCTGTTGGAGGTGTTGATTTGAATTGGGCGGCTGAATCCAAAAAGAATGGCCTGATTTTATTCCAATGCGGCTCTATACCTTCCATGTAAGCTGGAGGCGTGGGCTGCCAAGTCCCTTCTATGCCCGTCAACCCGTATTTCTCAAAAGACCTGCTTTGGTGGTAATTGTCCCCCTTGGAATAATCAAGTACGTGGGCGGCCACTTCTTTTCCCAAATCGATGGAATTGGAATAAGCTTTTGTGGACAATGCTGACCTAAATGATTTTAAAAGCTCTTTTTGGTGGTTTTCCAGCTGGTCTTCCGAAAAAACCAACGCAGTGGCCACTTGATAGTATGCAGTCAGTGCTGCCAATGGGTAAAATACATCTTCGGGGACATCATAGGTCTTTTCCTCAAAGCCATTGAGCTGCCCTGCAAGGGACTGTAGAGATGGGTCAGCCATAGCAGCCACTTCATAAGCTGCTATGGAGGGATAAGCGTAGATTCTGCTGGCCACGGGTGGGCTAAAAATGTCGTGAACAATCACTTGGGTAAGCTGTTCATTGGCATCTATAAGCAAATCTCCGGTATAAACCCGCTCATCCATTTCCTTAGGCTGGCATGCCCATCCCATAATCAGAAAGGTAAATGATACTATGGACAACTGAATTCTCATCCCGATAAAATTTGGTAATATTATTACTGTTTAAAATATAAAGTAAGATACTTCAAAATTGTATTTTTTCAAAGTCACTACTTCATTAGCTTTCCTTCTTCTGTCCCCCGTTTTCCGTCCTCTTCACCAATACCGGCGTATCATTATTCCTAATAAATAGATAATGCATTTCCCCTTCAATAATAATAGGAAGTATGCGCCTGGTTTCACCGGTGACTTTCAAACCGGATTCTTTTCCGGATAATGCTGTTAATTTGCCAGGATTGGAAGAGCCTTTCAAAGCCAGGCCATAGGAGGCGTCATAGCGTCCTCTTTGCACATTTACGGGGTAGAAGTTACCACCTAAGAGGGCCATTTTTTGCTCCGCATCGTAATAACCCGCTTGAATGGGGGAGATTTGAGCTTCAAACGGCAAGGTGTCAACCTCGAATTTATAATTGCCCAAATTTCTTACCCGTAGGGAATTAAGCTGATAGGCTTCCATTCTGGCCGATTCCTCAAGTTGTTTTTTGCCAAAGACCTGCTCCAAGGTAGCTTCAGCAAAAACGCTATAAGAAAGAAACTGCTTTTTCAGCGAAGGTACCTGCTTTGACAATTCATCTTTAGTATGGAAAGGGTACTCCCTTCCAGCCATAAAGTGGGAAAGAACCTGCTCCCTTGTCCCATTTTCATCAAAATCATTCACATACAGCCGCAGTGGCTGCTCCTTACTCGCTTTCAGTTTCGAATTGGTGCCCAGGTTGCCCATGATAAAATCCATTCTTCCGTCTCCATCGAAGTCTCCTTCCACGATGGTGTTCCACCAACCGTTTGTATAGGCAAGCGGGCTGTCAGCCACATCCAGCTGGGTGAGTTTGCCTTGCTCGTTTTTGATAATGGTAATAGGCTCCCATTCGGCGGCGATTACCAAGGCAGGGTAGGTCTTGTCTTCGAGAGGCAACCATTTGGCATCCTTCACCTTTCCGATTTGCTCTAGGAAAGGGGCTTTCTCGGCGGTAACATCTTCAAATTTCCCGTTGCCTTTGTTTTCCAAGAGATAGGACTGGGGTTTGCTTCCGTATTTCCAAGGTTCAGTACGGGCACCTATAAACAGATCCAGGTCACCATCTCCATCAAAATCTCCGGCAGCTACCACACTGCCTGTGAGGAAGAGAGTAGGGAAGTTTTCCGATTTACTGAAGTTGCCCTTTCCGTCATTAACATAAAGTCTAGGTTGATTGGCAGCATTCTTTCCATAAAATTCATTTCCACCGCTCACAACCAATAAGTCTTGGAAACCATTGCCGGCAAAATCTCCGAAGATAGCCGACACATCCTCATTCAGGCTGTCCAATTGAAATACCGGCTGAGTGCTGGGGCGAAATCTGCCACCTGAGGTTTGCAAATACAGCTTGCCTGCTTGATGTTTGGCTCCGCCGATATACAAATCCTCCAATCCATCCCCATTCACATCAGCCACCGCAGCGGCTGGACCTTCTGCCGAAAGCATGTGGGGGAGGAGGGGCTCTCGGGTAAATTCATTGAATGTGTTTTCCTTATGCTTGAAATCTATTCCCAAATCATCCTCAACTTGGACGGTGAAAGGCTTTTCTTGGTGAAACCTGCTGTAATCAAACTTTCCTGAAGCATTTGTCTGCTGTACCTCCAAGGTTTGGTTGAGAGAAACATCGGAGATAATCTGATAGCTGAAGTCCGGCCAAATTACAATTAGGGAATCAATTGGCTGTTCTTTGCTGAACCCAAAATTCACCCGATAATCAGATGAGCTCATGAAGCCTTTTACTGGACTGACTTCCTGGATCTGAAAATCATTTCCCTGATATACCAATACTTTGCTGCCTACACCGAAATTATTCCCAGGCTTCCCTTCTAAAAGGATTTTAACATAGTTTTTATCCGATTCTGAATCCTTTTGAATGCTTCTGTTTTCCAGTACAAATGCCTGGTCATTGATATTGTTGACCACAATGTCCAGATCCCCGTCATTGTCAAGGTCCACAAATACAGCCCCGTTTGAGTAGGAGTCCAGGTTCAATCCCCAGTCTTTCGACATGTTTGTGAAAGTCATGTTGCCATTGTTGCGGTAGACATAATTGGGTAGTTTGATCGTGGGCATTTTCTCAATCAAGGCAAGCTCTTTTTCAGTGAGGTCATATTGCAACTGGTACTGTATGTCCTCATCCGTTATAAAGTTAATGTAATCGAGGTCATTGCTTCTTCGCAGGATTCCGTTGGCAACAAAAATGTCTTTGTACCCATCCAGGTCAAGGTCAGCCAAAAATGTCGACCAGCTCCAATCCGTGGCATGTACACCGGCCATCATGCCCACCTCGCTGAAAGTGCCGTTACCATTGTTGAGCTGGAGGGTGTTGCGGGCAAACTGGTGGGTGAAACCGTAATTTAGCTTGAAGTTATATACATCATAAGGGTCTTCCGCAGCTGAGGCTTTTAAGATTTTGGGATCTTCAGGTAGCATGTCCAACGTGAAAAGCTCCGGAAATCCATCATTATTCAAATCCGCAAAATCCACTCCCATGGAAAAATGGCTGGTATGCATCATGGATTCATTCAGCTTATTGGTAAATGTCCCATCGCCATTATTGATATAGAGGTAGTCGTTTTCATGGAAGTCATTGCCAACAAAGATATCCGGGTACCCATTGAGGTTCACGTCACTGATTACCACGCCCAAGCCATAGCCGATTGCACTGCTAAATATGCCGGCCTCCTCGGTCACATCCACAAACCGGCCGTTATCATTTCTCAATAATTTGTCACCAGCCAAAGGATGGGTTTTATCCCTGAGGGTGCTGGGACCAAAGGTTCCGTTGTTGTGCACCGAATGGTTGAGCATAAACATGTCCAAGTCCCCATCTAGGTCGTAATCGAAAAAGACCGCTTGGGTAGAAAACCCGATTAGGTTGAGTCCATAATCGGCAGCCTCGTCCCGGAAGCTTGGAATGCCGTCTGCATCATTGCCTTGGTTTATGAATAGTTGATTTTGGCTTTTAAACTCCAAATGATCTCCTAAGTAACTGACATAAATATCCATCAGTCCATCACCATTGACATCCGCCATGCTCACACCTGTAGTCCAACTGTTAAAGCCCGCCACGCCAGATTCCTCCGTGATGTCCCTAAACTTCAGGTTTCCTTCATTCAGGTAGAGTTTATTCTCGTTTTGGTTGGAGGTGAAATATACATCGAGCAAGCCGTCACCATTTACATCCCCCACAGCCACACCGCCGCCATTGTAAAAATACATGTAGGTAAATATGTTCATATCTACGGTTTCCTCCAGTTCATTGCTGAAATGAATGCCGGATTCCTCTGCGCTAACTGATCTGAAGAGGGTGTCCTTATCCTCCTCTTTGCTGGAGCTACAGGATGCAAATAAGGATAGGCATATAAAAGCGGGTACTCGGTACTTCATCTTAATTCAATTTAAAAACTAGGGGTGTATTGTTATTGCGAACTGCAATCAGTTTGGGAGACGTGGATTGCAGCTTGCGCAAGTGCCTGGTTTCGCCTGGGACTTTAAAACCGGTGAAGTTCTGGGGTACAAAATTGCCTTTGCCGTCGCCAAGCAGGACCACGCCGTCGGATGCATCATATCTGCCCAACTCTGGCTTTACTCCATATAGATTTCCAGCCATGATGATGTCCAAATGTCCGTCATGGTTTACATCCATCACCTCTGCACTCCGCATGGTGGTAAACTGTGCCGCTAGTGGGAGGATTTCCATGGAATAGCTATCGTTGCCTCGGCTCATCAGAACGACACTTTCGCTAATAAAACTTCTCAAAACCTTTGCTCTTGAAAGCTGCTTGTCATCAAATATCTCCTCCATGCTTTTTTCAGCGTAGGAGTCATAAGTTTGAAACTTCTTTTTCAAGGAGCTCATTTGCTTTACCACATCGTGTCGGGTATGAATCGGGAGGTCCCTTCCATTTTGGTGATACGTGGTGATTTGTTCATACGATCCATTGTTGTCAAAATCATTCACATAAAGGCTAATGGGGTTTTCAGGGGAAGTTTTCAAACGGGTGTTAAGACCTGTATTGGTTAAAATGATATCCATTTTGCCATCCTTATTTAGGTCAGCAAGGGTGATGCTATTCCACCAGCCATCGGTATTGTCAATCCCCTCTATTTTTAATTCTTCACTAACCAAAGTTTGGTCTTCCACTGAAAGCAGTTTGATAGAGTTCCAGTCGCCTACGGCCAGGATTTTTGTTTTTCCACCGTGTTCAAATAAAGCCAGGTCTGTCAACATTCCTATATCTCTTAGGACCTGACCATTTTCTCTCGTTTTGTCCTGAAAGTTGCCATTGCCGTCATTGATGAGCAATTGGTGGGTGGGGTTGAGCCCATAGTATTGGTTGCTTTTTCGGCTGGCGATTAAGAGGTCCTGATGTCCATTTCCATTAAAATCAAATGCGACGGCCTTACTGCCGATTTGGAAAGTATTAGGTAGAGCGTCTTCGGCATGTTCAAAAATGGGATGGCCTTTGGCGTCGAGACCTTTGTTTAGATATAGTCTGTCCCTTAACTGTGGAGAATTGGAGCTGAACTCACTCCCTCCGCTCACTACCAAAAGGTCTAATTTTCCATCATTGTCGGCATCAAAAAACAGGGCAGAGACATCTTCAGACCCGGAATGACTAGCGAACTTTTGCCCTGTCTGGAGGAATTCGCCTTCAGAAGTCTGAAGAAAGACAGCTCCTTCCTGATCCTTGGCCCCTCCGACAAAGAAATCTTCCAGCCCGTCACCATTGAGGTCTGCTACCGCAAATGCTGGCCCCTCTGTAGAAAGCATTTTGAAGGTAAGCCTTTCTCTGTCAAAATCATTAAAAGGGTTTTCCACATGTTGAAAATCCACCCTTGGTCCTTCTAGAAATAGCGGCTCAGCTTCCCTACTATTCCATTCTCTATCATCCGCATCTGCCTGCTTCAAATGATAATGGGAGTTTAGCTCAAGGTCGGTCAGTTTTTGCACCTTGCCGTTTCTCCAATGCACAAGGACGCTATCAGGAATAAAGTCTCCAAGTCCCATTACCATCTTGTAATCCATGGATGACTGAAACCCTCTTATCGGCATGTTTTCAAAGCTGATGACCTCATTTCCTGCATAAGCCTGCACCTTGGCGCCTAGACCGAAACTGTTTTGGCCTTCTCCCTCAAAAGTGAAAGTCAGAAATTTGTTGTCAGGTTGAGTTTCTACGGTGTTGTTTTTATAAATGTAAAGCTCTTGATTTAGGTTGTTGATCACCAGGTCGAGGTCACCATCTCCATCCAGGTCCCCATATGCCGCACCGTTGCTAAAAGTGGGCTCGCCAAATCCCCAATCATCGGCCACATTTTCAAATTGTAGCTTGGCCTTTTGGGTAAACATGTAATTAGTCAGTTTTTCGGAGGGCATTCGGTTGACGAAGTCTTGGAAATTGACCTTTTTACCTTCTACAGCTGCTTTCATATTTTCATTGGAGGCCAAGTATTCCACAAAATCCTGGTTTGTCACATCTTTATACACCCCATTGCTGACGAAAATCTCCTTGTTGCCATTATTGTTGAAATCTGCAATCAGCGCCCCCCAGCTCCAGTCGGTCGCAGCCACGTTGGCTAAGTATCCGATCTCGCTGAAATTCTGCCCTGCATTGTTGAGCTGCAGGGTATTGCGCATATATTGGTAAAAATAGTCCTGCTGAAGCCTGAGTTGGAGCACATCGTAGGTCTCGAACTGCGCCATTGTCTTCAGCCTCCGGTCCGATTCCGGCATCATGTCGGTAGTGAAGATTTCCGGATACCCATCGTTGTTGATGTCGGCGATATCGGCGCCCATGCTAAACATGCTGATATGCTGCATGTAGTCGGGTAGGGCCTCTTGGAAAGTACCATCGCCTTGATTAATGTAGAGATAATCTCTTTCGTAAAAGTCATTGGAAATGAAAATATCAGGATGCCCGTTTCCGGTTACATCCCCCACGCTTACCCCAAGTCCGAAACCGATAACACTTCCATGGATACCGGCCTCTTCGCTGACATCTATAAATTTCCCTTTTTCGTTTTTATAGAGTTTATCCCCGCCTTTTGCATCCCGTTGGG
This sequence comes from Litoribacter ruber, assembly GCF_018449405.1. NCBI lineage: Bacteria > Pseudomonadati > Bacteroidota > Cytophagia > Cytophagales > Cyclobacteriaceae > Litoribacter > Litoribacter ruber. The sequence goes on from NZ_JAHCMY010000003.1 coordinate 263,157, forward strand.
TTCTTAGATTTCGGAATCCCAAAGTTGAAATTGGGCGAAACGAGTTATTGAGTAAATAACAATCAAGGTCTCCATCCCCATCATAATCAAAAAACACCGCATGTGTAGAAAAACCTGGGTCAGCCAAGCCGTATTCGGCAGCTTTTTCCGTGAAGGTTCCATCTCCGTTGTTGACGAACAGCTCATTTTCCATGTTGTTGCCTTCAAGGTCTCCGGAATTGCACACATAAATATCGAGCAGGCCATCCCCATTGATGTCCACCATCGTCACGCCGGTGGACCAAGGCTTAGTGCCGGCCACCCCTGCCTTGTCGGTTATATCTTCAAACCGCATATCGCCTTGGTTGAGGTAGAGTTTATTTTGACCACGGTTGGCCGTCAGGAAAATGTCTGGCAGGCCGTCATTGTTGATGTCCCCTATGGCCACCCCGCCACCGTTGTAATAATTTCTATATCGGAAGACGTCAAAATCCTCACTGTCTTCCAATTCGTTAGTGAAGTGAATGCCTGTCTGCTGGGGAGTAAGCCTCGTGAATAGTTTGCCTTGGGGAATATCGGTTTCAGGCTGGCTTTGACAACCTATCGTCAAAAGGATAATCGCAAAAAGATAATTGGGGTACTTCATGTACTAAAGATAATTAATTTAGTAATTGGAGAGGGCAAGAAATGAGGTTTTTGTGATTAGTAAGTATAAAAAAAAAGCAGATATCGCTACCTGCTTTTATGTCAAAAAATATGAATTTAAATAAAGAGTTAATAGCCTGGGTTCTGGGTGAAGTTTGGATTGGTGTCCATGGCCCTTTGTGGGATGGGGAACAATACCACGTGGGGAGGGGTCACCGGCTTGTTTTGCCACTCTTGGAGAAACATGCCAAATCGGATTTGGTCATTTCTTCTCCAGCCTTCCCAGTATAGTTCAAAGCCTCTCTCATCAAGCAGACCCATTTCGGTCAAGCTGGCTAAAGGTTCTGCACCTCTTGCCTCTCTCAATCCATTAACCATTGCCAATGCCTCACCGGTATTGCCAGTTCTAAATAAAGCTTCTGCACGCATCAACCAAGCATCAGCATACCTGAAGAAGATGTAGTCAGTGCCGATTAAGTTGTCCGCAAGGTTATTGGGATCCGGGGGGTATTTGATTACCCTGACCCCTTGTCTCTCATTAGAGTAAAGCAAGCTAACCTCTGGAGTGAATACCAACGGGTTACCACCTCTGTCAGTAAGCGGATTGCCGGCCCCGTCAAACTGCTGGCCCTCTAGAAATCCAACCCTCAAACCGTGTCTATCTGTAAAGCCAGGCAATGCCTGCCCTTTCCTTACATCGTCAGTCTCTCCCCACTTGTTATAAAAGTCTGCCACTGTGGTGAAACCGTTCCAACCGCCTCCTGATCCAGGTACCTGGTTGTAGTGGATTGTCATTTTATAACGGTTCTGAACACTTGCCACGGCATTGCCAGTTTCGTTTCTTCTGGCAAAAATGATTTCCCTAGAAGTGGTTCTATTGTCCGGCACAAAGTTATCCCAATAGAAAGGAGTCAAACTTACAGAACTATTGAGCACCACATCAGTACTTTCAATCACTGCCTGCATATCTTCATTCGTAAAGTTATATGGACCAGCAGGTTCAGCTGCAGTAAATACAGCCCTGTTTAGATAAACTTTTGCTCTAAGAAAATGTGCAGCCTCTACTGTCGCCTGACCGGTGTTGGCGCCATTCAAGGATGGCAGGTTTGGAATCGCTGCATCCAAATCATCAATGATCAACTGGGTAGCCTCAGCTCTGCTAAGTACGGTTGGGATCTCATTTGGATCATCCAAGTCAAGTCTTATCGGTACTTGGCCGTATAGATCCACGATATTATAGATATAATACGATCTCAAAAACCTCGCTTCCGCAATTTGCTGGGCACTGGCGTTAGGCGCATCGATTACTTGTGTGGCTCTTAGCTGTCCGGTATTTAGAATGTTCCAGGCGTTGAATACAAATTCGTGGCTGGCATCCCAAGAATGCAGGTGTAACTGTCTCCATACCCCAAAATCACTCCAGTCAGTACCTCTGGTGGGTCCCATCATCTCATCCGAGGGATGCTCCTGAAGGGCATAAATTCCCGCCTGATCCGAAAAAGCATTCAGCTGGTTGTAAGTACCTTGAAGGGCAGCCGCCGCCTCAGCTCCCTCGCCTGCTTCCGATGGCCTATTGAACGACTCCGCATCCAAGGCCGCATCATCTAATTCTGTACAAGCCATCCCCAAGGTAAGGGCAAGTGCAGGTAGATAATATTTATTCAATATTTTCATGTCCATGTCAATTAAAATCCAAAGTTCAAGTTAAGCGTATAGATTCTCGGTAAAGGAAAAGCTGTATAATCTATACCCAAGGAAGGAACCCCGTCCCTGGCTTTATTGGTGTTCACCTCTGGGTCAAAACCGCTATATCCTGTAAACAACAGCAGGTTTTGGCCAGTAAAGCCAACTCTCATCGATCTGATATAACGGCTGTCAGCCATATTGAAGGTGTAACCCAGGTTTAGGTTGGCTAACCTTACAAAGTCACTTGACTCCAAGAATCTGGAAGAAACTTCACCAAAGTTTGCGGGGTTTTCACCGGAATTGGCGATCTCACGGGTTACGTTTCTACCGTTGGCCAAGTTACCTCTCAAGAAGATGGCGTTAGCGGTGTTGTTGTAAATCAAACCGCCATTCTGTCCGTTGAAGAAGACGCTGGCGTCAAATCTGCCGATGGCGAAGTTGTTGGTAAGCCCCCACGTGAATGTTGGGAATGGAGAACCCAAGTAGAACAATTCTTCATTGTTTCTGTAAATACCCAAGCCGTCTTCAGTGAAACCTTCAAAATCCCTCATGTAGAACGAGTATAGCGGCTGTCCATCGGTGATTCTCTGGGCAAAAGCTCCCGTCAAACCTTGTCCGTCAATGTTACCGGTATTCAAGGTAGTACCTATGCCCTGAACGTCATTTCTCAGGAAAGTAGCATTTCCTAGTATGTTCCAAGAGAAGTTTTCTCTGTCTATGGCCAAATAATCCAAAGTAAATTCAACCCCTTCGTTAATTACGCGGCCCGGAAGGTTTTCCCATCTGGTGATGGCATTTGCCGGAGCCGGGAAATCCACAAGGATCAGCAGGTTTTCCGTTTGCTTGTTGAAATAGTCAATAGCACCGGTAAGCTTGGATTGCATGATGGCAAAATCAAAACCTACGTTGTACTGAACCGTTTCTTCCCATCTCAAGTTAGGGTTGAATTGGTTCGAGATAAAAGTACCGCCTTGGTTATCCGCTCTAAGTACTGTTACTGCCGCGTTTCTAGGGAATTCTTGGTTACCAGTGACACCCCAACCTGCTCTCAATTTCAAGTCGTTAAAAGTACTTCCACTCATGAAGTCCTCTTCGTTGATCCTCCAAGCTGCAGCAAGAGATGGGAATACACCGTATTTATTGTCCTCACCAAACTTTGAAGAGCCGTCAGCTCTCAATGTGGCAGTGATCAAATATTTGTCCCGGATGTTGTAATTTACCCTACCGAAGAAGGATTGCAGTTCATCTTGGCCTCTAAATGAATTTCCTAGGAATGCCCTAGCGGTTACGTTGTCCACACCACCCATGTTATCCACTGGAGGCACATTAGGTAAGGTGAAAAATTGCGATTGCAAGAAGTGACCGCGGCTTTCGAATTTCTGATAAGAGAAACCCAATAGGGCTTCTAGTCTGTTTTCTCCCAAAGTACCGTTGTAATTCAGGGTGTGCTCGATCAACTGGTTACGCTGGTAGGTATTGTTGATCACACCTCTACCGATATTTTCGATTCCGGGGAACACTAATCTTTGGTCCAAACTTGTTCTTCTAACCCCGGATGAATTATCCATACCGAAATTCATTTTGTAGAAGAAGTTGTCTGTGAAATTAAATGTAACACCGATGTTACCCAATACCCTGGTCGTCTCACCGCGATCATCGATATAAGCCAGCATGGCTACTGGGTTTCTAAAATCCTGAGATTGCTGGAAAGTGCCATCTGCATTTCTTATAGGGCGGGTAGGGTTAGCCTGAAGGGCCGCACCGATAAGGTTACCTTCAAAGCCCACATCTTCACCAAGAGGAGCATATGTGTCCTTGATGTCTGAGGCGGTTAATTGTAAGTCAAATCTCAGTCTGTCGTCAAAAACTTTGTGAGAAGCATTGATACGTCCGGTGATTCTTTCAAGTCCAGTGTTTCTGATAATACCATCTTGGTTCATGTAGCTGAGGGATACCCTATATTGGGTGTTTTCGGTGCCCCCACCATAACCAACATTGTAATTTTGGGTGATAGCAGTCCTGAATATTTCATCCTGCCAGTCGGTGGCTCCTCCAAAGTTGATGACGTTTTCATCAGCTCCAGCGGCTACTGCCTGAGGAATGTAATCGTTTGCATCCAAAAGGTCAATTTTTCTGGCTCTGGTACTTACACTCGCGCTGGTAGAGAAAGTAAGGCTTTCCTGTCCAGCTTTTCCTTTCTTAGTAGTAATCAAAACCACACCATTGGAACCCCTTGAACCGTAAATCGCGGCAGCAGATGCATCCTTAAGAACAGAGATACTTTCGATATCGTCTGGGTTTAGGAAGTTTAGCGGGTTTCTTGGCTGTGAACCACCGGCTCCATAGTCAGCGCCACCAGCTTGTGTGGCTGCACCGTCCAAGGGAACGCCGTCAATTACGAAAAGCGGGTTGTTGTCAGATCTTACTGAAGAAGTACCCCGGATACGAATGTTGACCGCCGCACCTGGCTCACCACTACTCGGGGTCACCTGCACACCAGCAGCTCTACCTTGTAGCAACTGCTCAGGAGAGTTGATGATACCTTTGTTGAATTTTTCCTCACCAAGTGCAATCACCGCACCGGTAGCGTCTTGGGCCCTTTGCTGCCCGTAACCGATGACTACCGTCTCGCTTAAGCTTTGGATGTTTTCTTCAAGTGCAATTGTGAAAAGTGAAAGATTTCCAATTGAAACCTCTTGGGTAGTAAACCCAATAAAAGATACAACTAAGGTCGTTTCACCACCTTGTAAATCCAGACTGAACTTGCCATCCATGTCGGTGACGGTTCCCCTGGAAGTCCCTTTTACCTGGATTGCAACGCCGGGAAGCGGCTGCATATCCTCGCCGGAGATCACCGTACCGGTAATCTGCCTGCCCTGTGCATACACTGTCTCAGCCGTAATAAACAAGGCCAAAAACAGCAGCATGACTTTCATGCTGAGTAAATAGTTTTTCATAGGTTTATTCTGTTAAACTTCAAAAATTGGTAGAACATGCTAATTCTAATGTAAAATCGAATAATTAATTCATTTTTGCAAAATTTAACATTTTCAAAATTACCTGTTATTGAGATGGTTTGTTAAATTTTAGTAGTCTATTTTGTAAAATTGATAGTATTATGTTGTATTATTTGCAAAAATGTTAATCGAAAACGATTGAATTTTATTAATACTTAAAATTTCACTGTTTTATTAAAAATGTTGTAAGATACTAACATTGGTAAAGATGTCGTAATGGCCAATTTTCTATTTTATGCTATGATTTGGTTTCGGATTGATTTGGTAAATATTACGTTGATTTTGTTTTTTGGCCTTATTGTATTATTTGGGTAAGTTTTTAAGTATTCCTTATGTCCTGCGATTTATCTAATTTACACCGATTATAAGGATTGAGTAAGTTCGGCTTTTCAGCGCATTCATTTTATTATGAGAATAACAATATTGATGATTTTGGCCATTTCATTTTTCGGTGAAGGCCTTTATGCCCAAGGGGTGAGAGGCAAAGTGGTATCCGAATCTGGTGACCCCCTGGCTTATGCCTCGGTATATATCCGGAATCTGGGTGACGGAGTGCCTACAAATCAAAATGGGGAATTTGAGTATGCCCTAAAACCCGGCATGTATGATATATTGGTTCAATATATTGGATACACTTCTGTGCTCAAAACCGTAGAGGTCCAAGACCGATGGGTAGAGCTGAATGTGGAACTCAAAGAGCAGGTTTTTGGACTGCAAGAGGTGGTGGTAAGAAGCGGGCAAGAGGACCCAGCCCTCACTGTGATGAGAAAAGCTATTTCAAAAGCCAAATTTCACCGCCTACAAGTGCAGGAATATTCCATGCAGGTTTACCTAAAAGGCACTGGTAAATTGACTAACGCGCCTTTTTTTCTGAAGAAAAAACTTAAGGAAGAGGGGCTAAACCTGAATGAGGCCTATACATCAGAGTCGGTTTCTGAGGTTAAATTTTCCCAGCCTGATAAAATCGAGGAAAGAGTGATCAGTATCCGCTCAAGCGGTGACGACAACGCCACTTCACCGGCACCCTATATCGGCACCAGCTTTTATAATGAGAAAATCAATGGAGCCATTTCCCCTCTTTCAAGAAGCGCTTTTGCCTATTATAAATTTACCCTAATGGGTTCCTTTATGGAGGATGGCATCCTAATCAATAAGGTTAAGGTGACGCCACGCTCAAGGGGTGAAAATGTTTTCGAGGGGTTCATTTATATCATTGAAGACCTGTGGGCCATCCACAGCTTGGATCTCAAAACATCCATCATGGGATTCCAGGTCAATGTGAATCAAATCTACGCCCCAGTGAAGGATCAGGTTTGGATGCCTATCAGTCATACATATCTCTTTGGGGGAAAAATCTTTGGTTTTGCTGGGGAGTACAAATACCTAGCTTCGATCCGAGATTATGACATTAAGCTGAACCCGGATCTGGAGGTGGAGCCAGAAATAATAGATGAAAAGGTGCAGGAAGTGCCAGAGGACATTGTCAGGTTCGACAAGAAAAGTTCTTCCTTGGAAAAGCTTGAAGAAGGGGATAAGCTGACCCGAAAGGAATTTCGGAAAATGGTCAATCAATATGAAAAAGAGGCCTTGAAGCAGCGGGAAGATGTGGAGGTAGTAAGGGAGCGAAATTACAAAGTGGACAGCCTGGCTTCTAAGAGAAATGAAAATTATTGGGACAGCATAAGGCCGGTAAAGTTAACCGCTGACGAAATCAGGGGATACAAGCGGGATGACAGCCTTGCTGTGGTTGAGAAAGCAAAAGTTGATAAAAGCGACACCACTGCAAGGAAGAAAGTCAAAAAGAAATTTGACCCTTTATCTGTCATTACTGGGGGTAGCTACAGTTTTGGTGGAGGGAAATCTGCCGGCTTTGATGAAAACCTTTTCAAAACCGGGTTCAATACCGTGGAGGGGTGGAAGTTTGGTGTATCGGGCTACTTGAGATATGCCAAAGTGGATACGCTTGCTGACTCGGTCACGCGGAGGACAGTGGAATACCAAGTGCGGCCAGCTTTCCGCTATGGGTTTGCCAGCAAGAGGCCTTATCTCAAAACGGATATTTACAGGAATGTAAGAGCGGGCTCTATAAATTCCAGACTCGGGATAACAGGAGGCAGGTATATTGAACAGTTTAACAGTGATGAACCTATCACCGAATTTGTAAATACGCTGTATACCCTCGTAATGAGGCAGAATTTCATGAAGCTGTATGAGCAGGATTTTGTTCAAGTTTATCATTCCAGTCGTCTGAGTGACAAGTTCAGTTATGAAGGTAGCTTGAAATGGGCAGATAGGAGAGAGCTGTTTAACCAGTCGGACAATAGCTTCTTTTATGAGGAGACTCGGGAGTTTACGCCAAACCGCCCTGACAACTTGGAATCTAGCCCCACCAATTTTCAAAACCACCAGGCTTTGATCCTTAATGCGGCCTTCAGATGGAGGCCAGGGGTGAAATATGGAATAAGGAACGGGCGAAGGTATGCTATTTATGACCGGGCTCCGGAGTTCAATTTTGGCTACACCAAGGGGATTCCCAACTTCCGTGGTCAAACTACCACTGACTTTGACCTGCTAGAGGCCGGTGTGTCCCACAGCTTCCTGTTTGGGGTGAGTGGGCGTCTTGATTTCAATGTCAACGCTGGGACATTTCTGAATAATGACCGTATGTATTTTATGGATTACAAACATTTTGGCGGGAATAGGACAATTTTCAGCAACATGGGTGTGGCCTCAAATTATAGATTCTTGGACTATTATCGTTTCAGTACACAGACGGATTTTATCAGCTCCATTGTCCATTATCAATTTAGAAAATTCCTGTTTACACAACTGCCCATGCTGAGATACACGGGGCTGAGGGAAAATATTTTTCTTAATTATTTAAAAACAGCCAATTCTCCCCATTATGTTGAAATCGGCTATTCCCTAGATCAATTATTCCGAATCTTCAGGCTCGAAGTCGGTGCAGGTTTTGAAAACGGTCGGTATAGTACCTCAGGGGTAAGGATCGGGGTGGCTTCGTTTATCAATATTAATTGATCGTAATTGTTTTTGTAAAAAACTATTGTAGTTTTTGTTTTCTTTAGAAAACAATCTATATCCGCATTTGCCTCAGTATGCTTGGCAACATAGTGGGTTGATGTGATATCGAAGGAGAGTTTCGGTTCCCGACTTCGGTCTTCTGTCCCGATTTGGGTAGCTGACGGCATCAAAACAGGAAGCAAAAACAAGGTCCCGCTTTGGCTTTTTGGATTTCTTTATTGGTTTCCACCGAAATACTTTCAGATTTACCATGAGACTTTGGCGGGGAAATGTGAATTTTACGCTGCCATTAACATTTGTACCATCCTCGGATACCAACATCCGGCAAAACCAAAGAAGAATGTTCAAAACACTATTACAGACAGACCACTCCAAAACCACTATCCTCATCCGCCTCATGGTAGGCGCAGTATTCCTTTCCGAAGGGATCCAAAAGTTCCTTTTTCCGGCAATTAGGGGAGCTGGGCGTTTTGAAAAGATCGGGCTGCCTAACCCGGAATTCTTGGGGGGATTTGTAGGTGCATCTGAAATTATCTGTGGCCTTTTGATTTTGCTCGGTTTGGCTACCCGGTTGGCAAGTTTGCCTTTAATCGTTATCATGTTGGTCGCCTTTGCCACCACCAAATCTGAGGTGCTGGCTCAAGACGGATTCTGGGAGATGATGCACGGCAGCCGTACGGATTGGTCCATGCTGCTGGGAAGCATTTTCCTTTTGATCAAAGGGGGAGGCTATTGGTCGGTGGATCACTCACTACAGACCAAGCGATACTAAATGGAAATAGTAATCATTTCATTGGCGGCTTTTTTGGTCGCCATTCTTACTTTCTTTTCAGGATTTGGGCTGGGGACCATCCTTACGCCTATTTTCATGATCTTCTTTCCTGTTGAATTGGCCATTGCACTCACGGGGGTAGTCCACTTTTTCAACAATATCTTCAAGCTGATTCTGGTGGGAAGGAGTGCTGATAGGCGGGTGTTACTTTATTTTGGTGGGCCCGCTGTTTTGGCCGCTTTTCTGGGATCCTGGATATTGATCAACCTTACCGAACTGCAGCCACTTTTCAGTTATCAACTAGGAGGGAGGACATTCAGCGTGGATCCATTGAAACTACTGATTTCATTCCTTTTGATTGTATTCGCCACCATGGATTTGATTCCGTTTTTCAAAAGGATGGAATTCAGCAAGGACAAGCTGCCATTGGGAGGTTTCATCAGTGGGTTTTTCGGGGGCTTGTCCGGAAATCAGGGTGCTTTGCGAAGTGCCTTTTTGATCAAGGCTGGCCTGTCCAAGGAGGCTTTCATCGGGACCGCCGTGGTGGTTTCGACCTTTGTTGATTTTACCCGGTTGAGTGTTTATGCAACCAGGTTCAGCCAGACAGGGCTCTATGAAAATCTTACGTTAGTCATTTCGGCTACACTTGCCGGAATCCTAGGTGCTTTTATTGGCAATAAATTATTGAAAAAGGTCACCTTGGATTCCATTCAGACTATAGTGGCTGTCATGCTGATCATCATTTCCATTGGGTTAGGAATGGGCTTGATCTAACCCGGAAAATTAATTGTCGTTTAGATATTTTCACTGGGGTTTTCAATTATTATATCCCCTTCGTTTAGATTCCCGAAAATCTCAACCTTGTCCTTAGCAGTCAGACCTCTTCTGACAGGCACTCTTTCGGGCTTGCCATCAGCGGTTTGCCTCACCACAAAGCGGTCCTCCATGGTAGTCAACATCGCCGTGCGGGGAACTGCAAATGTGTTTTCCTTTTGATAAACCAAATTGACCTGAGCAAAGCTTCCTGACTTAATTGAAAGATCAGAGTTGTCAATGTCAGCTTCCACCATTTCCGTTCTGGTGTGGTTGGCCAAGCTACCGGATTGTCTGGAAACCTTCGCCTTGAAAACTCTTCCGGGAAGTGTATTAACGGTAAAGCTGAGGCTGTCCCTGCCAAAATCCAGACCCGCATAACTCTCAGGCATGGGTACCCTTAACCGCAGTTTCTGAGTCATTTCCAAGCGGAATAATGGCTGCTGCCCTTCGCCTCCCTGTTGGTTGACAAATGCGCCAGTATGAACATTTCTTTCGGTCACTACCCCGTCAAAGGGTGCCCGAATGGTAAGGTAGGCTGCCCTCTGTTGCGCAGCTTTTAGATTTGCCTCGGCGGCATTCAGGCTGGCCTGGGCTGCCTCAAATCCCGCCTGATCTTCCTGCAGTTGGTTTTCCATGCGCTTAATATCGCCCTCTGAGACAGCTCCCTCTGTTTGGGCAGTTCGTTGCAATCTATCAAATTGGTCCTGACTTGTATTGTATCTTGATCTGGCCTGAAGGCTCCTGCCTCGTGCAGTTTCCAGATTGGCTTGATAGGAAGCCAGCTCAGCCAAAATTTCTGGTGCTTCTATGATGGCCAGGACATCTCCCTTTTTCACTTTGGAGCCTATGTCCACCTTGATTTCCTGAACAAACCCCGTCACTTTGGCAAATAGACTGATGGCTTCATAGGGTTGGAGCTCTGCAGGAAGACTTACTTCACCCGTCAGGTTTTGCCTTTGAAGCTCAAAGGTCTGATGGTTGTCCTCCTGAACGGTTTGGTTGGTGTTTTCATCTTGGGCCGTCCCACAGCCAAACAGGGCTAAAAGGATGAACAAACCCATATATTTATTTTTCATATTTTTCACTTTTTTCATCGTAAGGATCCAAAGAGACAGATTTGATACTGGCCCCCTGCATTATTTTTCCATAAACTGCCGGCATAATCAAAAGGGTGGTGAAGGTGGAGAAAAGCAAGCCCCCAATTACCGCAATGCCCAACGGAGCAGTTTGGTCTCCTCCTACTGCCAGTGGGATCAACCCGACAATCATGGATATACTGGTCATCAAAATAGGCCTCAAGCGGCTTTCTCCTGCCGATTGGGCGGCAACCACAGCTTCTTTGCCACGCTTTCTTTCTTCTTCGGCAAAGGTGGTAAACAAGATGGCATTGGCAATGGACACCCCAAGGGCCATGATCAAGCCCATATACGACTGGATATTCAGCGTAGCGCCAAACAACAACAGGAACCCAAGAGAACCCACTGCCACTGCCGGAATGGTAGAAAGCGTGGAAAGGGCGGCTTTGAAGGATTGGAAATTGACCGTCAGCATAAGGAAGATGACAAATATGGCAATGATCAATCCCGTCTGTAGTTCAGAAAGGGTGTCGTCAAGGAATTCCAACTGGCCCCGCACAAGTACATTCAATCCCCTTGGCTTTTCGCCCAAGCTGGCGATGGCGGTGTCCACATCCCTTTTAATGGAGCCAATGGCCTTGCCATGAATATTGGCCCGCACCGATACCATTCTTTGTTGATTGAGCCTGACCACTTCCCCTTGGGTATAAGTCGGTTCAATGGAAGCCAGGTCTCCAAGCCTATTGTTGAAACCTTCTATGTTGGGCATGAAAATATTCCGCAACTCATCCTCACTGTTCATTCGGTACTGCGGAATTTCTACCTGTACCTGATAGGCGTTCCCCGAACCTTGGTCCAGCCAATAAACGGGTCTGGTAAACCTACTGGAATTGGTCGCTGAAATCATGGCCTTGCCCACTTCTCCTGCTGAGAGTCCCAGTTGGCCAGCCATCACCCTGTCAATATTGACATCAAAAGTAGGGTAGTCCAAAGGTTGGGCAATCTGGACATCGCGCAAATAACTGATTTTTTGAAGCTCTTTTTCAAGCTTTTCGGCATATGCACGGGTTTCCCGGATATTCTTTCCGGTCACGGCAACTTCCAAAGGAGTGTCACTCCCCATACTCATGACCTGGTCCACCAGATCTGCCGGTTCAAATGAAAGTTTAAGGTCGGGATGTTTTTCGGCCAGTCTTGTCCTGATTTCTTCCTTCAGATTCTCTATCCCTATGCCGCTTCCTTCCCTTAGCTTAACGGTTAGGAAAGCCACCTGAGGTCCATTGTTCCAGATGTAGGTGGTGGAGGCAGGATAGGCTGAAGGAATAGTCCCCACGTATCCCGAACTTACCTCAATGTTGTCCTTTCCGGTAAGGTCCAGGATTTCCTGATAAACCTGCTGTGTGAGCCTTTCAGTCTGCTCAATCCGGGTCCCCTCTTTAGCTGATATCCTCAACTGAAACTGGCCTGCGTCCACTGAAGGGAATATCTCGGTTCCTATCAATAAATAAAGTCCCACTACTCCCAAGAGGGAAATGGAGAAATAGAGGGCTATGGTCAGTTTTGAGCGGTCCAACAGGTTTTGAAGCTTTACTTTATAGTGAGCGGCAAACTTTGCAAACCTTCCTGCCTCCTGCTTCTGGGCATGGTTTTTCAGTTTATCCTCTTTTAGCAGCCAGTTGCCCAATACGGGTACGAAGGATTGGGAAAGTATAAAAGAGGCCATCATGGCAAAGCCTACCGCCAGGGAAAGCGGTAAAAACATAGATCTCGGTACACCTGACATAAAGAAAGAAGGCACAAAGACCGCCTGGATACTCAATACAATCAGAATCTTCGGGACCACAATCTCCCTGGTGCCGTCAATTATCGCTTTGGGAAGACTTTTTCCCAATTCAAGATGCCTGTGGATATTTTCAATGGTGACGGTGGCCTCATCTACCAGTACTCCAATGGATAGGGCCAGCCCGACCAAGGTCATGATGTTTATAGTTTGCCCGGCAAGATTCAGGAACACAAGTGAAGTCAATAGGGCCAACGGAATGGTCATGACCACAATGAGTCCACTGCGCCAATCTCCCAAGAACAGCAGAACCATCACCCCGGTCAGAATGGAGGCAATTACCCCTTCGGTCAAAACATTCCTGAGGGATTTGATCACGTACCCGGACTGGTCGAAGGCATATTCTACTTTGATATCCTCGGGTACTGCTTCCCGCATGGCAGGTAGGGCGTTTTTGATGTTTTTTACCACTGTCCAAGTGGAGGCATCAGCCCTTTTAGTGACAGGGATATAGACTGAGCGCTGCCCATTGACCAAAGCATAGCCAGTGGCAATGTCGGCACTGTTTTGCACCTCTGCTACATCCCGCAGGTAAACCGATGGCCCTGACTGGGTGTAGATGGGGATGTTTTCAAGTTCCTTATAGTTTTCTACTACGGTATTGGGGCGCGTAAGAAACTCCGTATCTTCTATTCGGATACTTCCCGAAGGAACGAGTTGGTTGCCCCTGGCAATGGCCTCTACCACATCTTCGGTGGAGAGTTTGTAGCTGCGGATTTTTTCGGGGTCCACGTTTACGACGATCGAACGCTGATTTCCGCCCACCGGGGGAGGGGAGGAAACGCCGGGAAGGGAGGAAAACATGGGCCTAACCCTGTTTACCGCCAGGTCTTGGATTTCCGATAAAGATCGCTCCTCGCTGCTGAAAACGAGTTGGCCTACAGGAACATTGCCTGCATCATACCGCACCACAAAAGGGGCAATGGTCCCCGGGGGCATTTTTCCCCCGGCCCGATTGACCTGCGCCACTACCTGGGCCATGGCTTCGGCCATATTGGTGCCTTCATGGAATTGCAGCTTGATCAGGGACATGCCCTGGATCGACCTCGATTCCATACTGCTGATCCCGGTGATGTAGATGAAATGCTGTTCGTAAACCGAGGTCATATAACCCTCCATCTGCTCCGGCGAAAGGCCTCCGTAAGGCTGGGCAATATATATGGTAGGAATCCCAAGTTCGGGGAAAATGTCAATGGGCATTGACCTGATGGTCAAAAAGGAAAAGAACCCAATCGAAAGCACGATCACCATCACTGATATGGGTTTTCTTAAAGAGGCTTTGATCAAATCCATATCATTCGAAGTTTTGGGTAAATACACTGATTTCTCCTTGCACGGCCGCTTGGTAAAGCAACGCTTTCCACATTTCCGCCTTGGCCTTGATCACCTCGGCCTCTGCTTCGGCCAGAGTGGCCTGTCCCTGTAAAAGTTCAGCCATATTGATCAGGCCGGCATCATACCTGGCCTGGAGCGCATCAAAACTATACTGGGCTGCCTGAACGTAATCAGGGGCAAGCTCGGCGGTTTCCAAAGCCTTGTCGAAAGTCACTTGGGCTACTATCCTGTCTTTTTCCAAACCCCTATAGATTGTCTCTTCCCGGGCTTTGGAAGCTTCGACCAAGTAATCCTGTCGCTTGATCCGCTGCCTGGTCTGTGCAAATTGGAAAACCGGAACGGTGACTTGAAATCCTAAACCATAATTGTACCTTGAAAATGACAAACCTTCTGTAGGCGCTTCAAAAGTCCCGTCGGCTAGGATGGCCGAGCCCCTGGCAAATCCGGTTCCCCAAAAATTTAGGTCTGGAAGTAATGAGCGGCTGATCTGTGTTTTTTGGTATTGGGCAATTGCCGTTTGCTGTTGGGAGCTTTGGATTAATGGATGAAGGGTATTTGTGGAGGAGGGTAAGCGTGCTGTTTGATTGCCGAGTCTTTGGTCTACAGGTATTGTGACATCATCGTCACCCAAAAGCTCTCTTACCAAAGTTCGATAGGATTCCATTTCTCTTTGGCCTTGGAGTAATTCCAATTTGGATTTGATGAAAAGTGAGTTGAACTGGGATGAATCGACGCCAGGTCTAAGTCCATTTATTACCAAACTTCGGCTCAACTCAAGATTAAACCTGTACCTCTCCATGTTTTTTTCAAGCGCATTGACTTTGGCCGTCATCGCCCAAAAATCGAGGTAAGCATGGATAAATTTTATTTGATGGTCCAAGATGGCTAATTCCTCATTGGCTTTTGAAAACTCCAATTCTGCTTGGGCAGTGTTGACCCGGCTTTGTCTTTTCCCAAAGGTCAGCGGAGACCAGTTTAATAATAGTGCAGCAGCGCTCCCGTATACCATCTGGGCGGAATTTTCTAGGGAAGGAGGGCCACTGATAGGCAAAACCTGCCCGGGCATAAACATCCCCGTAATATTGTTGGCGGTAGCATAATTGGCTTGATATGAGGCGTTGAGCTGGGGGGTAATATCTGCTTTTTGGTAAGAAAGTTCCCTTTGGGCTGCAGCCGTTTCCAATTGCCTTGCCCTGACTTCTGGGTATTTTTCGGTGCTGATTCTTACCAGTAGGTTGATACTCTCTTGGGGAAAAGCTTCCTGTATGAGGGTCAAAGCCAAAAGAAAGAATAAACTTATGGTTTTATGCATGGAGTAAGGTTAGATATAATTTTAGGCCTAAAGCCAAATGCAAGTTAAAAGGATTATCCAAGCGGGCTTTGGTAAATTTGAGAGGTAAAATGGTAAATATGAAATCAGGATTGATGAGTAAAGTGTCTGGCTCTAAATTGATAAGGGGTGATGCCAACGTGTTTTTTGAAGAATTTTATAAAATAAGAGGCGTCATTGAAATGAAGCAGGTCAGCTATTTCATTGATGTTGGACTCTGAATGAAGGATATTTCTTTTGGCTTCCAGTATTATTTGCCCCGTTATTAATTCTCCTGCACTTTTACCAGAATGCTTTCTAGATATCCTGTTTAGGTTTTGGGGTGTAGTCCCCAAGGCTTCTGCAAATTGATTGACTTGGTGATATTGGGGACAATGCGTGGTTAATAGCTGCTGGAACTGATCAAACATCCCGCCGTGGTCTGGCACAGTAAGGCTCTCAGTTTCTTCAAAATTACATAAGTAGGCCAGGATTACCCTTAGGTAACCCAGTATCATCTCATTTTTTAACGGGGAATCAGATTTGTAAGCAGCAAACATTTCTTGCAGGATGATTTCACTGTTCCATTCTTCCTGTTTTACAGATTTACGCAGTATGGATGGGAGTCTATTCAATAATGACCAAAGAGGTGCGTCAGTTATTTTATTGATAAACTCCTCTTTGAATAAGACAACGTAGCCTTTCGGAACCGCTGTAAATTGCCAATGGTGGACTTGCCCAGGTTTCATGAAATAAAGGTCTGGAATTTTGACCTGAAAGTTTTCAGTTTCCACCCAATGGAAACCCTCTCCCTCGCTTAAAAAAATAAGTTCATAATAGCCAGCATGTTTATGAGGTTTGGTTTTTTTGATTACCTCCTTAAACTTGGAGACCTTTACCAATTGTTCGCTTTCCAGCTTGTTTTTATTTTCAATTCCCATACTAGTCCATTTTCCCAATTGCAAGTTAAGGCTTTATAGCCGAAGGTTAATGAATTCTTTACAGGCGGTAATTTTAGCAGCTTCATGCAAGAGATGCATAGCGTGTGGTATATAATTAGGTTAAACTTTTATTATTGCTGCCTTTTTTGATACAAAGTATTTATGTAACTTTATCCCTGTAAGGTTTAATAATGGAAAGAACTGGTTGTCAATGACGGCCAATTCTTTAGAGTCTGGGCTTCTTTGAAGCCTTTTTTATTTTTTGGCGTTCTGGTTTA
This sequence comes from Litoribacter ruber, assembly GCF_018449405.1. NCBI lineage: Bacteria > Pseudomonadati > Bacteroidota > Cytophagia > Cytophagales > Cyclobacteriaceae > Litoribacter > Litoribacter ruber. Next base: position 279,893 of record NZ_JAHCMY010000003.1, read on the forward strand.
GGAGTTTAGTCGGCCTTCGGCCTCGGTTTAGGTGTTGTAGAGTGCTGGTTGAATGGTTGAGCATACCGAAATGGAATAGCTTCGCTGTATTCCATTCGGACCTGAATAAAGGATTAAGGAACAATAGCACTTTACGTTAATCCCTTAATCCCTCGGATGCGCAAAGCGCCATCCGACATCAACCTATCAACCGACCCGCGCTGTAAAACCATAGTCTCCTAACTACTTACCTCTTACCTTTGACTTCCCCCAAATCCCCTCTGCTACCTTTGTTGTTATATTTCCCTTCAATTCCCTTTGGTCTTTCTAGTTAGTTTTTAAATTTTTTCGATTCAAAATAGTAAACAAAACACTGATTTAATTTGCTAATATAATTTAATCAAGATATTTTTGGTATATAGATTGTTTGATGCTATTAGCAGTTTTTAAGAATATCGCTTTTTGGCGAAGTAGAGGGATTTTAGATGAAGAGATTTTTAACTTTTATAGCGTTTTTTAGCCTAATAGCTTGTCAATCCTACGAGGAACAGACCGCAGATGGGCAAGCCAGCTTTCTAATAGGGTATATGCCCCAATTTGGCAATGTGGAAATCAATGCGCGCCAGCTTAGAATTTCAGCCTGGGAGCACCAGATGGCCGCATCAATGGAGGTTCATATCCAGAGCACCGCCGATGGCAGCAGCCATGTGCTGAATTTTACCCTTTCCAATTCTAATTTGCCCCAAACCATCCTACTACCCTATGGCACCTATACCTATGAGGTCACACTGGATGGCCGGGAAATGGAGCAATATTTGCCCTTCAGGTCTGAAGGGACTTTTGAACTCCAAGGCCCTCAGGCCCAAATCAGCATGCAGGCAGAAAGCAGCTATGGGCTAATCACCGTGCTCAATGACCAAGTGGATGGGGTGAGCAGTGAAGGGCAGGAATTTTACCTGACAGATGATGAGGAGTTCTATTACTTATACGTAGCGGGGGGAAGTGCTGTCAGCCTAACAGTCAATCCCAAAGATGGACAGGATCCGATCAATCGGGAATTGACAGTTGGGACCTCTGAGCATTACCATTTTTTCATCAATCCAAGCGGAGAGCCCAATTCGAGCTTGGTCGACTTGGTGATGGGGGAGTTTTCCTATACCGAGGAAGAGATAGCTTTGGATAACCTTACCAATGTGGTGTATGATGCGGATGGAAACAGGTATCGCACCGTTCAGGTCGGCAACCAGGTTTGGATGGCCGAAAATCTCAGGACCTCCTCCTATTGCAATGGCGATCCTATAAGACGGGAGGCAAATCCTGAAAACTGGGATGATGTAGAAGAAGGGCTATGGACTTACTATGATGACAATGAGGCCTATGGGCCGATTTACGGAAAACTTTACAACGGCTATGCTGCAACCGATGAGCGGAACATTTGCCCTTGCGACTGGCGCGTGCCCACTAAGGAGGATTTTGAAGAGCTTGCCCAGTTATTGGACCAAGATTATACAGGACCAGATAGAATGAAGGATACCGGATTTGAGCACTGGAAATCGCCAAACACAGGGGCGACCAATGAAACGGGCATGACCATGAGAGGTGGCGGAATGTTGCTCAGGCAGACCCCACAGCGCGACAGGGAAGAAAATAGATGGCATTATCCCTTCCCTTTAAGGGTTGGCTACAATTGGTTGCATCTTGTGGGGAGTTGGTGGACGCAGACCGAGGGAGAATTCAGGTTTTGGTGGTATGCTTCTCAACCTGAGCCACCGGGGTATAGGTTCAATACCCTTTATGTTATGGATTTGAGATTTAATAGCGTCGGGTATGTGAACCCGGGGGTTCACGATGGCTACAAAACCGAAGGAATGTCCATCAGATGCATTAATGAAAACCCCTAAGCCATGAAAAAACTGCTTTATATATTTTTATTATTGGGGCTTCTCAGTTGTACCCAAGAGGAGGAAATAATTCCTACTTCCACCCTGCAATTTACGGGAATCAATATTGCCGATTTTGGACAGAGTTCCATAAACGCTAGACAAGCGGATGCATCTGATTGGCAACATGTGCTACCCGATTACATTGAGATTTCAATAGTTAACCAACAGACCGGTGATGAATTACTTTTGCCCCTAGATCCCAACGATTTCAGCACTCCTTACAGTGTGGACTTGCCTTTTGGGGATTATGTGTTTTCCTATGAGCCTTCAGCTGGAGTTTTTGAGGATTACCTGCCTTTCGAAACCCACGGTGCATTTGCCGTTAATGGCAGTCCTGTTTCGATCACCATTGAAGCTTTCAGTGATTATGGTTTGGTTTCACTGAGGAATGAATATGTGGAGGCATCCCAAATAGTTTCCGGAGGAGATGAAAAGGAGCTGAGGAGATCTGCTGATCGCAACTTTTACTATCAATATGTGCGAGGTGGTACCAATGGCACATTGAGGGTAATAGAACATTTTGATAGGGAAGTTCTTGAAATGGAAGTGGCCGTGGAGGCTGCCAACCATTACCATTATTATTTGCAGCTTCCTGAGCAAGGTAATGCATATTTTCAATTAGTACTTACTGAATTTTCGCTGATTCAGGAGGGGCTGGACCTGACTCCTGCAGTGGAGGGGGTAGTCAGGGATGCTGAGGGGAATGTATATAAGGTAGTCAAAATCGGCAATCAATATTGGATGGCCGAAAACCTGCGTAGCTCTACTTTCTGCAATGGTGATCCGCTGGAGGATGCCGGCCAGCCCAATTGGGATTGGGAATATGGCAATGACATCCCAGGTGCCTGGTCATTTGACAATCAGCCGGAATATGATATTCCATATGGCAAGCTTTATAACAATAGGGCTGTAGTCGATGATAGAAATATCTGTCCCTGTGGTTATAAAGTCCCAAGCCTAGATGACTGGAGAGAACTTCGCGATTACTTAGGAGGCAGTGAAGAAGCCCCAGAAAAAATGAGAAGTACCAACCCTAGATATTGGATCGAAGAGTTTCACCGAACAGCCACCAATGAGAGTGATTTCAATGCAGTAGGGGCAGGGTTGGTCTGGCTTGACCTTTTTGGCTATAATTTTCCGAGTTATTTCAGTAGGTTCAATGAAATGACTTCTTGGTGGACCAGTACGGTGGAGGAAATGGAGGACCCTTGGTTTCCCTATGATGTGGTTCATTCCGTATGGTTAAGTCAAACACTTCATGAATCAGGGTTTGATAATCCCGATAATGTATTTCTTCGATCGGTGAGGTGTATAAGGGAGTGAAAAATGATTGGCGCCTGCCCACTTCCATCTCATGGTGTCGGAAATCAACAAGAATTCTATTTCCCGCATCAGGGAAAAGTAATCGTAGTTTCCTTTAGGGCAAGGGGATTGTTTCTACATGATTTGGAGTTATTTCATTGAATTGCACGATTGAGTCCTTGGGTATGTTATAGCTCCAGAGAAAGTGTAGTGGAGTGAATTTCCAATGAGTAAGTTATATAAGCAGCCCAAAATACAAGTGCCTAGATTCAGTGAGGAGAATGGCTTTTATACCACCAAAAAACGGTCTGACAACATGGCCCGCATCAAAGGTTGGGATACCAAGCCTGAGAAAATACTGAAAAAGGCGCTCTGGCATGCGGGAGTCCGATACAGAAGCAACAGCCAAAAACTCCTAGGCAGACCTGATATATCATTCATCAAGTATAAGCTGGTTGTATTCGTAGATGGCAGCTTCTGGCATGGTCATGATTGGAACCGCAGGAAATCTTCCATCAAGAGCAACCGAGATTTTTGGCTGCCCAAAATCGAGCGAAACATGCAAAGAGACCAAGAAGTAAATGCCTACTACCTGTCCAAAGGCTGGACGGTTTTGAGGTTTTGGGATTTTGAGGTGAAGAATGAATTGGGCGTATGTGTGATGAAGGTGGCTGAGGAGATTGAGAGGGCGTGTGGTTTTAAGGTTTAACTTCTTTGCGGAAGAAAATGGGCCGCAAAGGACCCAAAATTTTAAAGAAGTACACTATGGCCTCTTCGCGGAGTAAGAATTGGTCAAAAAGGGCACTATGGTCACAAAGTGGACAAAGTTCAAAAGTAGTAGCACGAAGAATTTTTAAGTACGAAGTTAGAGATAATCTTTTTGATCTGAATGAGTTTATCGGTAAATTTGTAAGTGGTTAATTTTTAGGTTTTTGCGAGTTGGTTCGGTGTGAGGTTTTTAATGCCGATCGGGTATGTTTTAGTGTATAATTTCACTTCTGATAAAATTCCAACATTATGCAAATCACTATTTTGGGAGCCACTGGTCAGGTGGGTGGCTCAGTACTTCGAGAGGCGTTAAAGAAAAACTACCAAGTGAAAGTTTTAGTGAGATCTCCGGAAAAGCTGAATGACCTGAGAGATAAAGTTACGGTAGTCACCGGTAACTTGTTGGATGCGGATGCAGTTGAAAAAGCACTTCAAGGGAGTGCTGCGGTTATTAATGCCGCGGGGGGAGTGAAAGAGCCTGATCAGTTTGAAAAGTTTCAACGTATCGGACAGTTGCTGACAGGTAAAATGAATGATCAAGGAATAAAGCGGTTGGTCAATATCTCCGGGGCCGTCAGTGCCCTTCCTAATGAGTCATTGGATTTGCAAAGGAGAATTATGAAGGTTTTTGTAAGTATACTTTTTAAAGAGATGAAACAGGCCCAAGAAGCACTGATGCCCATAATTATATCAAATGGGCAGATATACTGGACTTTTGTGAGAGCTGCCATGATCACTAAAAAAGCGGGGACGGGTAAGGTGTTGGCCGATGACAAACGGATGCCGGGCACCTCAATTAGATTGGATGACTTGGGGATGTTTTTAGTCGATCAGGTTTCCTCTGATAAGTGGGTGAAAAAAGCACCTTTGGTTGCATCAAAAACGTAATGGCAGATGTCAGGAGATATGATGGTTTAGAGGGTCTCCTCCAGCTAAACCTACCTGGTGCAGACAGGCTCCTAAACTCCCAATCCCCGAAGGGGTGTTCGGGAAATAAACTTCTAAACTATTTTCCGGCAATTTTTCTCTCCGGAACCCCTTCAAAGGTAATCCTTACCGGCTTGATCTTTCCTTCTTCGTCAAATTCCATCTTGTCTATGCAGACCACGCGGTGGTTGTGGTGGGTTTCCTCCAAGGGCCTGCGGTGATATACGATATAGTATTCGTCCTCTTCGGGAATCTGGATGACGGAATGATGGCCGGCACCGGTGGCTACTTCGGGGTCTTGCTGGAGGACGGTGGCTTCCCGCTCGAATGGGCCGAATGGACTGTCGGCAATTGCATAAGCCACTCTATAATTAGGGCCTCCCCAGCCTCCCTCGGACCACATAAAGTAATATTTTCCGTCCCGGATAAACATAAATGGTCCTTCCACATAATCTTTCGGAGTTACTTCCTGGTAAAGTTCCCCGTCCTCAAATGGCTCGAGCCCGGTGAAGTCCTCATTGAGCTTGACCACATTGCAGTGGCCCCAGCCACCGTAATACATGTAGTGGGTCCCGTCTGCATCCCGGAAAACAAACTGGTCAATGGGCTGGGCGCCGTTGACGATCTCGTTGATTAGAGGCTTGCCGATGAGGTCTTCAAAAGGCCCTTCGGGTTGATCCGCTACAGCCACGCCTATACCTCCCAGAGCTTCCTCTTTTTGTATATCGTTTGCCCCGAAGAAAAGGTAGTATTTGCCCTTGTTTTCAATTACCGAGGGAGCCCACATGGCACTGTCGGCCCAAGTAATGACGGCTGTGTCAATAATTCGCTCGTGTTTTTCCCAGTTGACCAGGTCTTTAGAGGAGAATGCGTCCATATGGACCTGCCGGTGATAGGCATCCGAATAGGTGGGGTAGATCCAATAGGTGTCGCCGTAGACAATTCCCTCCGGGTCAGCGTACCAACCCTCAATAACCGGATTTCCGGAATAGGCGGGTTCGGTTGTAATGGGTTCTTGCGGAGAACAAGCTATTAGAGGAAATAGGGATAAAAGGAAATAAAGGGAAATATTGTGGGAGGAGGTTTTCATAGGTTGGTAGGTTTGGATTGAAAATAGGGGTTTTTGGAGAATGATGCAGGGGGAAAGGGTTTAGTGGTTGGTTAGGGTGATGGCTGGTAGGGTACTTCACCCATATATCCCGCCCCTACCTTGCAAAATAAATCCCTACACCTTATCTTCCCTCTATGTCAGAAGTCACCATACATACCGGATTGAGTTTTAAAGATTACAGGAGGGCGAATTTCTTTTTGCTGTATAGGCGGAATATGACCAGGGGGATGCTGGTGCTGGGGGTTTTGTTGATATTGGGCACGGTGGTTTTATATTTTTTGAGGCCTGATTATTATTCCAGTTTTCCCATTTTGCCAATTGCCTTGGGTGCGGCGATGGTTTTGTTGCCACCCTTGTCCTTGCTCAGGTCGTCCAAGAAGAACTATTTTGGCGATGCCCGCTTGAGGGAGAAGTTTACCTACAAACTTGACAGGGAGAGGATACAGGTTTTGGGCGAATCGTTTGACACAACCTTCTCATGGAAGAAACTTTATAAGTTTGAAGTTTCAGACCACTGGGTGCTGCTTTGGCAAAATGCCCAAATGGCACTGCTGATTCCAAAAAGAGACGTGACGGAGGGCCAAATTCAAAGGTTGAAGGATATTGCGGGCAAGCATCCGGGAGTGAGGACGAAATATTAAAATGATAACAAAAGCCACTTCGCGGAGTAATTGGCCACAAAGTTTTAAAGAAGTGGCACAACTTGTTCCGAGAAGCGGAGCGGGAAAGGGCACTTTGCGGAGGGAAAGGGTCATAGAGCCTCTTCAGGGAGGGAGGCCGAAAAAAATATTATTTTAATGGGCAGAACCTAAAGCGCTAGACTGCTTAGTACCTAGTACAGTGTACTTAGTACAATAAAAAAATCCCCGAAGGGATTTTTTTATACTTTCATGATTTCGGCTTCTTTCTTGTCGAAAAGCTCGTCGATTTTTCCGCTGAACTTATCGGTGTATTTCTGAACCATGTCTTCTGCTCTTTTGACTTCATCTTCAGGAGCCCCATCTTTCTGCAGCTTTCTCAAGGAGTCGTTGGTATCTTTTCTGACGGTACGGAGGCTGATCTTGCCGTTTTCGCACTCTTGCTTCACCTGCTTTACCAAACCTTTTCTTCTCTCTTCTGTCAAAGGCGGGATGGTCAAGATGATGATCTCCCCGTTGTTTTGCGGGGCAAGTCCTAGGTCGGAGTTTACAATTGCCTTTTCGATTTCACCGATCAGGTTTCTTTCCCATGGCTTGATAGTGAGGGTTCTGGCATCTGGCGTGGTGACTGAGGCCACCTGCTGCAATGGGGTAGGAGCGCCATAATAGCTGACCATGATCCCGTCAAGCAGGTTTGGCATAGCTTTTCCGGCCCTTATTTTTACCAACTCAGCAGCCGTGTGGTCTACGGCTTTTTGCATGAGCTCTTTTGCATTATCAAGTTCTAATTGAATCTCTTCCATGATATAGTTAAAAGCTTATTTTGACATAATTAAAGTACCAACGTCCTCTCCGTTGATCAGGTTTTCCAGATTGCCGTCTTTGTTCATGTCGAAGACGATGATAGGAAGGTTATTTTCCTGGCAAAGGGTGAAAGCCGTCATATCCATTACGTTTAGGTTGTTTTCATAAACTTCCTGGAAGGAAATGGTTTCGTAACGGGTGGCATTGGCGTCTTTTTCAGGATCTGCAGTATATACTCCATCCACTCGGGTGCCTTTCAATACCACCTCAGCTTCGATTTCAATGGCTCTCAAACTCGCCGTAGAATCCGTGGTGAAGTATGGGTTGCCGATACCTGCACCAAAAATCACTACTCTTCCTTTCTCCAAATGACGAATGGCTCTTCTGCGGATAAAAGGCTCGCATACGCTCTCGATTTTGATGCCGGACATCAGTCGGGTGTACATGCCGTTTTGCTCCAAGGCACTCTGAAGCGCCATGGCATTGATCAAAGTGGCCAGCATGCCCATATAGTCACCCTGCACACGGTCGATTCCGATTTTCTCGGATTGAACGCCCCTGAAAATGTTGCCTCCTCCGATTACAAGTGCTACTTCTACACCCATGTCCACCACTTTTTTGATTTCCAGGGCATATTGCTCTAGTCTTTTTGGATCTATGCCGTAGTTTTTGTCACCCATTAGGGCTTCGCCGCTAAGCTTAAGGAGGATTCTTTTATACTTCATGCTCTGATGGCCTTCTAAAGAAAGGTATTTGTTGTTGAAATGATTTTTATCGAATATTTAAACTCGACAAATATAATTTGTTAAGGTAATAAAACTATGGGAAATTGGGTTTTTTTGGACCGATGTAGGATGTCCGATGACCGGAGATTCTAGAATTGAATCAAAACCTGGTTTTTTTCCACGCTGGCCCCTTTGCTTACCTTGATTTCCTTTACCACTCCGTCGCCTGGGGATTTGATGATGTTTTCCATTTTCATGGCTTCCAGCACAAGTACGTGATCGCCCTTCTGTACCTCATCTCCTATTTTCACCTTGATATCAAAAATAAGCCCCGGCATGGGTGCCTTGATATCTTTAGCTTTTGATCCGGCTGTGTTGTTCATTCCCAATTTTTCCAAAAGCAAGTCATAACGGTCCTTTATGGAAAGGGTGACGGTTTTGTTGTTGAGTTTGACCTTGAGGGTTTTTTCCTCGGCATTGTGCTCGATGAGCTCCAAGTTGTAGGACTTGTTTTTGGCTAAAATATGGTAGCGTCGGTCCTCGAGTTTGGTAATGTCCCACTCGACCAGACTTTCATTGACCTGAAAGCCCTCGTTTTCCTTGCTTACCTCGAATTTGTCTTTATTTATAGTTACTGAATACATATTAGGGAATTTTGGTGGCTAAAGATAGTAAATGTGTGGGAAAGGACAAGGTGTGGGCATTGTACTAACTATATTGTACTAGGTACTAAGTACGATGTACTAAGCGTTCACGAAGGCGAAGGGATAGTGAGTACCAAGAGTACTACCACGTACCACCTAATCGCAGCGGAGGCTCACCGCTATCCTGTGTCTTTGACTTAGTGCCTAGTACCTAGAATCTTGGTACAACAAATAGTACAATAAAAAAACGACAACTACATGCTGTCGTCTTTTGAACAAAAAATCATATTTGGAGGTAATGCTTATGTCAGCTTTTTGGATCCGGCGCCCATCATGATGCCCCCGATTACTAATAGTACAACGCTCACAATCACGGGGGTCCAGTTGGCCGTGCTCACGGCGATATCCATGCCCAGGAAAGAGAAGCTTTCCGAATCCTGAATGGCCTGGATGCCAAAGATCAAGGTGCCAACAACACCCAGAATTAGTAAAATCATTCCAGCTATTTTCATAAAGTGTAGTGTGTTTGGTTAAAATAATAGTATAACAAAAAGAGTGCGCAAAATTTTTATGGGCTTCACTTTCAGCCAAAAACCCAATCCCCGAAAATTATCTTAACTTAGGACGTTGTTATTTCAAACCCGTTTGATTTTATGAATTTAAAAAATACCAGTGTTTTGTTATTGGCCCTTTTGCTGGGGTGTAAGACGCAAACCGAAGTAACCCAGGCACCGGCAGAAATGGAAGAGGTGCCAGCAGAGGTGGAGGAAAGGTTTGAGACTACCCAGCAGCAGAAAGGGGTTTTAAGGCAGAAAGAATATGAACTAAGGGAGTATAGGGCTACTAGGGAAAGGCATTTTGACCTTCTTCATACTTCATTGGACCTGTCTTTTGACTTTGAGAAAAAGCATGTTCTTGGGAAAGCCAAGCTAAAACTCAAGCCATATTTTTATGATCAAAGGAAGCTGGAACTTGATGCCAAAGACTTTGAAGTTTACGATGTTTCTGTCATCAGGGAGGATGAAAATTATCCCCTGAATTTCAAGTATGACCAGAAGAAACTTTTAATCTACCTGCCGGGAAAAATCTCCTCAAGCGACACCCTGGACCTGTCCATTAGTTACACTGCCAAGCCGTATGAAGGCGGTAGCGGCGGCAGCGCAGCCATCACGGATGATAAGGGGATGTATTTTATAAATCCAACCGGTGAGGAGGAGGGGAAGCCCACGCAGATCTGGACCCAAGGGGAAACGGAGCATAATTCCAAGTGGTTTCCCACCATCGATGCCCCAAATGAGCGGGCCACCCATGATTTCAAATTGACCGTGCCCGAAGGATACCAGACATTCAGTAACGGAAAGTTACTGGGCAGGCAGGATAATGAAGATGGTACGCGCACAGACCACTGGGAGATGGATATGCCTCATGCACCATACTTAGCCGCAGTAGTTGTTGGGGATTTTGAAGTAGTGGAAGACCAATGGGAGGATGTACCCCTGCGCTATATTGTAGAGAAAGGATACAAAGAGGGTGCGGCCAAGGTTTTTGAAAATACTCCCGAGATGATCGGTTTTTTCTCGGAGCTGTTGGGCGTGAGGTATCCTTGGCAGAAGTATGATCAGGTGGTGGTAAGGGATTTTGTGTCTGGAGCTATGGAAAACACAACCCTTTCCATTTTCATGGAAGCACTTAATCTCGATGAGCGGGAAGCCTTGGATAGCGAATGGGAGGGCATCATTGCCCACGAACTTTTTCACCAGTGGTTTGGGGATTATGTAACTACGGAATCTTGGTCCAATTTGCCGTTGAATGAGGCTTTTGCCAATTATTCCGAATACCTGTGGGAAGAATTCAAGCATGGTAAGGATGCGGCAGACCTTTCACATGTTGGAGAAATGGAGCAGTATTTTTCCGAGGCTGAAGGGAAGCAGGTAGACCTGATTAGATTTTACTATGATAATGATGAGGAGATGTTTGATAGCCACTCCTACGCAAAGGGGGGTAGAATCCTGCATATGTTACGAAAGTACTTGGGAGATGAGGCCTTTTTTGCTTCCCTAAACCATTATTTGGAGAAGCATGCCCTGAGCAGTGTTGAAGTTCACGATTTGAGACTGGCTTTTGAGAAGGTGAGTGGTAAAGACCTCAATTGGTTTTTCAACCAGTGGTTTTTGGACTCTGGGCATCCTGAATTGGATGTCAGGATAGATGAGAGTGTGCCAGGGAATATTCTGCTGACCGTAAGGCAACAGCAGCCTTTGGGGCAAACCCCGTTGTATAAGTTGCCCTTTAAGGTTCAATATTACATTGATGGGGTGCGGTATGAGCGGGAGTTTGTGTTGGAAGAAGGAGAGCAGTTTTTTGCCCTAGAGAACGGAGAATTAACGGATGTCGTGCTGTTTGATGAGGGCATGGAGTTGCTGGCCAAAAAGCAGACTTTCAGGGGATTTGATAGGCTGGTGGCCCAATTTGAAAATGCAGAGGCAGGGATAGCCAGGTATGAGGCACTGGACAGTTTGACTACTCACTACACCCGTCAGGAACTCGGTGGGATATTCCGTTCTGGAATGGAGGATAGGTTTGGTTCATTGAGAGAGCTGGCCTTGGACAGGTTGAGTTCGAGTGAGGTAAACTTCCAATTTGTGGAGGACTTGGTGTACCAGATGGCCCAAGAGGATGAGAAGAACAGTGTGCGGGCTGCAGCTATCGAGGTGCTGGCGCAAAACAACCCGGAGAAGTATCAAGCCTTTTTCAGAGCCCAATTGGATGAACCTTCCCTTTATGTGGCTGGGGCAGCTTTGGCCGCATACCTGGGGCATGAAGGTAATGACGACAGACAGGAAGTAGCAGAAGGATATATGGATCACCGTAACATCCGGGTGGTAGTGGCTTTGGCCAATTACTTTTCTGCAAGGGAAGAAAAGCAGTATGCGGGCTGGTTTCACGATAATCTCAACAAGCTTAGTGGAGAGTCGCTGTATTACTTTTTGGGGTATTATGGTGATTTCTTTGCTAGGCTTGAGGAGCAAGAGAGGAACGTGGCCATTGAAAAGCTTTATGAAGTGGCAGCAGAGAACCCTGCGAACTATATCCGCTTGGGAGCCTTTCAGAGTCTGTTTGGATTCTATGACGAAGATGGGGTAAAAGAAAAACTCAAGCGCCTCAACGAAGAGGAGACCGATAGTATGGTGAGGCAGTATCAGGGTTTTTACCTGCAGAATTATGGAGATTAAAGGTGAGGGCAAATATTCTAGAAAAATTAATTGGTTGATGACGAAACGCTTAAGCGGGAAGGTTAAAAAAATATGAGATTTTTTCAGCCAATATTTTGATAGTTTCACAAAAGCCTATAATTTTGCCATCCGTTAAGACATACAAAAACAAACAAACGTTTTGAAAATGGCTTAGCGGATCAGTTGGGGGAATACCAAAGCGGCCAACTGGGACGGACTGTAAATCCGTTGACTTATGTCTTCACAGGTTCGAATCCTGTTTCCCCCACAATTTATTCGCAAAACTTTTGTAGTTTTGCAAGCATATTAGATTAACAAGCGGGAGTAGCTCAGTTGGTAGAGCGGCAGCCTTCCAAGCTGCAGGTCGCGGGTTCGAGCCTCGTCTCCCGCTCTATGCTTGTTTATAGGCATACTATTAATGTTATCAGCCGACGTAGCTCAGGGGTAGAGTGCTTCCTTGGTAAGGAAGAGGTCACGGGTTCAAATCCCGTCGTTGGCTCAGAGACATTCAGAAAAAATAACTAATTCATATCTTTAACTAAACAGAGGATTTTCACGCATGGCAAAAGCAACCTTTGACCGTTCCAAACCGCACGTTAATATCGGTACTATTGGTCACGTAGATCATGGTAAGACTACCTTGACAGCTGCCATTACGACCGTATTGGCTAACAAGGGTCTTTCTGAATTAAGAGATTTCTCTTCTATCGACAACGCTCCAGAAGAAAAAGAAAGAGGTATCACTATCAATACTTCACACGTAGAATACCAGACAGAGAAGCGTCACTATGCGCACGTTGACTGTCCAGGTCACGCGGATTACGTGAAGAACATGGTAACTGGTGCTGCTCAGATGGACGGTGCAATTCTTGTAGTTGCTGCCACTGACGGACCAATGCCTCAAACTAGAGAGCACATCCTTCTTGCTCGTCAGGTAGGTGTACCAGCTCTAGTAGTTTTCTTGAACAAAGTTGACTTGGTAGATGATCCTGAATTGTTAGAACTAGTTGAAATGGAAGTAAGAGAGCTTCTTTCTTTCTATGATTTCGACGGTGACAACATCCCTGTGATTTCCGGTTCTGCTCTTGGTGGTCTTAATGGCGACGAGAAGTGGGTAGACCAAATCATGGAATTGATGAACGCTGTAGATGAGCACATTCCTCTTCCTGAGCGTCTTATCGACAAAGACTTCTTGATGCCTGTAGAGGACGTATTCTCGATCACTGGTCGTGGTACTGTAGCTACTGGTAGAATCGAAAGAGGTGTAATCAACTCTGGTGATCCAGTAGATATCATCGGTATGGGTGCTGAAGGTCTTAAGTCTACCGTAACTGGTGTTGAGATGTTCCGTAAGATCCTAGACAGAGGTGAAGCTGGTGACAACGTAGGTCTACTTCTTAGAGGTATTGAGAAATCTCAAATCAAGAGAGGTATGATCATTTGTAAGCCTGGTTCTGTGAAGCCACACGCTCACTTCAAAGCTGAGGTTTACGTACTTTCAAAAGAAGAAGGTGGACGTCACACTCCATTCTTCAACAAATACCGTCCACAGTTCTACTTGAGAACAACTGACGTAACTGGAGAGATCAAACTTCCTGAGAACGTTGAAATGGTTATGCCAGGTGATAACGTTACTATCGAAGTGAATCTTTTGAGCCCAGTAGCTCTTGAGAAAGGTCTTAGATTCGCTATCCGTGAGGGTGGTAGAACAGTAGGTGCTGGACAGGTTACTGAAATCCTTGACTAATCCTTAGTGATTGAAATAAATTCAAATGCGGTTCTGAAATTTATCGGAATCGCATTTGTTTCTTTAAGGAAAATTGACTAGTTTTGCGTTCCGTTTGGAATGAGCAATTCAACAAATACACGGGCATAGTTCAATGGTAGAATAGCGGTCTCCAAAACCGTTGATGGGAGTTCGAATCTCTCTGCCCGTGCCACTAAATCATAAAATCATGAATGTTAAGAATTTTGTAGTTGAGTCAATAGACGAGATGAAGAACAAGGTTACTTGGCCTACATATTCGTCTTTGCAGAATAGTGCTGTATTGGTTCTTGTGGCGTCTTTGATTTTCGCACTGGTTATCGGTGTGATTGATCTGAGCTTCGAGAATTTGATGACATGGTTTTACGATTTATTTTAATTGAGAATTAAAGTTACGGATGGCTGAACATAAATGGTACGTACTTAGAGTGGTTGCAGGGCAAGAAAAGAAGGCTAAATCATATTTAGACAACGAGATTGCCAGGCAAAAGCTTGAGGAATTTATTCCTGAGGTTTTGATCCCCTCTGAGAAAGTTTACGAAATGCGCAATGGTAAGAAGCGGGTAAGGGAGAGAAACTATTTCCCGGGTTACGTTTTAGTCCATGCTGACATTACCAATGGTGAGGCCAATCACGTGATTACAAGTATTCCGGGAGTTATCGGTTTCTTAGGGTCAAGCACAGGGGGAGCTTCCAAAACCCCTGAACCATTACGCCAGTCAGAAGTCAACAGGATTTTAGGTCGTGTTGAGGACGTGGATGAGTTTGCCGAGAAATTAGATACCCCATATATAGTTGGAGAGACCATAAAAGTAATGGATGGTCCTTTCAGTGGGTTCCAGGGTACAATAGAAGAGGTGTTTGAAGACAAGAAGAAATTGAATGTTATGGTCAAGATCTTCGGTCGGAACACGCCTGTCGAATTAAACTTTATGCAAGTAGAAAAACTAGACTAGGAAATGGCTAAGGAAATTACTGGTTATCTGAAATTACAGGTGAAAGGTGGCCAGGCAAATCCATCTCCTCCAGTTGGTCCGGCCCTTGGTTCAAAGGGTTTGAACATCATGGAGTTCTGTAAGCAGTTCAATGCTAGAACTCAGGAAAAAATGGGTCAAGTTGTTCCTGTTCTTATCACGATTTATTCGGATAAGTCTTTTGACTTCGTAGTAAAAACTCCTCCAGCAGCAAACTTGCTAATTGAGGCGGCGAAGATCAAAGCTGGTTCATCAGAACCAAACAGGAAGAAAGTAGGATCTGTTACCTGGGATCAAGTTAAGGAAATTGCCGAGGTGAAAATGCCTGACTTGAATGCTTTCAAAGTAGAATCTGCCATGAAAATGATCGCAGGTACTGCAAGAAGTATGGGAATCACAGTTTCAGGAAAAGCTCCTTGGGAGGAATAAATATTAAACAATGGCTAAGTTAACAAAAAAGCAAAAAGAAGCTCTTTCTAAATACGACCCAAGCCAACAGTACTCCCTGGCTGACGCTTCTTCAATTGTGAAGGACATCACTACTACCAAGTTTGATGCTTCTGTAGATCTAGACATCCGTTTGGGTGTTGATCCACGTAAAGCAGATCAAATGGTAAGAGGAGTAGTGGCGTTGCCTCACGGTACAGGCAAGGACGTTAAAGTTCTTGTGCTTTGTACTCCTGAAAAGGAAGAAGAAGCAAAGGAAGCTGGAGCGGACTATGTGGGATTGGATGACTATATTGCCAAAATCGAAGGCGGATGGACTGACGTAGATGTCATCATCACTATGCCTAACGTAATGGCGAAAGTAGGTAGGTTAGGTAGAGTATTAGGACCAAGAGGTTTGATGCCTAATCCTAAATCCGGTACTGTAACCCTTGATGTAGGGAAAGCGGTAAAAGAAGTTAAAGCCGGTAAGATCGACTTTAAAGTAGATAAATTTGGTATCATCCACGCGAGTGTGGGCAAGGTATCTTTCGGACCTGAGCAAATTCAGGACAACGTGAAGGAACTTATTGCTACCATTTCTAAGTTAAAGCCAGCATCTTCAAAAGGTACATATTTCAAGAGTATACATTTGTCTAGCACAATGTCTCCTGGTATTGCAATAGATAAAGGGAGTATTCAAGGTATATAATTATGACTAGAGAGGAAAAACAAGTAGTAATCGAAAGTCTTACCGAGAAATTAAAAGAAACTCCGCATTTCTATATCACAGATGCATCCGGTTTCAACGTGGCTCAGGTAAATGCTTTCAGAAGAATGTGTTTTGAAAAAGGAGTCGAGTACAGGGTTTACAAGAACACCCTTATCCAAAAGGCGTTAGAAAACCTTGACACTGATTACGCTGCTTTTTCAGAGCAAACACTTAAAGGTTTTTCAGGGATTATCTTCTCTCCGGAGACTTCTAATCTTCCTGCCAAAATCATTAAGGATTTCAGAAAGAAATTAGGTAAGAAAGAAACAAGACCAGTTTTCAAAGGTGCTTCCATTGACAGCGATCTTTTCATAGGTGAGAAAAACCTTGAAATGTTGTCAACCCTTAAATCTAAGGAGGAGCTACTGGGAGAAATCATTGGATTGCTTCAATCTCCTGCCAAAAACGTTATCTCTGCGCTCAAGAGTGGCCAGGATAAACTTGCAGGACTTGTTAAAACTCTTTCTGAAAGAGAATCTTAAAATATCATCAAATCAATTAGTTTAAAAACAATCAATTAAAATAATAATACAATGGCAGATCTTAAAGCATTCGCTGAGCAGTTAGTTAACTTGACTGTTAAAGAAGTTAGTGAGTTAGCCACTATTTTGAAAGACGAGTATGGTATCGAACCTGCTGCTGCTGCTCCAATGATGGTAGCCGGTGGTGGAGCTGGTGAAGGTGCTGGAGAAGAAGAAAAAACTTCTTTTGACGTTATTTTGAAAGCTGCTGGTGGACAGAAACTTGCTGTAGTTAAGCTTGTAAAAGAATTGACTGGTCTTGGTCTTAAAGAGGCTAAAGAAGTAGTTGATAGCGCTCCTAAAGCGGTTAAAGAAGGTATCGCTAAAGACGAAGCGGAAGCTCTTAAAAAGCAACTTGAAGAAGCTGGAGCTGAAGTTGAGCTTAAATAATCTCCTTAACCTTTCACCCAGAGGGTAAAGGTTAAAAAAATTAGACCTGACTGTATAGTCAGGTCTTTTCCTGTTTGTGCGCAGTTTAAAAATTGCACTATTCTAAGCGATAATTGTCGCATTTGGTTATAAATTATCACTATAAACATATACTGCCTTGGCTATCCAGAATCAACCCGAAAGGAAAAGTTTCTCATCTATTAAGGTAGTCAAAGACTATCCGGATTTCCTAGATATCCAGCTTCAATCTTTCAAAGATTTCTTTCAGCTAGATACCCCAGCTGAAAAAAGAAGACAGGATGGTCTTTTCAAGGTGTTTTCTGAGAATTTCCCTATCAGTGATTCCAGAGAAAACTTCACCCTTGAATTCATTGACTACGCCGTAGATCCTCCAAAATACAACGTTTCCGAAAGTATTGACCGAGGGCTTACCTATTCTGTTCCGTTGAAAGCAAAACTTCGTCTATTGTGCTCTGATGAGGACAACGAGGATTTTGAAACCATCGAACAGGAAGTATTCTTAGGAAACCTTCCTTACATGACCGAAAAAGGCTCCTTTGTAATCAACGGTGCCGAGCGTGTAATTGTATCTCAATTGCACAGGTCTCCAGGCGTATTCTTCGCTCAAAGTAAACATACCAACGGTACAAAACTATATTCTGCAAGAATTATTCCTTTTAAAGGTTCTTGGATCGAATTTGCTACCGACATCAATAACGTGATGTATGCTTACATTGACCGTAAGAAAAAATTCCCTGTTACGACTTTGTTGAGAGCAATCGGATACGGCTCTGATAAGCAAATCTTGGATCTGTTTGGACTTTCTGAAGAAGTTCCTTCCACCAAAGCTGCTTTGAAGAAAGTAAGTGGTAGAAAGCTAGCTGCCCGTGTTTTGAGAACTTGGGTAGAGGATTTCGTGGATGAGGATACTGGTGAGGTAGTTTCTATTGACAGAAACGAAGTATTGTTGGAAAGAGACTCCATCCTTACTGACGAGGATATCGAGTTGATTTTGGAATCCGGCTCCAAAAGCATCATCCTTCACAGAGAAGATGTTAATGTAGCCGATTACTCCATCATCTACAACACCCTACAGAAAGATAATTCCAATTCTGAGAAAGAGGCGGTGGAAGTTATCTATAGACAGTTAAGAAATACTGAAGCTACTGCCCGTGAGGTTATTCATGGTCTTTTCTTCTCTGACAAGCGATATGACTTGGGAGAAGTAGGACGATATAGAATTAACAAGAAACTTGGTTTGGACATCGCTTCAGACAAGATCGTGTTGACCACCGAAGATATCATCAACATTGTGAAGTATCTAATCGGTCTAATCAACTCTAAAGCGGTAGTCGATGATATTGACCACTTGAGTAATAGAAGGGTTAGAACTGTAGGCGAGCAATTGTATAGCCAGTTCGGTGTAGGTCTTGCCAGAATGGCCAGAACTATCCGTGAAAGAATGAACGTAAGAGATAACGAAGATTTCAAGCCTGTTGATTTGATCAATGCTAGAACTCTTTCTTCTGTTATCAACTCATTCTTTGGTACCAATCAGCTTTCTCAATTTATGGATCAGACCAACCCGCTAGCCGAGTTGACCCATAAAAGAAGGTTGTCAGCTTTGGGTCCAGGTGGTCTTTCAAGAGAAAGAGCAGGTTTCGAGGTTCGTGATGTACATTATACTCACTACGGCCGTCTTTGTACGATTGAAACACCAGAAGGTCCAAACATTGGTTTGATTTCTTCCCTTTGCGTTCACGCTAAAGTGAACTCTATGGGCTTCTTGGAGACTCCATATAGGAAAGTGAAGGAAGGTAAAGTTTCCATGAATGTTGAAGACATTGTGTTCTTAACCGCTGAAGAGGAAGATGATAACAACATCGCCCAGGCAAATGCACCTCTTGATGATGCAGGTAACTTTATCAATGAGAGAGTAAAAGCTAGATTTGAAGGTGACTTCCCAGTGTTGGAACCAAATGAAATCAGCTACATGGACGTTGCTCCTAACCAGATTGTATCGGTTGCGGCTTCATTGATTCCATTCTTGGAACATGATGACGCCAACCGTGCTTTGATGGGATCAAACATGCAGCGTCAAGCAGTGCCGTTGTTGAAAGCAGAGTCTCCGATTGTGGGTACAGGGCTTGAAGCAAAAGCTGCTGTTGACTCGAGATCATTGATCATTGCTGAGGCTGATGGTGTGGTAGACTATGTGGATGCCAAGAAAATTACCATTAAATATGAATTAACTGAAGATGAGCTTATGGTCAACTTCAGTGACGAATATAAAACTTATGACCTGATCAAGTTCAGAAGAACCAACCAGGACACCACCATCAATTTGACTCCATTGGTACTTAAGGGCCAAAAGGTAGTGAAGGGGCAGGTGTTGGTAGAAGGTTATTCAACCAACCAAGGAGAGCTTGCTTTGGGTAAAAACCTTCAAGTGGCTTACATGCCATGGCAAGGTTACAACTTTGAGGATGCTATCGTAATTTCCGAAAGGGTTGTAAGAGAAGATATCTTTACTTCTATCCACGTTGAAGAGTTCCAGTTGGAAGTTAGAGACACCAAGAGAGGTGAAGAAGAATTGACATCTGAAATTCCCAATGTTTCCGAAGAGGCAGTTAAAAACCTTGACGAAAACGGTATAATCAGAATTGGCGCTGAACTGAAAGAAGGTGATATCATCATCGGTAAGATCACGCCAAAAGGTGAAACTGATCCTACACCTGAAGAGAAACTTCTGAGAGCTATCTTCGGTGACAAGGCTGGGGATGTGAAGGACGCTTCTTTGAAAGCTTCTCCTTCATTGAACGGTGTGGTAATCGATACCAAATTGTTCAGCAGACCTAAGAAGGATAAGGATCTAAGAGCTAAGTCTAAAGCTGAGGTTGAAAAACTTAAGAACCAATACTCCAAAGATCTTCTTGGTGTAAGGGCTAAGATGATCAATAAATTGGTGAAGCTTCTTGATGGTAAGACTTCTCAAGGTGTAAAGCACAAGTTTGGGGATGAGATTATCAGCAAAGGCGTGAAGTTTAACCACAAAAATATTGAGCAAAACTTATTCCCTGCTAAGAACCCTTATAGAGATGAGTCTAACTACAATGTGGCTGAGGAAGCTAACCTGATTTCGGATATCATCCTAGATGACTGGACTGAGGATGCGCATACCAACTCATTGATTCAGCAATTGGTGAAAAACTATACCAATACAAGAAATGAAATCTCCGGGATCTTCAAGCGTGACAAGTTCACTCATGAGGTAGGGGATGAGCTTCCAGCGGGAATCGTTCAGTTGGCTAAAGTATATGTCGCCAAGAAGAGAAAGCTAAAAGTAGGTGATAAGATGGCGGGCCGTCACGGTAACAAAGGTATCGTGGCCAAGATCGTAAGAGATGAGGACATGCCATTCTTGGAAGACGGTACCCCAATGGATATCGTATTGAACCCACTTGGTGTACCATCTCGGATGAACATAGGACAGATCTTTGAAACTGTATTGGCTTGGGCTGGTAAGAAGCTTAATAAAAAGTATGCGACCCCAATCTTCGATGGTGCTACCATGGATGAAGTGGCTACAGAACTTGATGCTGCAGGTTTGCCATCATTTGGTAGAACTTACCTTTATGATGGTCTATCGGGCAAGAAGTTTGACCAGCCAGTGACAGTGGGTGTAGCCTACATGTTGAAACTGGGTCACTTGGTGGATGATAAGATGCACGCCAGATCTATCGGACCATACTCGTTGATTACTCAACAGCCATTGGGTGGTAAAGCCCAGTTTGGTGGACAGAGATTCGGGGAGATGGAAGTGTGGGCATTGGAGGCCTTTGGTGCTTCCCATGTACTTCAAGAAATCCTGACCGTGAAATCCGATGATGTGATCGGTAGGGCCAAGGCTTACGAAGCAATAGTAAAAGGAGAAAACCTTCCGAAACCAAATATTCCGGAATCCTTCAACGTATTGGTTCACGAGCTTAGAGGCCTTGCTCTAGAAATCACCTTGGATTAATTTGATAAAACGGGCCGTAAGGCCCTTCACATACTCACAAATAAATTATGGCTTTCAGAAAAAATAAAAAACTAAACAACGACTTTTCCAGAGTCACTATTAGTTTAGCTTCTCCAGAATCCATTTTGGATAGCTCGCATGGTGAAGTGACCCAGCCGGAAACGATCAACTATAGAACCTACAAGCCTGAAATGGGTGGGTTGTTCTGTGAGCGTATCTTCGGTCCGGTCAAAGACTGGGAATGTCATTGTGGTAAATATAAGCGCATAAGATATAAAGGTATCATCTGTGACCGATGTGGTGTAGAAGTTACTGAGAAGAAGGTAAGAAGAGAAAGAATGGGCCACATTGAATTGGTGGTTCCAGTTGCCCACATTTGGTATTTCAAATCCCTGCCTAACAAAATAGGTTACCTTCTTGGACTTCCAACCAAGAAATTGGACCAGATTGTTTATTATGAAAGATATGCCGTAATCCAGCCAGGTGTAAAAGCCGAAGATGGATTGCAATACTTGGACTTTTTGACCGAGGACGAATACTTGGATATCATGGACAAGCTGCCGAAAGAAAATCAGCAGCTAGATGACCAGGATCCTAATAAATTTATCGCCAGAATGGGTGCTGAAGCTATTGAAATGTTGTTGTCAAGACTGGATCTTGATGACCTTTCCTACAGCTTGAGACACCAGGCGGCTACTGATACTTCTCAGCAAAGAAAAGCGGAGGCTTTGAAAAGGCTGAAAGTAGTGGAAGCGTTTAGAGATGCAAGAACCAGAATTGAGAACCGTCCGGAATGGATGGTGGTAAGAATGGTTCCTGTAATTCCACCGGAGTTGAGACCGTTGGTTCCTTTGGATGGTGGTAGATTTGCTACTTCTGATTTGAATGATCTTTACAGAAGAGTGATCATCAGAAATAACCGTTTGAAGAGACTTATCGATATCAAGGCTCCTGAAGTGATCTTGAGAAATGAGAAAAGAATGCTTCAGGAAGCTGTAGATTCACTATTTGATAACTCAAGAAAAGTGAACGCAGTAAGATCTGATGGAAACAGAGCATTGAAGTCGCTTTCTGATATGTTGAAAGGTAAGCAAGGTCGTTTCCGTCAAAACCTGTTGGGTAAGCGTGTCGATTATTCTGGTCGATCGGTTATTGTAGTAGGTCCTGAATTGAAGCTTCACGAATGTGGTCTTCCCAAAAACATGGCGGCTGAACTTTTCAAGCCTTTTATTATCAGAAAACTGATTGAAAGAGGAATTGTAAAGACAGTTAAGTCTGCCAAAAAGATTGTAGATAGAAAAGATCCAGTGGTGTGGGATATCCTTGAAAATGTATTGAAAGGACACCCTGTATTGCTAAACAGAGCCCCAACTCTTCACAGGTTGGGTATCCAGGCCTTCCAGCCAAAATTGATTGAAGGAAAAGCAATCCAGTTGCACCCATTGGTATGTACAGCTTTCAACGCCGATTTTGACGGTGACCAGATGGCTGTTCACGTACCGCTTGGACATGAGGCAATCTTGGAGGCTTCAACATTGATGTTGGCATCTCACAACATTTTGAACCCGGCTAACGGCGCCCCTATTACTGTACCTTCTCAAGATATGGTTTTGGGTCTGTATTATGTAACTAAGGGCAAGCGCTCTACGGAAGAGGAGAAAGTAGCAGGTGAAGGCATGACTTTCTACGGAGAGGAAGATGTAATCATTGCTTTGAACGAAGGCAAGATTTCTCAGCATGCTTTTATCAAGTGTAAAGTATCTATTAGAAACGAAGCCGGTGAACTTGAAAACAAGATCATTGAAACAGTAGCAGGAAGGTTGATCTTCAACCAGTTTGTTCCTGAGCAAGTAGGTTTCGTTAATGAACTTTTGACTAAGAAAAAGCTTCAGCAGATTATTGGTGAAGTGGTGAAAATTTGCGGTATCGCAAGAAGTGCCCAGTTCCTAGATGATATCAAACATCTAGGATTCCAAATGGCTTATCAGGGTGGTCTATCAATGGGTCTTAATGACGTTATTATCCCAGATGATAAAGAACCGCTGATTGCCAAAGCCAAAGAGGAAGTTGACCAGGTTTGGAACAACTACTTAATGGGTCTTATCACCGACAACGAAAGATATAACCAGGTAATTGATATCTGGACTAGAACAAACTCCCATTTGACTAACATCTTGATGAAGCAAATGGAAGAGGATAAGCAAGGATTCAACGCCATCTATATGATGATGCACTCTGGAGCCAGGGGTTCTAGAGAGCAAATCAGACAGCTGGGAGGTATGAGAGGTCTAATGGCCAAGCCGCAGAAAAACCTTCAAGGTTCTGTCGGTGAGATCATCGAAAACCCGATCCTTTCCAACTTTAAAGAAGGTCTTGATGTATTGGAGTACTTTATTTCCACTCACGGTGCCCGTAAGGGTCTTGCCGATACGGCCTTGAAAACTGCCGATGCGGGTTACTTAACCCGTCGTTTAGTGGATGTTGCTCAAGATATGATCGTGTCCGAGGAGGATTGTGGTACCTTGAGAGGTCTAGTAGTAGAGGCATTGAAAGACAATGACGAAATCGTTGAGCCACTTTCTGAAAGAATTGTAGGCAGGGTATCTGTTCACGATGTGTACGACCCTATCTCTGACGAATTGATCTTGACTGGTGGGGAGGAAATCTCCGAAGAACTTGCCAAGAGAGTAGATGAGTCTGCTATTGATGAGGTTGAAATCAGGTCGGTATTGACATGTGAAACTAGAAGAGGTGTATGTACCAAATGTTACGGTAGAAACCTGACTTCGGGCAATATAGTACAGACAGGTGAGTCTGTAGGTGTAATTGCTGCCCAGTCTATTGGTGAGCCAGGTACACAGCTTACCCTTAGAACCTTCCACGTGGGTGGTACCGCTTCCAACATTTCTGTTGAGGCAAGTATACCTGCCAAGTTTGATGGTGTCATCGAATTTGAAGAAGAACTAAGATGGATCAATACTACAAATAAGGACGGTGAAGCTGTTACAATTGTAATGGGTAGATCTGGCGAGGTGAAAATTAACGATGCCAAGTCTGGCAAAACATTAGTGACAAACCACGTGCCTTACGGTGCGATCTTGAATGTAGTAGAAGGTCAGAAGATCTCTAAAGGAGATTCTCTATGTACTTGGGATCCATACAATGCCGTGATTCTCTCTGAGTTTGACGGTGAGGTAGCCTTTGATGCCATCCTTGAAGGCATCACTTACAAGGAAGTATCTGATGAGCAGACAGGTTATAGAGAGAAAGTAATTATCGAAACTAAGGATAAGACTAAGAACCCTGCCGTGGTAGTAAACTATGGTGACGAGACTAAGTCATACAATATTCCAGTGGGAGCCCACCTTTCTGTAGAGGCAGGTGAAAAGGTAAAAGCTGGTCAAATCCTAGTGAAGATTCCTAGATCTGTGGGTAAAACTAGAGATATTACCGGTGGTCTTCCAAGGGTTACTGAATTGTTTGAGGCAAGAAACCCATCCAATCCGGCTGTAGTTTCTGAAATCGACGGTGTGGTAACTTATGGTGGTATCAAACGTGGTAACAGAGAAATCTTCATCGAATCCAAAGATGGTGTTAAGAAGAGATACATGGTATCCCTTTCCAAGCACATCCTTGTGCAGGAAAATGACTTCATTAGAGCTGGTGAGCCGTTGTCAGATGGTGCCATCACGCCTAATGATATCCTTTCCATCAAAGGCCCTACTGCAGTACAGGAATATTTAGTGAATGAAATCCAGGAAGTATATCGTCTTCAGGGTGTGAAAATCAACGATAAGCACATCGAGGTGATTGTAAGCCAAATGATGCAGAAAGTTGAGATCCTTGATGCTGGAGATACTGGATTCCTTCAAGGTCAGATTGTTGACAAGTGGGCTTTCAGAGAGGAAAATGATAACATCTTGGATAAGAAAGTAGTAATGGATGCCGGTGACAGCAACAGCTTAAAGCCAGGTATGATCATCACTACCAGAAGACTGAGAGATGAGAATTCTAGCTTGAAGAGAAAAGACTTGAAACTTGTGCAGGTGAGAGATGCAGAAACTGCGGTTTCCAAACCTACCCTACAAGGTATCACTGCTTCTTCTTTGGGTACGGAAAGCTTTATATCGGCAGCTTCCTTCCAGGAGACGACTAAGGTGTTGAGTGAGGCGGCTATCCGCGGTAAGCGTGACGAGTTGTTGGGCTTGAAGGAGAACGTGATCGTTGGTCACTTGATCCCAGCCGGTACCGGTCAGAGAAGATTCAAAGATGTGATCGTTGGATCTCAGGAAGATTATGAAAGACTTTCAACTGAAAAGGAGAAGTCTACCAGAAAATCCAAAGAGACTATAAAGTAATAGCGATTTTATAACAAAAAAGGCCTGTCTCAAAGCAGGCCTTTTTTGTTTCCTGCGAGGCAAAGGAAAATGAGAACATAACTTTGCGGAAAGAGGAGGGATACAAGAATTTCATCGAGTTTTGCACAGAATTACGCAGAGTTGCCCCTAGGATTACCTTATTGAAGATAATAGTATTTTCTAGAAAAATAGGATACTGACACTGACAGAAATATGGCAGAGATGGAAAAGGAGTAGCAGATAAACACTTTAATTTAAGAGTAAATGGATTCAGAAGAAAAATTACCCCAGGATCAGCAGATCAATGTGGAGCTTCCCGAAGAGGTGGCTGAAGGAGTTTATGCCAATCTGGCGATGATAGCGCATTCCAATTCAGAATTTGTGGTGGATTTCATCCGTTTGATGCCGGGTGTGCCCAAGGCCAAGGTTAAATCTAGGATCATCATGACTCCGGATCACGCCAAAAGGCTGTTGCAAGCCTTGAAAGAAAATGTTGAAAAATACGAAGCCGCTTTCGGTAAAATTAATGGGGGAGGGGAAGGTCCTTCTTTTCCCATGAATTTCGGTGGGACGACAGGAGAGGCATGAGGATTAGTTTATATTCTATAGTCCATGCTCCCTAGTTGAAAGCCAACGGCCGACTGTGGCCTGTTGACTATGGGCTATCATCTACAATAAAATATAACTCTTTAATTTTGTTAGTTTTAACGATTTGATTACCTTTGCAGTCCAAAAATCAGTTTAAAAAAGTAAGGAAAAACTAAATTTTATCAGTTAATGCCTACTATACAGCAGTTAGTAAGAAAAGGTAGAAATACCCTTGAGACCAAATCCAAGTCAAGAGCCTTGGATGCGTGCCCTCAGCGTAGGGGTGTGTGTACTAGAGTGTACACCACTACTCCTAAGAAGCCTAACTCAGCAATGAGAAAGGTAGCTAGGGTTAGGTTGACGAATGGAAAAGAAGTTAACGCTTATATTCCAGGTGAAGGTCACAATTTGCAAGAACACTCTATCGTGTTGATCAGAGGTGGTCGTGTGAAGGATCTTCCAGGTGTGCGTTATCACATCATTCGAGGTGCATTGGATACTTCTGGAGTTAAAGACCGTAAGCAAGGTCGTTCCAAGTACGGTGCTAAGCGTCCTAAGGCCGCTAAAAAATAATCCATATTTTAACATTACGAAATAATGAGAAAAGCGAAACCAAAAAAGAGATATATTCTTCCTGATCCGAAGTTTAATGACACTTTGGTGACAAAATTTGTGAACTGCCTTATGGTGGACGGGAAGAAGAGTATTGCTTACAAAATCTTTTATGACGCAGTAGCGAAAGTAGAAGACAAAACAGGTGAGAACGGTCTTGAGCTTTGGAAGAAAGCGCTTAACAATATAACTCCCGCTGTAGAGGTGAAGAGTCGTAGAGTTGGGGGAGCTACTTTCCAGGTGCCTATGGAGGTGAGACCTGAAAGAAAGACTTCACTAGGTATTAAGTGGATGATCACTTATTCTAGAAAAAGAGGTGAGAAAACAATGATGGATAGACTTGCCGGTGAAATCATGGCGGCATCCAAAGGCGAAGGCGCTGCGGTGAAGAAGAAAGACGACACGCATAGAATGGCAGAAGCCAACAAAGCATTCTCACACTTTAGATTCTAAACAATAAGATGGCGAATAGAGACTTAAAATACACTAGAAACATTGGTATTGCTGCGCACATTGATGCGGGTAAGACTACTACGACCGAGCGTATCCTTTTCTATACAGGTGTGAGCCACAAACTTGGTGAGGTGCACGATGGTGCGGCTACCATGGACTGGATGGCCCAAGAGCAGGAAAGAGGGATCACGATCACCTCAGCAGCTACAACAGTTTTCTGGGATTACAGAGACAAAAAATATCAAATCAATGTAATTGATACTCCAGGTCACGTTGACTTCACTGTAGAGGTTAACAGGTCTTTGAGAGTACTTGACGGTTTGGTTTTCCTTTTCAGTGCTGTGGACGGTGTAGAGCCACAGTCTGAGACTAACTGGCGTTTGGCTGATAATTATAAAGTTGCCCGAATCGGATTCGTTAACAAAATGGACCGTGCTGGTGCTAACTTCCTAGAAGTTTGTAAGCAAGTAAAAGAGATGTTGGGTAGCTACGCAGTTCCATTGCAGCTTCCTATCGGATCAGAAGATAAATTCAGAGGTGTTGTTGATTTGATTAACAACAGAGCCATCATTTGGAATGAAGAAGATTTTGGAATGACCTTCGAACAGGTTCCGATTCCAGAGGACATGGTAGATGATGTAGCCCAGTGGAGAGAGCATTTGCTTGAGGCGGTAGCCGAGTATGATGAGTCTCTTATGGAGAAATTCTTCGAAGATCCAAACTCAATTACTGAAGAAGAAATTTTAACTGCACTTAGAGCAGCTACTATTGACATGAAGATTGTACCTATGGTATGTGGGTCTTCATTCAAAAATAAAGGTGTTCAGACCATGCTTGACCTTGTGATGGAATTGTTGCCATCTCCATTGGAAAAAGGTGATCTTTACGCTACATCTGTTGATTCAGAAGAAAAAGTATTGATTAAGCCTGATGTAAATGAACCGTTCACAGGTTTGGCTTTCAAGATTGCAACCGATCCTTTCGTAGGTCGTCTTTGCTTCGTGAGGGCTTACTCAGGTAAATTGGATTCTGGATCTTATATTTTCAACACGCGTTCTGGTAACAAAGAGCGTATTTCCAGAGTGTTCCAAATGCACGCCAACAAGCAGAACCAAATCGAGAGATTGGAAGCTGGTGATATTGGTGCTGTAGTTGGTTTTAAGGATATCAAAACGGGTGATACACTTTGCGATGAGAAGCGTAAGGTGGTAATGGAGTCCATGGTATTCCCTGAGCCGGTTATCGGATATGCTATTGAGCCCAAAACTCAGGCTGATGTTGATAAGCTAGGTATGGCTATCGCCAAACTTGTAGAAGAAGATCCTACACTTCAGGTGAACACTGACCACGAAACTGGTCAGACTATCTTGAGAGGTATGGGTGAGCTTCACCTTGATATCATCATCGACCGTCTTAAAAGAGAATTTAAGGTTGAAATCAACCAAGGTGCTCCACAGGTGGCATACAAAGAAGCTTTGTATGGCAACATTGAGCACAAAGAGGTTTATAAAAAGCAGTCTGGTGGTAAAGGTAAGTTTGCAGACATTGTGTTCGAACTTGGACCAAAAGATCCAGATCCAGAAACAGGTGAAATCAAGCCAGGACTTGATTTTGTCAACGGTATCGTTGGTGGTGTAATTCCTAAGGAATTCATCCCTGCTATCCAAAAAGGATTTGCAGAGGCCATGAAAAACGGTCCATTGGCAGGTTATCCTGTCGAAAGTATGAAAGTTAGGTTGTTCCACGGTTCCTTCCACGATGTCGATTCAGATGCTCTTTCTTTCGAACTAGCTGCAAGAATCGGTTTTAAAGAAGCTGCTAAGAAAGCCAAGCCACAACTATTGGAGCCAATCATGGCTGTGGATGTTGTAACTCCTGATGAATATACTGGTCCTATCACAGGTGACTTGAACAGAAGAAGAGGATTGATGAAAGGTATGGATACCAAAGGTACTTCCTCCGTAATCAAAGCTTCAGTGCCATTGTCTGAATTGTTCGGTTATATCACTGACCTTAGAACGATCACTTCTGGTAGAGCAACCGCTTCTTTGACCTTCTCACACTATGAGCCGGTTCCATCGAATATTGCAGAGGCAGTTATTGCTAAAGTAAAAGGAGACAAAGCCTAAACAAATTAGAACATGAATCAGAAAATAAGAATAAAACTTAAGTCTTACGATCACAGCCTGGTGGATAAGTCATCAGAGAAAATCGTAAAAGCTGTAAAATCTACAGGAGCAGTAGTGGTAGGTCCAATTCCATTGCCTACTAAAAAAGAGAAATTCACTGTTCTAAAATCTCCACACGTAAACAAGAAAGCTCGTGAGCAATTCCAGCTTTGTACTTACAAGAGATTGGTGGATATTTACTCTAACAGTTCTAAGACTGTTGACGCTTTGATGAAAATCGAATTACCAAGTGGAGTGGATGTAGAGATCAAAGTTTGATCCTCCTGACACGAAACGAAAGTTTTTGGAAACCTGTCCGCTATGAGCGGATGGGTTTTTTCTTTTAGGCGCAAAATGATTTATACGGGAATATTGCGTAAATGTTTGAAAATATTTGAGTTGTAATTTGTAGGCTGGTTTTAAATTACTAACTTTGCAGTCCCTTAGGGCACAAGTGTGTGGATACTTGTGGAAATATTATATTATATAACAGAAGATGTCTGGAATAATAGGTAAAAAAGTAGGAATGACTAGCATTTTTAGTGCCGATGGGCGTAACGTCGCATGCACGCTAATAGAAGCTGGTCCTTGCGTAGTGACGCAAGTAAAAAATGTTGAAACAGACGGGTACAACGCTGTTCAATTGGCATACGGTGAGCGTAAGGAGAAAAACACTCCTAAGCCACTAGTGGGGCACTTTAAGAAGGCCGGCACTACGCCAAAGCAGAAAGTTGTTGAATTCAGAGATTTCAGGGTAGAGTTTGAAGGTCAAGTTGATCTTGGAAAAACTGTAAAATCAGAAGAAGTATTCATCGAGGGAGACTTTGTGGATGCTATCGGTACTTCAAAAGGAAAAGGTTTTCAAGGTGTTGTAAAACGCCATGGTTTTGCCGGTGTTGGTGGCCAGACTCACGGTCAGCACAACAGAGCGAGACATCCAGGTTCCATTGGTGCATGTTCTTGGCCTTCGAGAGTTTTCAAAGGTATGAGAATGGCCGGTAGAACAGGTGGAGACAGAGTGAAAGTGATGAACCTCAAAGTACTTAAAATCTATCCTGAAAAGAACTTGATCCTGGTAAGCGGCTCTGTCCCTGGTCCAAAGAATTCTTTCGTTATTCTAGAGAAGTAAGAAAATGGAATTAGTAGTATTAAAACATAACGGTGAAGACACAGGTAGGAAGGTAACCCTTTCGGATGACATTTTCGGCATTGAGCCAAATGATCATGCGATCTACTTGGATGTTAAGCAATATTTGGCTAACCAAAGACAGGGAACGCACAAATCCAAAGAAAGAGCTGAGATAGCCGGATCAACTAGAAAGATCAAAAAGCAAAAAGGTACAGGTGGCGCCAGAGCTGGATCCATCAAATCGCCTGTATTTAGAGGAGGAGGTAGAATCTTCGGTCCAAGACCAAGAAACTATTCTTTCAAATTAAATAAAAAATTGAAGCAGTTGGCTAGAAAGTCTGCGCTTTCTTACAAAGCTCAGGAGAATAATGTTTCTGTATTGGAGAACTTGTCATTTGACGCTCCAAAGACAAAGAACTTTATTTCTTTATTGTCTGGCCTTTCTTTGACAGATAAGAAATCACTTGTGATCCTTCCAGAAGGAAACAAGAATGTATACTTATCCAGCAGAAACCTACCTAAGACAAAGGTGATCACAGTAGATGACGTAAATACTTACGAGCTGCTACACGCTGACGTTGTTGTTTTCTGTGAAGACGCTGTAAGTAAGTTAGAAAACATTTTATCGAAGTAATACAATGGATATACTAAAGAAGCCTTTGATTACGGAAAAGATTTCTGCTATGAATGAACGCGGAGTTTACGGGTTTATCGTAGAGAAAACTGCTAAGAAGCCAGAAATCAAAAAAGCCGTAGAGAAAATGTTTGGTGTGAAAGTAGTCGGAATCAGGACTATGAGATATGCTGCGAAGCATAAGACAAGATACACCAAGTCGAAGATCGTATCCGGTTACACCAATGCCTTCAAGAAGGCCATTGTACAGGTAGCCGATGGAGAAGTAATTGATTTTTACGGAGAAGTTTAATTGAAATTAAATCATGGCAGTTAAAAAATTAAGACCTGTAACTCCTGGGACCAGATTCAGAGTAGCTCCAGCGTTTGACGAGATTACCAAGTCAACGCCAGAGAAATCTCTATTGGCTCCGTTGAAAAAATCAGGTGGTAGAAATAATGTAGGTAAGATGACAGCCCGCTATATGGGTGGTGGTCACAAGAGAAGACTTAGAGTAGTAGACTTTAAGCGTACTAAATTCGGTGTGCCAGCGGTAGTAAAAGCTATCGAGTATGATCCAAACAGGACTGCTCGTCTGGCTTTGTTGTACTACGTGGATGGTGCTAAGGCTTACATTATTGCTCCGGAAGGTTTGCAAGTTGGACAAACAGTGATTTCCGGAGAAAGTGTTGCCCCAGAAGTAGGAAATACTATGCGACTGGCTAATATTCCTTTGGGTACCATAGTTCACAACATTGAGCTGAAGCCTGGTAAAGGTGGAGCTATGGCTAGATCAGCCGGTAGCTATGCTCAGATTGTAGCCCGTGAGGGTAAATATGTGACGATCAAATTGCCTTCTGGCGAGATGAGATTGGTACTAGGTGTATGTTTGGCAACAGTAGGAACTGTTTCCAATTCAGACCACATGAACGTGGTATTAGGTAAAGCTGGTAGAAACCGCTGGTTAGGAAGACGTCCTAGAACAAGAGGTGTGGCTATGAACCCTGTCGATCACCCAATGGGTGGTGGTGAAGGCCGTTCATCAGGAGGTCACCCGCGTTCAAGAACTGGTTTGCTTGCTAAAGGTAAGAAGACCAGGTCTCCTAAAAAGTATTCAAATAAGTTTATTATCAGTAAAAGATCTAAATAATTATGGCACGTTCATTAAAAAAAGGTCCTTATATCGAGCATCACCTCCTAAAGAAGGTGGACGTGATGAACGAGTCTGGAAAGAAGTCTGTAATCAAGACCTGGTCCAGAAGATCGATGATCTCTCCGGATTTTGTAGGCCATACCTTTGCTGTGCATAACGGTAATAAATTCATCCCAGTATTCGTAACCGACAACATGGTGGGTCACAAGCTTGGTGAATTTGCCCCTACAAGAAACTTTAGAGGTCACATTGCCAAAAAAGATAAAGGAAAGAGATAATCATGGAAGCAGTAGCAAGATTAAATAATGTTCCTACCTCACCTAGAAAAATGCGTCTAGTAGCTGACCTAGTTAGAGGCAAGAGAGTGGGACAGGCACTAAGCATATTGAAGTTTACACCAAACCATGGTGCTATTAGATTAGAGAAACTTCTACTTTCTGCTATAGCCAACTGGCAAGCCAAAAACCCTGATACCAAATTGGAAGATGCTGATCTAGTGATCAAGACTATCATGGTAGACAGCGGTCGTATGTTGAAGCGACTAAGACCTGCTCCTCAGGGACGGGCCCACAGGATTCGTAAAAGATCAAACCATGTAACCTTGGTAGTTGATGCGATCAACACTGTGGAGACCGCTGGTGAAGTAGAAACTAAAGATAATTCTAATTAAGATCAGACTATGGGACAAAAAGTAAACCCGATAGGTTTTAGACTTGGTATCGTAAAAGGTTGGGATTCTAACTGGTACGGCGGCAGAGACTTTGCCGACAAGCTATATGAAGACCAAAAAATAAGAAAATATGTGTATGCCCGTATCCCTAAGGGAGGCATCGCAAAGGTAATTATCGAAAGAACTCTTAAGAGAATCACCCTGACAATCCATACAGCTCGCCCAGGTGTGGTAATCGGTAAAGGAGGAGCAGAAGTCGATAAATTAAAAGAAGAGCTGAAAAAGCTTACCGACAAGGATGTGCAGATCAACATATTTGAGATCAAGCGTCCTGAACTTGATGCAAAGTTGGTAGGGGAATCTATAGCTCAACAACTTCAGGCCCGTATTTCTTTCAGAAGAGCGATGAAGCAATCTATTGCCGCTACCATGAGAGTAGGAGCCGAAGGAATCAAAATCAAACTTTCTGGACGTTTGGGTGGTGCTGAAATGGCGAGATCTGAGATGTACAAAGAGGGAAGAATTCCTTTGCATACATTGAGAGCAGATATCGATTATGCGATTTCAGAAGCTGCAACCGTCTACGGAATCATCGGAATCAAAGTTTGGATTTTCAAAGGTGAGGTATACGGGAAGAGAGATCTTTCTCCAAATGCCGGAGTAGCCAATGAAGCGAAGGGCGGAAGAAGAGATGCCGGCCGTAGAAGAGAAGGCGGACCAAAGAGAAGAAAGAGAAATAACTAATTTTCACCGATAAGTGAGAAATCATGTTACAGCCAAGAAGAACTAAATATAGAAAAATGCAAAAGGGCCGTGTCAAAGGCATCGCGCAAAGAGGGCATACGCTTTCTTTCGGGAACTTTGGCATCAAATCCCTAGAGCCAGGATGGATTACTTCTCGTCAGATTGAAGCGGCGCGTATCGCAATGACAAGAGCCATGAAAAGAGAAGGTCAAGTATGGATCAGAATTTTCCCTGATAAGCCTATTACCAAGAAACCTGCAGAGGTTCGTATGGGTAAAGGTAAAGGTGCTCCTGAGTATTGGGTAGCCGTTATCAAACCGGGGACAATTCTTTTCGAAGCAACCGGTGTAAGCTTAGAAGTAGCTCAAGAGGCGCTACGACTAGCACAACAGAAACTTCCAGTGAGTACAAAATTTGTAGTACGTAGAGATTACGTAGGATAATTCACAACTATGAAAAACTCTGAAATCCAAGCACTCTCCGAGAGTGAAATCACTGAGCGTATTGCAGCTGAGCAAGAAAATTTGACAAAATTGCGCTTCGCTCATGCCATTTCTCCAATAGAGAATCCGAATAAAATAAGAGAAACCAAGAAGTTGATAGCCAGACTAAAGACTTCTTTGAGAGCAAAACAACTAGCTAAATAAGAAATCAATGGCTACTACTGAGAGAAATCTACGTAAAGAAAGAATAGGAAAAGTAGTAAGCAACAAGATGGATAAGTCTATCACAGTTGCCGTTGAGAGAAGGGTCAAGCACCCGATCTACGGTAAGTTTGTTGCTAAAACTACCAAATTTATGGTTCATGACGAGAACAACGAGTGTGGCGCAGGCGACCTTGTGAAAATTAGTGAAACTCGTCCGCTGAGTAAGAACAAGCGTTGGAGATTAGTAGAAATTATAGAAAAGGCTAAATAATCATGATACAACAAGAATCCAGATTAGGCGTAGCGGACAATTCAGGTGCTAAAGAAGTACTTGTAATCCGTGTACTTGGAGGCACCAAGAAAAGATATGCTAGCATTGGTGACAAGGTTGTGGTAACTGTAAAGTCTGCTCTTTCTTCCAGCAACATGAAAAAAGGTACCGTTTCTAAAGCGGTGATTGTTAGAACTAAGAAAGAAATCAGAAGAAAAGACGGTTCTTATATCCGTTTTGAGGATAACGCAGCAGTTCTTCTAAATAACAACGATGAGCCAAGAGGCACTCGTATCTTTGGCCCAGTAGCCAGAGAGTTGAGAGAGAAGCAATTTATGAAGATCGTATCCTTGGCACCAGAAGTATTGTAATCATGGAAAGAAAATTTAATAAGCAACCAAAATTGCATATCAGAACTGGCGATACCGTAAAGGTATTGGCCGGAGATGATAAAGGTAAAACTGGTAAAGTACTTTCTGTAAACCTTGAGAAGAAAAGAGCGATTGTAGAAGGATTGAATATGGTAACTAAGCATATCAAACCATCGGCAACCAATCCACAAGGTGGCATCGAAAAGAAAGAAGCCGGCATCCACATCAGTAACCTGATGCTTGTAGATCCTAAATCTGGTGAAGCTACCAGAACAGGAAGAAAAGCAGGTGAAAATGGTAAATTAGTAAGGTATTCTAAGAAAACCGGGGAGGTGATCAATGGCTAATCCTAGAGTAAAAGAAAAATATGTGAAGGAGGTAGCTCCTGCACTTAAGGAAAAATTCCAATATAAGTCTGTAATGCAGGTGCCTAAGTTGACCAAAATTGTGATCAACAAAGGTATCGGAGCTGCTGTGGCTGACAAGAAATTGGTAGATCAGGGAGTTGAAGAGCTTTCTTTGATCACTGGCCAGAAGGCTGTACCTACTGTAGCAAAAGTATCTATCTCTAACTTTAAGTTGAGAGAAGGCATGCCAATCGGCGCCAAAGTTACTTTGCGTGGAGACAGGATGTACGAATTCTTGGATCGTTTGATTTCTGTAGCTCTTCCAAGGGTGAGAGATTTCAAAGGTATCTCTGACAAAGGCTTTGACGGAAGAGGAAACTACACCATGGGTGTAACAGAGCAAATCATTTTCCCTGAAATCAGCATTGAAAAAGTAAGCCGTATCACAGGAATGGACATCACTTTTGTGACCACTGCTAATACTGACGAAGAGAGCTTTGCTTTATTGAAAGCTTTCGGAATGCCTTTCATCAACAAAAATAAAGAAGAATAATTATGGCAAGAGAGTCAATAAAAGCTCGTGAGAGAAAAAGAGAACGTCTTGTAGCCAAGTACGCCAAGAAGAGAGCAGAACTAAAAGCTGCCGGTGATTATGAAGCTTTGGATAAGCTTCCTAAAAACGCTTCTCCTGTCAGACTGCACAACAGATGTAAGTTGACTGGCCGTCCTAAAGGTTACATGAGAAAATTCGGTATCAACAGAGTTACCTTTAGAGAAATGGCTTCTGCGGGTAAGATTCCTGGTGTAACTAAGGCGAGCTGGTAAAAATCAGACAAAAGTTTTTATTCTAAGAATCATTGTGTAACTTTGCACGCCCGAAAGGGCATGCAGTTAGACTTATATAAATATGACTGATCCAATAGCTGATTATCTAACCAGGTTGAGAAATGCCATCAAGGCTTCTCATCGAATCGTAGAGATACCTGCTTCCAACATCAAGAAGGAAATTACAAAAGTGCTTTTTGACAAGGGATATATTCAAAACTACAAGTTTGAAGACAACGGTCCTCAAGGGACTATCAAGATAGCTTTGAAATACAACCCTACCACTAAGCAGAACGCAATTGTAAACCTTTCAAGAGTAAGTAAGCCAGGTTTGAGAAAATATGTTAAAAATGATGAGATGCCACGAGTTATCAACGGCTTGGGAATCGCCATCGTTTCCACCAGCAAGGGTGTAATGACCGACAAAGAAGCTCGTACAGAGGGGATAGGTGGAGAAGTACTTTGTTACGTATATTAATAAACCGTTATGTCTAGAATAGGTAAAAAACCAATAAATATACCGGCGGGTGTTACTGTAGACGTGTCAGCGCATAACGTTGTCACTGTTAAAGGTCCCAAAGGTACGCTGACTCAGGATGTGAATCCCGATATCACCATGCAGGTGGAAGACAACCAGGTTGTAGTAACTCGTCCTACTGAATCGAAGAGACACAAGTCTCTTCACGGACTGTACCGTTCTTTGATCAACAACATGGTTGTTGGTGTAACGGAAGGTTACAAGAAGGAACTAGAACTAGTGGGTGTTGGTTACAAAGCCACCAACCAGGGCCAGGTACTTGAATTAGCCCTTGGTTACTCGCACAGTATATACTTCGCTCTTCCTGATAGTGTTTCTGTGAAAACTGAAACTCCTAAAGGTAAGAACCCAATTGTTACACTTGAGAGTATTGATAAAGAATTAATTGGACAAGTAGCCGCTAAAATCAAGTCTCTACGTAAAGTAGAACCTTACAAAGGTAAAGGTGTTCGCTTCATAGGTGAGCAGATTAGACGTAAAGCTGGTAAAACTGCTGCTAAAAAATAATTAAAAGATGGCTTTTAATAAGAATTCAAGAAGACTTAGAATCAAGAAAAGTATCAGGAGAAAGATCTCCGGTACTGATTCAAGACCTCGTTTGTCAGTATTTAAAAGCAATACTGGTATATACGCGCAATTAGTAGATGATCTTAAAGGTCACACCTTAGCTCAGGCTTCCTCAAAAGAACTAGACAAAAGCAAGAAAAACGCCAACGTTGAAGTTTCTAAAGAAGTAGGTAAAAAGCTTGCTGAGAGAGCAGTAGCAAATGGTATCACTGGTGTTGTTTTCGACAGAAGTGGATATTTATATCATGGTAATGTAAAAGCTCTTGCCGAAGGTGCAAGAGAAGGTGGCCTTAAATTTTAATAGAAATTATGTCCCAAGTTAAAAAGAAACCCATTAGGGCAACAGATACTGATCTTAAAGAAAAAGTTGTAGCTATCAACCGTGTTGCTAAGGTAGTAAAAGGTGGTAGAAGATTTTCCTTCTCTGCTATTGTAGTAGTCGGTGATGGTAACGGTATTGTGGGATTTGGTCTTGGTAAGGCTAATGAGGTAACTGATGCAATTACTAAAGGTATAGAAGACGCTAAGAAGAGCCTTGTAAAGGTTCCTGTGTTGAAAGGTACCATTCCTCACGAACAAATTGGAAAATTTGGTGGCGGATTGGTGTTGATCAAACCTGCTGCTCCCGGTACTGGTGTTATCGCCGGTGGTGCGATGCGTGCGGTGTTGGAGAGTGCTGGTGTGAAAGATGTATTGGCTAAGTCCAAAGGATCTTCTAACCCTCACAACGTGGTGAAAGCTACTATCGATGCGCTTTCTCAACTTAGAGATGCTATCGCTGTATCACAACAGCGTGGAGTTAAATTATCAAAAGTATTTAACGGTTAAGAACATGGCTAAGGTAAAAGTAACGCAAGTTAGAAGCACAATCGGTAAGCCAGAAGATCAAAAGGCGACTATAACCGCTCTAGGTCTAGGTAAGATTAACAGGACTGTGGAAGTGGAAAACACCCCTCAGATCGCTGGAATGATAAGAAAAGTAAGTCACCTTGTAAAAGTGGAGGAAGCTTAATTATGAAATTACATACATTAAAACCTGCCGAAGGTTCCGTAAAAACTCGAAAAAGAATTGGCCGTGGCCAAGGATCTGGTAGAGGTGGGACTTCGACAAGAGGTCACAAAGGAGCAAAATCAAGGTCTGGTTATAAATCTAAATTAGGTTTTGAAGGTGGTCAAATGCCTCTTCAAAGAAGAGTTCCTAAGTTTGGTTTCAAGAGCCTTAACAGAATTGAATGTAAGCCTGTCAACCTAAATACCCTTCAGGAATTGGCTGATAAGCTTAACATTCAGGAGATTTCATTTGATACTTTAGTAGAAAATGGTCTAGCTGCGAAAAAAGATGTTGTAAAAGTCCTTGGAAGAGGCGAACTTACGGCGAAATTAAACGTAAGTGCTCACCATTTCTCAGCATCCGCTGTTGAAGCTATCGAAAAAGCTGGCGGATCTGTTAACAAGATTTAAGAATGAAAAAGTTTATCTCAACAGTTAAGAACATCTTTTCTATTGAAGATTTAAGAATCCGTATTCTGAATACAATCGGTTTTCTGATTGTATTCAGATTAGGTTCTTTTATCGTATTGCCAGGTGTTGACCCAAGTAAGCTAACAGGATCATCTGAAGGTATATTTGGGCTTATTGATACCTTCCTTGGTGGAGCATTTAGCAATGCATCCATTTTTGGGTTAGGTATTATGCCATACATCTCGGCATCCATTGTATTGCAATTGTTAACTGTTGGAGTACCATATTTCCAAAAGCTTCAGAAAGAAGGGGAGTCGGGTAGAAAACGCATCAACCAAATCACTAGGGTATTGACGATCTTGATCACAGTAGCCCAAGGTATAGGTTATGTCACCGCTACCATTCCAAATGAAGCAATTATGGTGAGTAAGCCTTTATTCATGTTCTCTTCTCTAGTGTTGTTGTCAGCCGGTACCATGTTTTGTATGTGGTTGGGTGAGAAAATCACGGAGAAAGGCATCGGCAACGGTATTTCCATGTTGATTATGATCGGTATCATTTCTAGGTTCCCTGGAGCTATTATCGCAGAAACCCTCTCTAGAGGTACCAGCGGTATGTTGTTGCTGATCATTGAAGCTGCTGTTCTGTTCTTTGTAGTGGTTGGTGTTGTGGCGTTGACAGAAGCTACCAGAAGAATACCTGTGCAGTATGCCAAACAAGTGGTTGGTGGTAAAGTTTATGGCGGCCAGAGACAGTATATCCCTATCAAGGTGAATGCTTCTGGGGTAATGCCTATCATCTTTGCCCAGTCCTTGATGTTCCTTCCTGCTCTTGTAGCTCAGATTTGGGCGGAAGACAGTGATATAGCCAACTATATCGGGAGCACATTTAGTGACTTTACCTCTTGGCAATACAATTTGGTATTTGCAATAATGATTATCCTCTTCACCTTCTTCTATACCGCTATCACGGTTAATCCGGAGCAAATAGCTGAAGACATGAAAAGAAATGGTGGTTTTGTACCGGGTATCAAGCCAGGTGCGCCTACTGCAGATTTCATTGATAATATTATTTCAAGAATTACATTACCGGGATCCATTCTCTTGGCTTTGGTGGCAATCATGCCAGCTTTTGCGATGATGGCTGGAGTCGGAGGTGAGTTTGCCCAGTTCTATGGTGGTACATCTCTACTGATTATGGTAGGGGTAATCATGGATACTTTGCGTCAAATAGAAAGCTATCTGTTGATGCGACACTATGAAGGAATGATGAAGAGTGGAAACATTAAAAATAATCCTTCAAACTACGCTGTCGCATAATATATGATACATTACAAGACTTCAGAAGAAGTCCAGTTAATAAAAGATAGTGCTGAAATTTTAGGCAGAGCTCACGGAGAAGTTGCCAAATATGTGAAAGAAGGAGTCAAGACTTCCTTCTTGGATAAAATTGCGGAGGAGTACATCCGGGATCACCAGGGTGTCCCTTCGTTTAAAGGATATAATGGATTTCCATCCTCCCTTTGTATATCGGTCAACGAAGTTGTTGTACATGGTTTTCCAGGGGAGTATGTTTTGAAAGATGGCGATATAATCTCAATAGATTGTGGAGTCTTTCACCAAGGTTTTCATAGCGATTGCGCTTATACTTACCCTGTCGGTGAAGTTTCCCCCTCTGTACTGTCACTTTTAAAAGCTACCAAAGAATCTTTATATCACGGTATTGAAAAAGCTGTTTTCGGTAACCGCATTGGTGATATAGGCCACGCGATCCAAAAATTTGTAGAAGCCAAGGGCTACACGGTAGTCCGCGAGCTGGTAGGACACGGCTTAGGCCGCAGCCTTCACGAATCTCCTGAAGTGCCTAACTACGGCAAACGGGGAAGTGGACAAAAACTAATGGACGGTCTGGTAATCGCCATCGAGCCCATGGTAAATTTGGGATCGAGAAATGTGGTGCAGGAACGGGATGGATGGACCATTAGGACTGCTGATCGCAAACCTTCAGCCCATTTTGAACATACCATTGCGGTATTTGAGGACAGAACGGAGATATTGACTACACATAAGTATATAGAAGAAAATTTTAAATTCTAAACATGGCGAAACAGACCTCTATAGAGCAGGATGGTACTATAATCGAAGCATTGTCCAACGCAATGTTCAAAGTAGAATTGGAAAATGGTCATCAACTGATAGCCCATATTTCCGGTAAAATGAGAATGAACTATATTAAGATTCTTCCTGGTGACAGGGTGAAATTGGAGATGTCTCCATACGACCTTTCCAAAGGCAGAATTGTATATCGTTATAAATAAACTATCATGAAGGGTCTATTAAGATAGCTTCATATTAGTAGACCATTAAATAACACAGACATGAAAGTAAAGGCATCTATTAAAAAGAGAAGTGTTGACTGTAAAGTGATCAGAAGAAAAGGGAAGCTTTACGTTATCAACAAGAAAAACCCTAAGTTTAAACAAAGACAAGGTTAATATTATGGCAAGAATTGCAGGTGTTGACATTCCGGACAACAAGCGCGGCGTAATCGGCTTAACATACATCTTCGGTATTGGAAGAAGTTCAGCTGAAGCTATTTTGAAAAAAGCAGGCATATCTGAGGATAAAAAAGCAGGTGAGTGGGATGATGAGGAGTCTACCGCTATTAGAAATATTATTGCTGAAGAATACAGAACTGA
Organism: Litoribacter ruber; assembly: GCF_018449405.1. Lineage (NCBI taxonomy): Bacteria > Pseudomonadati > Bacteroidota > Cytophagia > Cytophagales > Cyclobacteriaceae > Litoribacter > Litoribacter ruber. The sequence goes on from NZ_JAHCMY010000003.1 coordinate 321,050, forward strand.
GGGTGTACTGAAGTCTGAAGTTCAGCTAAACATCAAGCGATTGATGGACATCGGTTGTTACAGAGGTCTAAGACACAGAAAAGGTCTTCCTTTGAGAGGTCAAAAGACTAAGAACAACGCTAGAACTAGAAAGGGTAAGAGAAAGACTGTTGCTAACAAGAAAAAAGCAACTAAATAAATCTTGATTTAGATTATGGCTCAGAAAAGAAACGATAAAGCTAAAGGTAAAAAAAGGGTTGTTAAAGTAGAAGCAGTAGGGCAAGCCCACATCAGAGCTTCTTTTAACAACATCATCATCTCCATTACCAATAACTCTGGTCAGGTGATTTCATGGGCTTCTGCCGGTAAAATGGGTTTCAGAGGTTCAAAGAAAAATACTCCCTATGCAGCACAGATGGCCGCTCAAAACTGCGGACAAGTTGCTTATGACTTAGGTTTGAGAAAAATCGAGGTTTTTGTAAAAGGTCCTGGTTCTGGTAGAGAGTCTGCCATCAGAACTTTACAAAATGTAGGTCTTGATGTAACTACGATTACAGATGTGACGCCACTTCCACACAACGGATGTCGTCCTCCAAAACGTAGAAGAGTTTAATATTAACGGATAAAGAGAATGGCTAGATATAGAGGTCCTAAAGCGAAAATTGCTAGGAAGTTCGGTGAACCAATCGAAGGACAAAGCAAAGCACTTCAAAAGAAAAACTATCCTCCAGGCATGCACGGGAGAGGTAGAAGAAAAAAGCAGTCTGAATATGCAATTCAGTTGATGGAAAAGCAAAAAGCTAAGTACATCTACGGTGTATTGGAAAGACAGTTCGCCAAAATGTTTGATATCGCTTCTAGAAAGCAGGGTATCACTGGTGAAAACCTTCTTCAGTTGTTGGAAGGTAGATTGGATAATACCGTATTTAGATTAGGTATTGCCCCTACTAGAAGAGCAGCTCGACAGTTGGTTTCTCACAAGCATATCTTAGTGAATGGCGAGATTGTAAATATCCCATCTTATACCCTTAAGCCTGGTGATGTTGTAGCGGTTAGAGAACGGTCTAAGTCTCTTGAAGCTATTACGGAGAGTCTTGCAGGTAAAGCACAAAACCGTTATCCTTGGTTAGAGTGGGATAACAGTTCTTATTCTGGTAAGTTTGTAAGCATCCCTTCTAGAGATGATATCCCTGAGAATATCAAGGAGCAACTTATCGTTGAACTTTACTCTAAGTAATAATATAACTTCTGACTTAAAAGAACTAAAGATATGTCCATACTAGCATTTCAGATGCCCGAAAAAGTGGTAATGGAAAAAGCTGATGATTTTCACGGCCTATTTACCTTCAAGCCACTTGAAAAGGGTTATGGGGTAACAATTGGCAATGCGTTGAGAAGAATTTTGCTTTCTTCCCTAGAAGGTTATGCCATCACTTCAGTGAAACTTCCTGGAGTAGTGCATGAGTTTTCAACCATTGAAGGGGTTGTCGAAGACGTTACTGATATCATTCTTAATCTTAAACAAGTAAGACTTAAGAAGATTCATGATTCTATTGATGGAAAAATCACCATCGAAATCAAAAATCAGGATGTCTTTACTGCCGGAGATATCGCTAAGTTCACCTCTTCCTTTGAGGTCCTGAATCCAGAGTTGGTCATCTGCCACTTGGATGATACGAAAAGTTTTGAAATTGAAATAACAGTTGAAAAAGGTAGAGGTTACCTTCCAGCTGAAGAGTCCAAGCCAAAAGAGCAAGTATTCGGTGTCATTCCTATTGATGCTATCTTCACACCTATCAAGAATGTGAAATACAGCGTGGAAAACACAAGGGTAGAGCAGAAGACTGACTTTGAGAAATTGATTCTTGAAGTATCTACTGATGGTTCTATCCACCCTGAGAAAGCTCTTCAGGAATCTGCCAAGATTTTGATTCAGCACTTCATGTTGTTCTCTGACCAGACTATGGTACTTGAGGATGTGACAATGAACCAAGCTGAGCCAATCGATGAGGAATTCCTTCACATGAGAAAATTGTTGAAGACTTCTCTAGGCGATTTGGATCTTTCTGTAAGAGCATTCAACTGCTTGAAAGCAGCGGATGTGAAAACTTTGGGTGACCTTGCCAAACTTGAAATCTCCGATATGATGAAGTTTAGAAATTTCGGTAAGAAATCTCTAGCTGAGTTGGAGCAGTTGATCCAAGATAAGGGATTGACCTTCGGGATGGATTTGTCTAAGTATAAACTTGATGAAGAATAATAAACGATGAGACACGGTAAGAAATTTAACCACCTTGGCAGGACAGCCTCGCATCGAAAAGCAATGCTTTCGAACATGGCTACTTCCTTAATTCTTCACAAGCGTATATCCACCACGCTTGCCAAGGCTAAAGAATTGAAGAAACATGTAGAACCTCTAATCACGAGAGCTAAAGAGGACACTACTCACAATAGAAGAATTGCTTTCTCTTTCCTTCAAAGCAAAGAAGCCATAAAGGCTCTTTTCGGCGAAATCTCTGAGAAAGTAGGTACAAGACCAGGAGGGTACACTAGAATTATTAAAACTGGATTCCGTCTAGGTGATAATGCTGAAATGTGTATCATTGAATTGGTTGACTTCAACGAATTGATGTTGAAAGAAGCTAAGCCAGCTAAGAAAACTACTAGAAGAAGTAGAAGAGGATCTGGTGCTTCTAAGGCTGAAGGAACTGATGCTTCTACTGAAGCTAAGTCGTCTGATGCTGAAGAATCAAAAGATGAAAACAAATCTGAATAAGATATGTTATTTTCATAATATAGAAAAGGGATTGGGCTTTGGTTCAATCCCTTTTTTTATATCCTTTAAGAATAGGACATTCTTCACTTCTTAATAATTTCACTAAATTTGACCAACGAATCTAATACCTAAGAATGAACAGAAAAAAAGCAACTTTACTCTTAGCGGACGGAACCGTTTTTTACGGAACTCTTGTAGGCAAGGATGGCACTAATGGCGGAGAAATATGTTTCAATACCGGGATGACCGGTTATCAGGAGATTTATACCGACCCTTCGTATACAGGCCAGATTATCGTAAACACCACTCCTCATATTGGAAATTATGGCACTATAGATACAGAAGTTGAATCTGCACATCCTTTGATTGCTGGGATAGTGGTGAGCCACTTCTCTGATGTGCATAGTAGGATAGATGCCACTAAGAGCTTACAGGCTTACTTGGAAGAGCACGGTGTTACTGGTATTGCTGATGTGGATACAAGGAAACTCGTAAGGCACCTTCGATCTAAAGGGGCTATGAATGCCATTATCAGCTCAGAATATGATAACTTGGAAGATCTGCAAGCCGAATTGGACAAAGTTCCTAGTATGGCCGGTTTGGAGCTTTCCTCTAAGGTGTCAACCAAAGAACCTTACTTCTTTGGAGATGAAAATGCAGAGGTAAAAGTTGCTTGTATAGATTACGGAATTAAGCTAAATATCTTAAGAAATCTGGCCGATCGCGGTGTTTATTGCAAAGTGTTTCCAGCTAAAACCAGTGTGGCCGAAATGGAAAAATGGGCGCCCAATGCTTATTTCCTTTCTAACGGTCCTGGTGATCCAGCTGTGATGGATTACGCAGTTGAAACTACAAAAGAATTGCTTGAGTTAAACAAACCGCTTTTCGGGATTTGTTTGGGGCATCAGTTGTTAGCTAGAGCTTGCGGAGTGGGGACATACAAGATGCACCATGGTCACCGAGGTCTTAATCACCCAATCAAAAATGTTAAAACTGGGAAAAGTGAGATTACTTCTCAGAATCACGGCTTCAATATTACAAAAGAGGATATTTCGGACAACCCAAATGTTGAAATTACTCACGTCCACTTGAACGATGGAACCATTGCAGGTATCAAGCATACTTCAAAACCGGCGTTTTCTGTGCAGTATCACCCTGAGTCCTCTCCGGGCCCACATGATTCAAGATACCTTTTTGATGAGTTTTTAGCCTTAATCAATAATTAAATCAACCTATAACCTTTTATACATATGAGTTTAATACAACAAATTCACGCTAGACAAATTCTTGACTCCAGGGGCAATCCTACTATTGAGGTAGATGTGGTAACCGATAGCGGAGCTTTTGGTAGAGCAGCAGTGCCTAGTGGTGCTTCCACGGGTGTTCATGAAGCTGTAGAGCTTAGAGATGATGACAAAGAGGTTTACATGGGAAAGGGTGTTTTGAAAGCCATCGCCAATGTAAATGATAAGATAGGACCTGAATTGGCTGGGTTCGATGTTTTTGAACAAAATATGATTGACCAGATCATGATTGATTTGGATGGATCAAAAAATAAGTCAAATCTAGGTGCCAACGCTATTCTAGGTGTTTCGTTGGCCGTAGCCAAAGCTGCAGCCATGGAAGCTGGTCAGCCTTTGTACAGATACATCGGTGGGGTAAGTGCCAACACACTTCCTGTACCTATGATGAATATCTTGAATGGTGGGTCTCATGCTGATAACGCGATTGACTTCCAAGAATTCATGGTAATGCCTACTGGTGCCGAGACCTTCTCTGATTCTTTGAGAATGGGAACTCAGATTTTCCACCACTTAAAGTCAGTTTTGAAGTCCAAAGGTCTTTCTACAAACGTTGGCGATGAGGGAGGATTTGCTCCTAACCTGCGTTCCAATGTTGAAGCTATTGAGGTGGTGCTACAGGCTATCGAAAAGGCTGGATTCAGACCTGGAGAGGATGTATTCATAGCCATGGATGCAGCTTCTTCTGAATTCTATGATGAGGAAAAAGGCCTATATGTTTTCAAAAAGTCTACTGGTGACGAACTCACTTCTCAGCAGATGGCTGATTACTGGGCTGATTGGGTCAACAAGTATCCAATCATCTCCATCGAAGACGGTATGCATGAGGATGATTGGAATGGTTGGAAATTGATGACCGACGCTGTTGGCCATAAAATCCAAATTGTTGGAGATGATCTATTCGTGACCAATGTGGAAAGACTTCAAAGAGGTATAGATGAGAACATTGCCAATTCTCTTTTGGTAAAGGTAAACCAAATCGGTTCTCTGACTGAGACTATTAAAGCGGTTGACCTTTGTCATAGAAATAAATATAAGTCTGTAATGTCTCACCGTTCTGGTGAAACTGAGGATTCTACAATTGCTGACTTGGCAGTAGCCTTAAATACTGGCCAAATCAAAACTGGTTCAGCTTCCAGGTCTGATAGAATGGCAAAATACAACCAGCTCTTGAGAATTGAGGAGCAGCTAGGTGAATCAGCCTATTTTCCTGGAAAGAAATTTTAATAAATAAAGAAAAGGTAACCAATCGGTTACCTTTTTTATTTTTAGATGCCCCAAGCTCGGAAGGGCCTTTTTCTATTGAATAATTTTTATATTTGCTTGAGTTAAAGATCTGCAGCAATGGCCAAATACCTTAAGTACACCAAAAACTTCTATTTTATTTTTACAGTTCTATTCATATGCTGGATGATTTTCATTGATACAAATGACATCTTTAGCCAGTTTAAACTGAGAGCAAAGCTCCGGGATTTGGAAAAACAGAAAGAATTCTACCAAGAGCGGAAAACCAAAATTCAGGCTGAGAGGGAAGAGTTGATGAGCAATTATGAACTTTTGGAGAAGTTTGCCCGTGAAAGATATTTAATGAAACGTAAATCAGAAGACCTGTATGTCATTGTTGAAGAGTAAACTTACCTTAATAGTCCTGTTTTTAATACTTGCCTTATCATTTGACTCTTTTGCGCAGAGAGAAATATACTTGGATGAAAGCCCTCCATTGAAGGACAGAATGTATTATGGAGGTAATTTCAGTTTGCAGTTTGGGTCTGTTACCTTCATTGATGTTTCGCCATTGGCTGGTGTTATGATTACCGAAAGATATTCCGCCGGTGTGGGTGCAACTTATCAATACATAAACTTCCGTTGGCTCAACACACCAGGTTCAAGTGTATTTGGGGGTAGGATATTCAACAGGTTTAACGTGTTGCCCAACTTCTTTCTTCATGGAGAATTTGAAACCTTAAATGCCCAATATGTAGATTATCAGGATAGACTACAGCGTGACTGGGTGCCAGGTCTTTTTGTTGGAGGGGGTTATTTTTCCCCATTTGGCCAACGAGGAGGGATTAATATATCTATTCTTTACAATTTGATGTATGATAATCTAAGGTCCCCCTACAATGAACCATATGTAATTCGAGCGGGTTTTCTTTTTTAGGAAAAAACCAATTATGCAAAAGTTCATTGATAAAATTTATAAAGCCCACACGGCCTGCCCTAAATGTCCTTCCAGAAAAATCATTCATGATTTCCTGGAAGAGCTTTTAGGGTTTCTTTTTCCAGAATATGCCCCGAAATCATTATTGAAAAGGACTGAAGTTGAAGAAAAGTATGAGAAAATTAAAGAGGATTTTGCTTCTCTTTTGCTTCTCAATCCTCAACTTCACAATCAAGATGTAACTCAGCTACAGCATAAGTTTTTTGCTGATCTTGATGGTGTCTATGATTTGATACTGGAGGATGTTGAGGCAATGTTTGAGGGTGATCCCGCTGCCAAAAGCAAAACTGAAATCATCCGAAGCTATCCTGGGTTTTTAGCGATAGCAGCCTACCGCATAGCCCATATATTGTATAGAAACAAAATAATGCTGATCCCGCGTATGATGACAGAGTATGCCCATGGTATGACTGGCATAGATATTCATCCCGGCGCGCAGATTGGAAGACGTTTTTGCATTGATCATGGGACGGGTGTAGTGATTGGAGAAACTGCCCTGATCGGAAGCGGTGTGAAGGTGTATCAGGGTGTAACACTTGGGGCCCTCAGTGTTGATAAAGAAATGGCTGACAAAAAACGACATCCAACCATTCATGATGAGGTGGTTATTTATGCAGGAGCGACTATTCTTGGTGGCGAAACGGAAATAGGTGCTCGAAGCATCATTGGAGGCAATGTCTGGTTAACTAAAAGCATTCCGGCGGATTCTAAAATTTATTATCAGGCTAAAATGCACCAAGAAAACACCAATGAAACCGATACTTTTATAGTTAAAAGCGGATCTTAAATTTCTTTTCCATGCGTTTATTTGAATTGATAGGCAATACACCCTTGGTAGAGCTTAACGTAATTCCTGAAAATCCAAATGTAAAAATCTTCGCAAAGCTTGAAGGGCAAAACCCAGGAGGGAGCGTGAAGGATAGGGCTGCCTATAATATGATCCGCTCTGCCCTAGACCGGGGAGAGCTTAAATCTGGGGACAGACTTATTGAGGCTACTTCTGGGAATACCGGTATCGCGCTCGCCATGGTAGCCAACTTACTAGGCGTACACATGACCCTCGTAATGCCGGATAACTCCACCAAAGAGAGAATATTATCCATGGAGGCTTATGGGGCTAAAGTCATATTGACTCCAGCTGCTAAAACTATTGAGTATTCCCGGACTCTTGCAGAGGAAATGGCCGAAAGGGATGGTTATTTCATTCTTAATCAATTTTCCAATCCGGATAATTATAGAGCCCACTATGTCGGTACGGGTCCGGAAATATGGAGAGATACAGATGGCCAAATCACCCACTTTGTTTCAGCCATGGGGACTACGGGAACAATCATGGGGGTGTCCAGATACTTGAAAGAGAAAAATCCAGATATACAGATTGTAGGAACCCAGCCTACAGATGGTTCAAGCATTCCGGGTATAAGACGGTGGTCCAAAGAGTTTTTGCCAAAAATATTTGAGCCTAAAAGGGTAGATAGGGTAATAGACGTAAGCCAGCAAGATGCTACTCACATGACTCGAAGATTGGCTAAAGAAGAAGGGGTCCTTGCAGGCATGAGCAGTGGGGGTGCCTTGCATGCTGCGCTTAAAGTGGCTTCTGAAATAGATAAAGGTTGGATTGTCTGCATAGTCTGCGATAGGGGGGATAGATATCTGAGTTCAGATCTTTTTGGTTGATTAAGGTGGCGCATAAAACAAACGGGGCTTGAATATCTGATATTCAAGCCCCGTTTGTTTTACAGCTCAACGCTAAATTTTTCTCCCAACGCTTTTAAATCATCCACCACGGAAGGAAGCAATGGTATTCCATCTTTTCTCCTGATTGTCTCAATTTCTCTTTCAGGGTCACCGGGGATTAGGACTTTATCATGGCCTTCAATTGTCTTGGCCGATCTAAATCTTGAAATCCAATTGTCCATGTTTGATTTGAATTCTTCAGCCGGTCGGAAAGCGTCTACCCGCATTGCACCAAAGAAGTGTCCCAGTCCTTCTCCAACCGGGTTTGGGTCTGGTTGTAGAAAAGCTACAAATGGCGGCACCCAAGGACCATAATTAGCTCCAGAAAGGACTGCGGAGAATATATCTACAATGGCCCCCAAAGCATAGCCTTTATGTGAACCATGTTCTTTGTCACCCCCCAATGGGAGTAATGCGCCACCATCTTTTACGCCGCTAGGACTAGTAGTTGGTTGCCCGTCTTTATCTTGAATCCATCCTGATGGTGCCTGCTCATTTTTTCGGGTAAGGATTTCCAGCTTACCATTTGCCGCAGTGGTAGTAGCCAAGTCTGCCACAAAAGGGGGCTGCTTTCCCGCCGGTATGGCTACAGAGATGGGGTTGGTTCCTAACAAGCGCTCCCTAGCATAAGTAGGAGCCACGAGTGGACTGGCATTCGTCATAGACAGCCCGATCATGTCGTGCTGCAAAGCCTCCATAGCATGAACGCCCGCAATTCCGTAGTGATTGGAGTTTTTGACGGAAACCCAGCCGGTTCCCGCAAGTTTTGCCTTCTCAATAGCAACCTTCATTGCATAAGGCGCTACTACCAACCCTAAGCCTCCATCACCATCTACCACAGCCGTGCTGGGAGTTTCGTAGGTGACGTGGATATTTGGTTTAGGATTAATCCTTCCAGCCTCCCATAACCTGACATAACCAGATAGCCTAGCCACTCCATGTGAATCCACCCCCCGCAGGTCTGCAGATAATAGAATTCCGGTAGCAATGCTTGCCTGGTCTTCAGGACAGCCGATTTTTAAAAAAACTTCTTTTGAAAATTTACTTAATCGATCAAGTGTGTAATTCATGTAATCAAGTACGGAAGAGTATTAACTATTTACTGGGCACTCTTTTCTGATAAGTTGGGAAATAGCGCCCTCTTTGAGTGCGTAAGTGGAACAATACAAGTGTTGGGCTGGGACAAATTTCAAGATATAGGTGATCAGTAAGCTGGCCACCACGATCATATCCACCCTCATGGGAATCATGCCAGGGATATCCAGCCTTTCTTGCTTGTTCAACGTTACGAGTTGTTTTGCGATTTTATAAAACTCAGTCGAAGGGAGGTCAAATGTTTGCTGAGTTTTCTGCTTTTTCTGTTTAAGGCTTGCAAAATAGATGTCTGATAGCGTATCAAAGGTTCCAGAGGCTCCTACCAGTTCAGTCGGTTCAAACTTATGGATAGCGAGAACTAGATCGTGAAGTTTTTCGGCTAGGTAGCTTTCCAACTTATCCATTTCTTCAGGAAGAATCGGGTCGTGATAGTGGAAAAGATCAAGCATGCGCTGTCCCCCTATTTCAAAACTTTGCTTCCAGAAGGACTGTACATTATTGCCAATGATGAATTCCACGCTTCCGCCACCGATATCCATCATTAAGCTGGTACTATCCGAAAGTGAACCGGAGAATTTGATACCCTCATATATCAACTGGGCCTCTTGCTCACCATCGATTACATTTACTTCTATATTGTAAAGCTTTTTGATTTTTTGGACGAATTCGGGGCCGTTTTCTGCATTTCTAACCGCACTAGTAGCAAAAGCAAAAATGTCATTTATTCCTTCACCTTTGATCAGGTTGTGGAAATGCTGTAAGGTGTGGTAGGCTCTTTTTCGGGCATCAGGCATAAGTTGTTTTTTGGAAATTCCCCCCTGGCCGAGTTTAACGGCAACTTTTTCCTTATAAATTGTCCTGAAACTATCTTCATGCAATTCTACCAATAGCAAATGAAATGTATTGGTCCCCATGTCTATGACTGCTGCCTTCTTAAAATTCATCTTTTGGCAAAATTTAGTTGTGCGAATATAGAAAGTTTATTTAAAAAGCATTAGTTCCTCCTTTTTATTTAACTAAGAAAAAATAGAAGGAAAAAATATCTTCTGCCCACAATCCAATAATTAGGCCGACATTGGACAAAAACAACAATAAGTTGAAGGCAAATTTTTTGGATAGGGTTTGCATGGCTATATTTGACTAAATCTTTACAACAATAAACTCATGGATAGTACAACTAAAGGCGTATATACTTTACCTGGCAACCAGGAAAAATATGATTTATTAAAAAAGAAAAACCAAGAGGCGCTCCAGGGCGGGGGAGAAGCCCGGATAGCCTCTCAACATAAAAAAGGAAAACTGACAGCCAGGGAAAGGATTCACCTTTTAATGGATGAAGGTTCCTTCCAGGAAATTGACAAGTTTGTGATGCACCGGGGCAAGGACTTCGGTATTGACAATGAACATTACCTTGGCGACGGCGTGGTTACTGGCTACGGGAATGTCAACGGTAGATTGACCTATGTTTTTTCCCAGGATTTTACTGTTTTTGGAGGATCGCTATCGGAGACCCATGCTGAGAAGATCTGCAAAATCATGGATATGGCCATGAAAAATGGAGCTCCAGTTATTGGCTTAAATGACTCGGGTGGAGCAAGAATCCAAGAGGGTGTCAATTCCCTTGGCGGCTATGCAGATATCTTTTACAGAAATACCCTTGCTTCAGGGGTGGTGCCGCAGATATCAGGTATCATGGGGCCATGCGCTGGCGGGGCAGTTTATTCCCCAGCTATCACTGACTTTATCTTAATGGTAGAGGATACCTCCTATATGTTTGTGACTGGGCCAAACGTGGTGAAAACGGTTACCCAGGAAAATGTGACCGCAGAAGAACTTGGAGGGGCCAGTGCCCACTCTGTAAAAAGCGGGGTGACCCATTTCTCCTGTGCCAACGAAATGGAGTGCATTAACCATATCAAGCAGATCTTAAGCTATGTCCCTCAGAATTGTGAGGACACGGCTCCGGTGTTTCCATACGAAATGAAGGAGGATGAAAGCCGTAAGGTGCTCGATGAGGTAATTCCTGAAAACCCCAACCATCCATATGACATGCGGGAGGTAATCGAGGGAACCGTGGATGAGGGGTCATTCTTGGAAGTACATAAAAATTACGCAGACAATATTGTTGTTGGATTTGCAAGAATCGCCGGTAGAAGTATTGGAGTAGTGGGTAACCAGCCTCAGTCTATGGCTGGCGTTTTGGATAACGACGCCTCTGTAAAGGCTGCGCGTTTTGTGCGTTTCTGTGACTCTTTCAATGTACCTTTGCTAGTGTTGGTAGATGTACCAGGCTTCCTACCTGGTACAGATCAGGAGTGGAACGGCATTATTACCAATGGTGCCAAATTGCTATATGCCTTCTCGGAAGCGACAGTACCAAGAATTACCGTGATTACTAGAAAAGCTTATGGAGGTGCATATGACGTGATGAACTCCAAGCATATCGGTGCTGACCTCAATTTTGCATGGCCAACAGCCGAAATCGCGGTAATGGGTGCCAAAGGTGCTGCCGAGATTATCTTTAAGAAGGAAATTGCAGAGGCTGATGATAAAGAGGCCAAATTGCAGGAGAAGGTTGACGAGTACACCGCTAAGTTTGCCAATCCATACAGAGCCGCACACAGAGGTTTTATCGATGAGGTGATCATGCCGTCGGAAACAAGAGAGAAGTTAATTAGAGGCTTTAAAATGCTGGAGAACAAGGTGGACAAGTTGCCTAGAAAGAAGCATGGCAATATTCCTTTGTAAACAAAATACTTAATGGGAGCAAATACACAATTTCTATACAAATATTTAAATAATGCCTCGCCCACTGGGTTTGAAGCGTCCGGACAAGAAATATGGTTGGATTATATCAAACCGTATGTGGATGAATATTTCACCGATAATTATGGTACAGCTGTGGGGGTGCTTAATCCCGATGCCAAATTTAAGGTGGTAATTGAAGCCCATGCGGACGAGATCAGCTGGTTTGTCAACTACATTACGCCGGAAGGTTACATCTATGTTCGCCGCAACGGGGGCTCCGACCACATGATCGCTCCTTCGATGCGGGTCAACATACATACAGATGAGAAGATCATTCCGGGTGTTTTTGGTTGGCCGGCCATACATGTCAGGGACAAAAGCAAAGAAGAAGGGCCAACTCTTGATAATATCTTTATCGACGTGGGAGCCAGAAGCAAGGATGAAGTTGAAGAGATGGGGATTCATGTTGGCTGCGTAGTAACTTTCAGGGATGAACTGACTGAGCTAAATGGGAAATTCTATTCCGGCCGGGCACTTGATAATAGGATCGGGGGCTACATGATTGCAGAAGTAGCCAGGCAACTTCATGAAGAGGGTGTCAAACTTCCTTTCGGTCTGTACATCGTCAATGCCGTTCAGGAAGAAATCGGACTGCGTGGAGCAGAAATGATTGCCAGAAGAATCAAGCCTGATGTGGCCATCATTACCGACGTATGTCATGACACCACTGCTCCCTTGTACAACAAGGTGACGAGTGGTGACCAGACAGCTGGAAATGGGCCTGTATTGACTTATGGAGCTTCAGTGCATAAAAAGCTTTTAGATTTAATCATAGCTGCCGCAAAAAACCGCAAAATTGATTTCCAACGGGCCGCAGCCTCCCGGGGTACAGGTACCGATACCGATGCCTTTGCTTACAGCAATGAAGGTGTGCCATCGGCGCTGATATCCCTCCCGCTTAAATATATGCATACAACCGTGGAGACGGCCAGTAAGAAAGATATTGACGAGGTAATCGCACTGATCAAAGGGTTCTTGGAGGACTTTGATCCGGAGTTTGATTTTAGGTATATCAGCTAAAAAAGAAGGGGTAACAATTAGTTGCCCCTTTTTTGTTGCTTCTAAATCAATTCTGCATTTTTTGCTATATTGTATTAAATTTTTAACTTTTAAGAATATTTTTTAGATGGAAACTAGGCATTTATCAAATGTGCAGGTCTCAGTGATTATTACCTGCTATAATCATGGGAAATTTCTGAAGCAGGCAGTTCAGAGTGCCCTTGAACAAAATATAGAGGAATTGGAGATTTTGGTTGTCGATGATGGATCGCTTGATGATACATCAGAGGTTGCCAAGTTGTTGCCAGTAAGGTATATTTATCAATATAATCAAGGGCTTTCTGCGGCTCGCAATACTGGTATTAGACACAGTAGAGGCAAATTCTTGGCGTTTTTAGATGCGGATGATTACTTTAAACCCAACTCTCTTCACACGAACTTGGATATAATCCAAAACAACCCCCAAATCGCTTTTGTGGCAGGATCCCATGAGAAAGTTTATGAGGAGACTGGGGAAGTTTTTGTTTTGAATGATACTGTCAACGAAAATCATTTCTACTACATGTTGCAGGGCAACTTTATTGGAATGCATGCAGCCGTTTTATATAATAAATGGGTGTTTGATGAATATAAATTTGATGTGAATCTCAAGATGTGTGAGGATTATGACCTTTACCTCAAGATTACACGCAAATATGAAATTATTCATCATGAAAAAATTATTGCAGCATATAGGATTCACTTATCCAATATGTCATCCAATTATTCCAAAATGCTGAAAGCCGCTCTTTCAGTATTGAATCGAAATAAGCCGTTAATTAAATCAGTTGAAGAAAAAAAGGCATTTAAGGAAGGAGTTAATTTTTGGAAAAAATATTATACCCAAGAAATGATCAACCAAATGAGGCTTGGTAAAATTAAGCTGGACTACTATGGACTTTTCATGTTAATAGATCAAAGCCCAAAGATTTTGCGCAGATCAATAGAAGCAAAGTTTAGATCAAATCTGTCGGTGGATTAAGATTATCGACTCCATTTGGTTTCTTGCCTGATTTTTCAATTATTTGGGTATTAGGAAATAAAATTGTTCCAATTTTCTAGCCAAAAAAGGTAGAAGAAATCGAGAGGATATAAAACACTAGAAAAGCACATATGGAAATTACTGACCAACTTGGAAGAAATCTGACTATACCTGATGAACCTCAACGCATTGTGTCCCTTGTACCTTCCCAGACTGAGCTCCTGGCCGATATGGGGTTGGGGAAAGAGATTGTAGGGGTAACCAAGTTTTGTGTTCATCCAGAAGGTTTTAAAAAGTCAAAAACGATTATCGGGGGGACCAAAAATTTTCATTTCGACAAAATACGATCCTTGAACCCGGACCTCATCATCGGAAATAAGGAGGAAAATTATCAGGAAGGGATCGAAGCACTTGCCAAAGATTTCCCGGTATGGGTAAGTGATATTTATAATCTAGAAGATGCTTTGGATATGATGAAAAGTCTGGGGGAAATGACTAGCAAACAAGTAGAAGCAGAAAGAATTATCAACTTGGTGGAATACGGTTTCCGCCGCGATTTTTTTTATAAGGGAACCGTGGTTTACCTGATATGGAAGGATCCCATAATGGTTGCCGGGAAGGATACGTTTGTGAACTGCATGCTAGAGAAAGCAGGTTATACCAATTTGGTGGATGCCAGTCGGTATCCCGAAATGACCGTTGAGGAAATTACTGCATTAAACCCTGAAACGGTTTTGCTGAGTTCGGAACCATTTCCTTTCAAAGAGAAACATCTTGAAGATTTTAAGCGAAGATTCCCATATGCGAATGTTAAGTTAGTTGATGGTGAAATGTTTTCTTGGTATGGAAGCAGGCTTACAAAGGCTCCGGAGTATTTTGAAAGGTTATAGAAAAAATCACCTGCCCGCCGCTATCGATTTTTAAATCAAAACAAGGTCAAGATTGCCAGATGGCCATCTTAACCTTTTGCTGTTCTCAATCCATATCCATTATCTCCCTTATCGGGCCGACTTCTTTCAGTTGCCGGTACACCGACTCGAAATCATCTCTTTTGATGCTATTTTCAAGATTTTTAAGCTTTTCGATATAGCATCCCAGCGCCTCAAGCACATGTGTTTTGTTCTCCTTCAGTATCGGTGTCCACATTTCCGGGGAGCTTTTTGCCAGCCTTACGGTGGAAGCAAAACCTGAGCCCGCCATATCAAAGATGTGACGCTCGTCTTCCATTTTGTCCATCACTGTTTTGCCCAGCATGAAGGATGAAATATGGGAAAGGTGGGATACGAAGGCAAGGTGAAGGTCGTGTTCTTCGGGATCCATAAAACGGAGTTTCAGGTTCAGTGCCTCGAAAAGCTCATATGCTTTACCCTTGAGGTGTACATCTGTTTTTTCCATTTCGCAAATGATGAAAACCTTTCTGTTCAGCAAGTCTTCTTTTGCCGCCCGAGGCCCTGAGTATTCGGTCCCCGCAATTGGGTGGCCGGCCAGAAACTGCCCCCGCTTTGGGTGATCTGAAAGGTGTTTGCAGAGGGTGGCCTTTGTGGAGCCCAAGTCGATGATCAAGGTTTCTGCGTTTACCTCATCCAAAAGTTTTTTGGAAAGTTCAGGTAGTACGTCAACAGGAGTCGCCAGCAGGACAATATCTGTGTCAGCGGAAGGTTTTTCTGAGACCTCGTCAATTAGCCCTAGGTATTGAGCCTCCTCCAGATGCTGATCGTTTTTGTCAAATCCGCTGATGTGTACTTCCGGGAATGCTTTTCGAATGGCTAGGGCAAATGATCCTCCGATCAGGCCAAGGCCGATGATGTGTATGTGTTTCATTAGGTTAATAGGTTTCGATAGAATTTAATTAAGAGGAGCACCTTCTGATAGCCGCCAGTATGCGGTCCTCGGGTGTGCAAAGGGAAAATCTGATATAGCCCTTACCCCCTGATCCGAAAATGCTGCCGGGTGCCACAAAGATTTGCTTTTCCTGCATCAACCTGTCCGCGAACTCCAGATCATCCATACCGTCCGGCAATTTAGCCCAAACAAACATGCCTGCCGTTTGTCGATGGAAGGTCAGACCAAGACTTTCGGCAAGCTTCCAGACCAGCGTTCTTCTGGACTGATAAGCGGAATTCAATCCATCAAACCACTCTTGGTTCAGTCCGAGTGCAGCAACTGCCCCTTTTTGGATTCCCAGAAACATCCCCGAATCCATATTGCTTTTGACCTGCAGAATTGCCTGCAGAAATTCTTTTTTCCCTGCCACCATCCCTACTCTCCATCCCGGGATGTTGAAGGTTTTGCTCAGCGAATTCAGTTCAAGAACACTTTCAGCGGCCCCTTCTATTGAGAAAATGCTTTTGGGCTCCGGGTTTAGGATGAAGCTGTATGGATTGTCATGGACAATAAGGATGTTATGGTTTTGACCAAACGCGACAAGTTTTTCAAATAAGCTGTCTGAGGCTAATGCACCTGTGGGCATGTGGGGATAATTGACCCACATTAATTTTATTTTGGAAAGATCCTGCTGTTGCAAGGCTTCAAAATCAGGTTGCCAATTGTCTTCTTCCTTTAGGTTGTAATAGACTGGATGGGCTTTGACCAGTTTTGTGACAGCGCTATAGGTGGGGTACCCGGGGTTTGGGATCAATACCTGGTCATCTTCGTCCAAAAACGCCATGGAAATGTGCAGGATACCCTCCTTGGATCCCATCAGTGGCAGGATATTCTCAGGCGTAAAGCTGACCCCATACTGCCTTTGATAAAATTCGGCAAAAGCAGCCCTCAGCTCGGGAGAACCCTGATAGCTTTGGTATCCATGTGAACATGCCTGACCGGCGGAATCCTGTAAGGCTTTGATAATGCTCGGATGTGGAGGCAGGTCAGGGCTTCCTATTCCCATCTCAATGATAGGCTGTCCTTGGGCAATCAGTTGCTTTACTTCCTTGAGTTTGGACGAAAAGTAGTATTCCTGGACATTTTGGAGCCTTTTGGAATATTTTTTCATGGCTTTTGGCTTATGTATTCTCCGAATATTTTCACCTCATTCCCTGCTCCCCTTACTTTTTCCAGCGCCTTGGAATATTTAGAATAATCGGAAATCAAAGTATCAATGAAAAAAGCGTAGTCCCAGGGTTTTTCAATCACAGGGATTGACTGGATTTTGCTCAGGTCAAGGTCCTGGTCAGCAAAGATTTGAAGAAGCTTAGCCAGTGCGCCTTTTTCGTTGCGGATGATTACTTTTAAGGAAGCCTTGTTGGGTATTTGGGCCGGTTTTTCAGGTTCTTTGGCCAGGAGGATGAATCTAGTGAAGTTTTCTTCTACAGTTTGGATATTTTCGGCCAGAATTTCCAATCCGTATATTTCTGCGGCTTTATGGCTGGCTATTGCTCCCTGGTATTGGAGTTTTTTCTCTGATATTTCCCGGGCGACGCTGGCGGTATCCTTTCCTGGTTCAAGTTTGATATGGGGATGCTTTTGGAAAAATGTTTGGCATTGTAAAATGGCCATGGGATGGGACTTCACAACTTGCAGATTTTCCACTTTCAAGCCGGGCAAAGCCATCAGGTTGTGTGAAATGGGCAGATAGTGCTCGCCTTGGATAAAGAGTCCATGCCTGTCGATCACTTCATAATTGGGTAAGATGGCTCCGGCAATGGAGTTTTCAATGGCCATTACTCCCTGTGAAGCCGAACCATTTCCCACTGCTGCTGCAATTTCTTCAAAAGTGTCAAAACAGAGTACATCTGCGTCAATGCCAAACACATTGATTGCCACCTGGTGGTGGAAGGAGCCCGGGATTCCTTGGATTGCTATAGGCATCTTTTTTACTTTTTGAAAATGAAATAAACCGCTAAGACCAAAAAGCCAAAACCAATGAGGTGGTTGAGCCGAATGGTTTCTGTTTTAAAAAACGCAAAGGTGAAGACCATGAAAATCACCAGGGTAATTACCTCCTGCAGAACCTTCAGTTCTACCAAGGAAAATGGGCCTCCATATTCTCTGAAGCCGATCCGATTGGCCGGTACCTGAAAGAAGTATTCAAAGAGCGCAATGCCCCAGCTGATCATCACAATGGAGATCAGACCCAAATTCTCAAACCACTTGAGGTCCTTAAACTTGAGATGCCCATACCAGGCAAATGTCATAAAGGTGTTTGAAAGCACCAGGAGGACAATTGTGTAAATGCCTTTCATATTTTGGTAAAGGCTATTGATTTTTGATTAAGGTCAGCATTTCAACATGCTTCCAGAAGCTTGGGTAACTTTTGTTTACCACCTCCGGATCTTCGATGATCACATTGGTTTTTGTCATAAGAGGCATATAGGCCATTGCCATGCGGTGATCATCATAAGTTGAAATCGTCACTTCATCCGGGATATTTACTGATGGAATCAAAGTAAACCTGCCGTCCCCGCCTTCCAACAGGTGGGCGTTGAACTTGGCCAGTTCAGCCTGAAGTGCGGCAATACGGTCGGTTTCCTTAATCCGGAGGCTTTCCAGTCCGCTAAACTCCATTTTTTGTCCAATGATTGCGCAGGTGACAGCCACCGTTTGTGCCAGGTCAGGGCAATGGGTGAAATCGAACTCCTGCATTCCCTTTACCGGGATTTTAGTCAATTTAATTCCATCTTTCTGGAATTCACTTGCTACGCCGAGATGGGCCATGATATCCACTATTTTGGAATCTCCCTGCAAACTTTCCTCTTTAAGTCCATTTAGGAAGAGCTCACCACTTTCGGCACAGGCCAACAGGCTGTACCAGTAGCTTGCACCTGACCAGTCACTTTCCACTGAGTAGATTGTGGGCCGGTAAGGTTGGGGGGGAATGGAAATTAAGTTGCCGTTCCAAGTATAGCTGATCCCAAATTGCTTCATCAGTTGCAGGGTCATCTCAATATATGTGCGGGATCCGACTTTTCCGGTCAGTTCCAGCTTCAAGCCTTGAGGGAGGAGCGGGGCAATCATCAGGATGGCGGATATATATTGGCTGCTGACATCACCCCTGATGGTGATCAAATCCGTTTTCTGCTCTGAAAACCCGTTGACTGCAAGCGGAGGATAGCCTTCAACTCCCAAATAATGGATCTCTGCCCCCAGCTGCTGTAGGGCTTCAACCAAAATCCCGATCGGGCGTTCGCACATCCTCGGGGTTCCCGTCATTACTTTTTGTTTGTTGGTAATCGCAGCATAGGCTGTCAAAAACCTCATCGTGGTGCCGGCGTCAAGCACATCATAAATTGGTGGATCTTTTTTGAGCAGTCGGATCATCGTCTGCGTGTCCCGGGCCTCTGCCAAGTTTTCAATCCGGTTTTCACCTGAAGTGAGTGCGTCAATGATCAGTACCCGGTTGCTTTCGCTTTTGCTGGAAGGCAGGGGGATTGTTGTGGATGGAATATTACTTTGTTGTGGAAGTCTAAGCTGGTTCATGCTTCAATTCATTGTAAAAGGCCAAGGCCGAAATAATCTCTTCTCTGGTGATGGGAATATTGTACTCACACTCGCCGATTCTTCTCAAAAGGGAGCAGTTGATGGTTTTGCCCTCGTTTTTCTTGTCCTGCAAACACAAATCAGAAATGCTTTGGAAAGCTTCCGGGTTTATGGAAACCTTGCCGAAGACAGCGATTATTTTGTCGCATACAGTGTCAAGGTCATTTTTTGGCAACCTCAATTTAAGATGGGAAAGATAGGCTTCGGCCACCATTCCTATGGCAATGGCTTCCCCATGGAGCAGGTGTTCGGGAGTGTCCAGATAATGGGATTCCACTGCATGTCCAATGGTATGCCCGAAATTCAGAATCTTCCGCAAACCCTCTTCCTTGGGGTCTTTTTCAACCACCTCTTTTTTGATGGAAACTGATTTTTCTATGATGTCCTTCCATGGCTGTACCTGCCAGTTGTCAGTTTTGAGACAATGAAAATAATTCTCGCTTTTGATAAGGCCATGCTTGAGCACCTCGGCATATCCGCTCCTGAGCTCGCGAAGCGGAAGAGTCTGGAGAAACTCTTCAGAAATCACTACTGCAAGAGGCTCTGCAAATACACCCAGGTGGTTTTTGAAACCCATAAAATCAATCCCCAGTTTCCCTCCCACACTGGCGTCCACTTGTGACAAAAGGGTGGTGGGGATGTTGATGAAACGCATGCCTCTTTTGAACGTGCTGGCGCAAAAACCTCCCATGTCCCCTGTGACACCTCCACCCAGATTTATAATGAGGGATTTCCTATCAAAATCATTCTCCGTCATCCAGGTCCAGATTTTAGTGCAGGTTTCTAGGTTCTTGTGAGCCTCACCTGCCTGAAAGGTGAAAGTCAGGTGGTCCGGAAGCTTGTCGGCAACCATAGGGTAGCAGTAATTAAAGCTGTTGCTGTCAGTAATGATGCCCAACTTTGAATAGGATTGCTTGCTTAAAAAGCCAGTGAGCCTTTCAGCTATTTTTTCTGAGAAAATGATTGATTCCAAATTTCCTTAAATTATGTTGAGGTCCAAATTACAAATAAATTACTGCTTATTTTACGATTTTCACTGGCTCTCTCAACTGCTTCTCCTGTCTTTTAACGGATTCTTCATGGATGGTGAAAAGAAGCTCCTTCATGAATTTTTCCCCAAGGTTTTTTGAAATGCCCTTTTGTGTTCTGGATTCCATCACCTGCTTCCATCTCTCTGATTGGAAAACGCTGAGGTGGTTTTCTCTTTTATGGGCGCCAATTTGCTCAATGACGGCAAATCTCTCCGCAAGAATGTCCAGCAGCTGATCATCGAGATGGTCCACTGCCGCCCGCAGATCATGAAGTTTTTCACTTGGCTGCACTTCCTCCAATGGGGTCTTGAAATCCAATTGCTGCAGGATCTGCTTTAGCTGGGCCGGGGTAACCTGCTGTTGGGCATCCGACCATGCCTTGTCCGGGTCGTGGTGGGTTTCTATCATCAGTCCGTCGAGGCCGAAGTTGAGTGCTCGCTGGGAGGTTTCCAGGATGCCGTCCCTTTTACCAACAATATGGCTTGGGTCGTTGATGACCTGCATGCCTTTCCATTCTCTTTTCAGGTGGATGGGCATTGACCAGTTTGGCTTGTTCCGGAATCTTTTGTCGTACGCATCACTGAAGCCCCGGTGGATGGCGGCCAGTTTATCAATGCCAACGGCATGAAGTCTTTCCAAAGCGCCGATCCAAAGCTGAAGGTCAGGGTTCATGGGGTTTTTGACCATCACAGGGATATCCGTGCCTCTCAAGGCTTCTGAAATTTCCTGTACCGCAAACGGGTTGACAGTGGTCCTGGCGCCGATCCAGAGCACATCAACCTTGTGCTTGAGGGCCATTTCCACGTGGGCGGCATTGCCTACCTCAGTAGTGATGGGGATATTGAGGTGGTGGCGAACGATCTCCATCCACTTGAGTCCTTCTTCGCCGATGCCTTCGAAGCTTCCCGGCCTGGTGCGGGGTTTCCAGATGCCAGCTCTGAACAGGGAGGGCAATACATTTTCCTCCTTCATGGCCAGGCAGACTTTTTCAATCTGCTCTGCACTTTCCGCGCTGCAGGGACCTGCGATGATCAATTGGTTGCTGAGGTTCAAACCCCATTCGGATGACTGTAAGTGATTTTTCATTTTGCAATAGGTTTAAAATAGAAAAAGCCCGGATCTTGCGAACCGGGCTTTAGGTTTGTAAATATCTTGAAGTTTATTTTTCCACTAGACAATACGCAGCTCCGATTCGACCTTGGGGGCGAAAGTAAAAGTAAAAGAAGCTAAAATATAGTGCTGCGAATAATAACATGTTTCAAAGGTAAAGGATGTTTTTTATTATACAAAATAAAAATATCGACAACTTTTTGTCTGAGTTTCAAAAATACCAACTTGTTTTTGTGTTTTATGTAATTCGCGAAGGGATGTTTTGTGGAAAGGGTTGGAACTAGGGGAGGAATGGTTAATTATTTGGCAAAAAAAAAGCCCGGAAATTTCCGGGCTTTGAGTTTTTATGAGTTAACTAACTCTTCTTCAAGATATTTGTCTACTGGAACATATGGCATGTCAAATGCATCGGCAACTGCTTTATACACAATGTCACCTTTGATTACATTCAGACCTGGAACAAGTTCAGGATTTTCCAAAGCTGCTTTCTTCCATCCCTTGTCCGCCAATTGGATGGCATAAGGTAGAGTCGCATTAGTCAATGCAATTGTGGAAGTGTAAGGTACAGCACCTGGCATGTTAGCTACACAGTAATGAACGACGTCGTCAATTACATAAGTTGGATCCTGGTGAGTAGTTGGCTTACAGGTTTCGATACAGCCTCCTTGGTCTACAGCCACATCTACCAATACGGTACCTGGCTGCATCTCTTTCAGCATATCTCTAGTGATCAAGTGAGGAGCCTTGGCGCCAGGGATCAAAACAGCCCCTACGATAAGATCAGCTTCCTTGATCATTTTACGGATGTTGAATTCGTTAGACATCATAGTCTTAACATTTTTAGGCATCACGTCGGATAGGTATCTCATTCTTGGAAGGGATACATCCATGATAGTCACGTCAGCTCCTAATCCGGCAGCCATCCATGCAGCTTGGGTTCCTACTACACCACCACCAAGGATGATGACTTTAGCAGGCAATGTGCCCGGTACGCCACCCAATAGGATGCCTTTGCCACCAAGAGGTTTTTCCAAGTAGTTTGCGCCTTTTTGAACGGCCATTCTGCCGGCTACTTCCGACATAGGTACTAGCAAAGGAAGACTTCTATCCGTTTTTTCAACAGTTTCGTAAGCCAAGCAAACAGCCTTACTGTCCACCATTGCCTTTGTAAGCGGCTCGTGAGAAGCAAAATGGAAGTAAGTAAAGATCAATTGATCTTCTTTGATAAGTTTATATTCAGGTTCAATAGGCTCCTTAACTTTGATGATCATTTCCGCAGCTGCATAAGTACCCTCAATGGTAGGAAGGATAGTAGCG
Source organism: Litoribacter ruber (assembly GCF_018449405.1). NCBI lineage: Bacteria > Pseudomonadati > Bacteroidota > Cytophagia > Cytophagales > Cyclobacteriaceae > Litoribacter > Litoribacter ruber. The sequence goes on from NZ_JAHCMY010000003.1 coordinate 343,923, forward strand.
CCTGCTTCTTCATACATAGCATCGGTAAATCCGCTGCCTTCTCCGGCAGTATGCTGAACATACACAGTGTGACCTCTTTTAACGAGTTCTTTAGCTCCCGCCGGGTTTAAAGCCACGCGGTTCTCGTTGTTTTTGATTTCCTTTGGAACACCTATTATCATGATATTCTAGTATTTGGGTTGTGATTTGAGCGCAAATATAGCATCCTAAGCCTTAAGAAAAACAAAACCCTATCATATATTTTGATGTTATTATTTAAATATAGTTAAATTAAAACATTGTTATGTTTAAAATTTCAAAACCTCAGGAAGTTCTGTTTATGGGGTTTTTAAAATCGATTCTTCTGACCTTTTTTTACTAGCATTTGATAAGAAAAGCATCTAATCAGTGGTTAAGGAGAGTTTAGGGGGTTTGAATGGTTTTTTTGATTTAATCAGAATTTTATTTATGATTTGGGCGTCTTTTTACTATTTCGTCAGAATAAATATTGGATATCGCTTTTAATTAGTTGTCAGTTTTTTTTGCAGGACTGACATTTTATTGTATTTTTGAAATACTTGCAGAGAATGCCTGCCAAACCCAAAATAGCTTTAAAGAATAATTTTATGGAAGAAGTTGCTGTGAATAAAAAAAATAAGTCATTAAGCTTGTCGAAAGACGAAATTCTTAATGATTATAGGCTTGCCCAGCAAAGCCGCCAAGCATCCCTTATGGGCCGAAAAGAGGTTTTTATGGGGAAAGCCAAATTCGGGATTTTTGGAGACGGTAAAGAACTGGCCCAGATCGCGATGGCCAAGTATTTCAAAAACGGGGATTTCCGTGCCGGCTATTACCGTGACCAGACTTTTATGTTTGCCATTGGCGAGCTTACCATTCAGGAATATTTTGCCCAGCTGTATGCTCACGCGGATGTAGATGCTGAGCCTGCCTCAGGCGGCCGATTGATGAATGGCCACTTCGGTACCCGGGCTTTGGAGCAAAACGGAGAGTGGAAAAACTTGACGGAGATGAAGAATTCAGCTTCTGATATTTCTCCCACCGCTTCCCAGATGCCAAAACTTTTAGGTCTTGCTTATGCATCCAAGCTTTATCGTCAAAACAACAACCTTTTAAAGGAGCTTTCAAACTTCAGTATTGAAGGAAATGAGGTCGCTTGGGGTACTATAGGGAATGCTTCTACATCAGAAGGGATGTTCTATGAAACCATCAATGCTGGTGGTGTACTTCAAGTCCCTATGGTGGTTTCGGTTTGGGATGATGAATATGGTATTTCAGTGCCCAAAGAGTACCATACCACCAAAGGAAGTATTTCAGAGGTCCTGAAAGGTTTTCAAAGGACTGATGATCAAAAAGGATATGAAATCCTTGTGGTGAAAGGTTGGGATTATGAGGCCTTGATGAGTACATATCAAAATGCCGCCAGAATCGCACGCGAAGAACATGTGCCGGTGCTGGTGCATGTGATTGAACTCACTCAGCCCCAAGGTCACTCTACTTCTGGTTCCCATGAGCGATACAAGTCCAAGGAGAGGCTAGAGTGGGAAGCTGATTACGACTGTGTGCGCCAGTTCCAAGAATATATAATTGAACAGGGCATGGCTACTGAAGAGGAGCTAGCTGAAATAGATGCCGAAGCAAAAGCATTTGCCAAAGCGCAAAGAGAGGCTGCTTGGAAAGCATTTGCAGGCGAGATTAAATCTGAATTACAGGATGCTGTTTCTTTAATAGAGCAGGCCGCTCCTAATAGCAGACAGAAAGAAAAGCTGGTAGTATTGGCTGATGAATTGGCCAAAACCATGAACCCAATACGAAAGGATGTTATTAGTGCGGTAAGAAAAGCCTTGCTATTGATGAGATTTGATGGGGCGGATGTAAAGCAGAATTTGAAGCTGTGGTATGAGCAGCAAAAGAAACTGAACGAGGACAGGTATAACAGCCACTTATATAGCCAGTCAGATTTTCGTGTAGGTAATATTGATGAAGTTCCTGCTCAATACGGCGATGATGCCCAATTGGTAGATGGACGGGAGGTTCTACAAGCCTGCTTTGACCACCTATTGAGCAATGACCCAAGGGTTTTTGCTTTTGGCGAAGATGTGGGGAAGATAGGAGATGTGAACCAGGCTTTTGCCGGCCTTCAGGATAAATACGGAGAACTCAGGGTTACTGATACCGGTATACGTGAATGTACAATTATCGGGCAGGGCATTGGTGCTTCCATGAGAGGGTTGAGGCCAATTGCTGAGATTCAATATTTGGATTATCTTTTATATGCTATACAAATCTTATCGGATGATGTGGCATGCTTGCAATACAGAACCAAAGGCGGTCAGAAAGCGCCAATAATCGTTAGAACCAGAGGACATAGATTGGAAGGCGTATGGCATTCAGGTTCACCTATCGGCATGATCTTGCATAGCTTGAGAGGAATGTTGGTGTGTGTGCCTAGGGATATGACCCAAGCGGCCGGTATGTATAACACTTTGGTGAAAGCCGATGAGCCAGCTTTGGTGATCGAGTGCCTGAACGGTTACAGGTTGAAAGAAAAAATGCCTGCCAATATTGGTGAGTTTACGGTTCCTTTGGGTAAGCCTGAAATTTTGCGTGAAGGCTCCGATCTTACCATCGTAACTTACGGTTCTATGTGCCGAATCATAATGGATGCGGCCTTGGTGTTGGATGAGATGGGAATTTCCGTGGAAGTGATCGATGTGCAGACATTATTGCCATTTGATACGCACCATGTCATTGCAGACTCAATCAAGAAAACCAACAGGGTGATCTTTGCCGACGAAGATGTACCAGGAGGTGCTTCTGCATACATGATGCAGCAGGTGATCGAGGAGCAGGGTGCTTATTATCATTTGGATTCTGAGCCGGCAACTATTGCCGCAAAAGCACACCGACCTGCTTATTCATCTGATGGAGATTATTTCTCCAAGCCAAGCGTGGATGATGTAGTTGAGAAAGTTTATGAAATGATGCATGAAGTAGATCCAAATACCTTCCCTGAATTATAAGTAGAAATTAAGCAAATATAAAAGGCCTCTGAAGATCATTCTCCGGAGGCCTTTTTCTATTTTAATATTTCAATATATCCAAATTTCAATAATTCTTTTTTTCTTTCCTATCTCCTCGTCACTTGATTAAGCGTAAAATCCGGAGTTGATACCGTATTGCTTCGATTTAACTGACGGTCTTGGATCTGTACATCCAATCTGATGGTGTCATTCCTAAAGATCGCCTGCCAACCTGAGGATAGCATCCCGTAAGAAATGTTGCCTTCTATTGCCCTTTCCCTATCGTCGGTTAAGATACGGGGGAATCGCCCATTGAATGTGGTGTAATAGGGAGGCCCTTCCCAGACGAACTCTTGGTAATCCCCTCCTCGTTTAATGAAAAAGCGCACGAAAATGTTGTTGTGATCTGGATTGGGTCTTATCCAAAGCGTATCCCGAACTGTGACATTATCCAACACAGGGTCCAAAATTCTCCAGTCTCTTGGGTTGTAACTGGGTGCGTCGGGTGGCCTGTTGGAGTAAGAGATGCGGGACCCGGTTTCGGTTAATACGTAGTCAAAGGGCTGAAAAGGCGGGTTGAAATCCCTTGGTCCCAAACCCAAGTCACCTTCTGCATCCTTGAAATCCACGCTGACAATGAGTGAGTCAGGCGCTCCTTGTATAGGGACAAACTCCACTCTGCTGAAGGATATCTCAGGGGCGGAGGGGAAATTTTCCGGAGGAGACACACAGCCTATCGCAGCCGTGGCTAAAAATAATATGCCTAGATAGTTTTTCACCTTCATCTTGTAAGCCTAAATTTACGGATAATATTGGTTTTTATAAAGTTGGTAAAAAAATGCCATTCACAAATATAGAACGATGAATTATTTCAAAAGTTTTTCAGCCGATTTAGATCAAGTCAATGAAGTTAATTTTGAAAAAGTAGCTCTTGCATTGTTTAAGTTTCAGGCATTACACAACCCCATTTATAATAGCTATCTCAAATACCGAAAAGTAAAAGTCGGAAAGGTCAATAGCCTAGATGCAATTCCATTTCTTCCTATTTCCTTTTTTAAGTCCCACAAAGTAGTCACGGGTCCCCAAGAGGATTTCACAGATTTTTACTCCAGCAGTGGGACTACGGGCAATATTACCAGCCGGCATTTTATATGGTCCCAGATGTTTTACCTAGAGAATGCCCGAAGGATTTTCGAATCGGAATATGGGCCTTTAACCGATTATCATGTGCTTGCGCTTTTGCCAGCTTATCTGGAAAGACCAGGCAGCTCCCTGGTGACTATGGCGGATGATTTTATCAAACAGTCTGGGTCCCCCCATTCCGGATTTTATCTTTACAACCAAGAAGAACTATTGGCAAAGCTGAACGAGCTCGCGGCTAGCCCCAAGAAAGTGCTTTTACTGGGAGTGACATTTGCCTTACTGGACTTTGCCGAGCAGATGGGACATTTTGAACCGATGGATAACCTCATAGTGATGGAGACCGGTGGGATGAAAGGTAGAAGAAAAGAAATGATTAGGGAAGAAGTTCATGAAATTCTAACAGGTTTTTTCAAGGTTAACCAAATCCACTCCGAGTATGGCATGACCGAACTCATGTCCCAGGCTTATTCCAGGGGAGGAGGAAGATACAGCCTTCCCCATACCATGAAGATCCTGCTAAGGGATGTAAATGACCCCTTTTCACCTGCAAGGAAAAGGCAAGGTGGGATAAATGTGATAGATTTGGCCAATTTCCACAGCTGCGCATTCATAGAAACCCAGGATATGGGCCGTTATGATGAAGAGGGCAGGTTGGAGATTTTAGGCAGGTTTGATAATTCGGATGTCAGAGGCTGCAACCTACTGGTGGTTTAACTATTCCAGTACAAAGTCATAAACTTTAACTTCCTTCCATTTGTCGGCATGCTGTTCGATAAACTTCAGGTGAATAGGGTCCACTTGATAGGCGTTTTGATCCTCAAGGGAGTCGAAAACCATATTCAAAGCCAAATCGTAACTGCTGTCCACCACATCTCTTGCTTCAGTCGGGGCAGGGGTTCCCATTTTAAACTCCTTAACGCTGCCAATAGACCCCAACTTTTTTGTGGCCGCTTTAAATTCCTCGAAGCTGGTATCATCATTTAACCAAAAGAACACCTGATGGATCATTCGAGATTTAGCCTTGAGTTGAGCAGTTCCTACAAAAGGTAAATAGCTTAGGGGGAGTGCCAAAATCAGCCGGTTTAAAAATTTTCTTCTTGATTTCATAGGGTAGTTTATTTTTAGTTAAAAGTTATTCAAAATATAGAAATAAAATTAGCCAATTGCTTACGAAATGGCATTGTTTTTATCCTAGCTATTTAAAATTACTACCTGAATGAGAATAGTTACCTATATTCTGATTTTTGTTGCGGTAATCACCACGGCATTACCCTTGATCCAAACCACCCATTGGTGGATTAGAATATTCGATTATCCGCGAGCCCAAATTGCAGTTATTGCTATTTTGGCTCAAGCTTTAACTTTCGTTTATTTCCGGCACGACATGGTTAAATTCCTTGGGATTTCCGTGTTCCTGCTGGCAGCCATAGCCTATCAGGGCAGATTGATGATTAAATATACGCCAATTTACCCCGTTCAGGCACCAGGGGCTTTCGAGCCGGTGGAGGAAAATACCTTCAGTATCCTGATGTATAATGTTCGGTTGACGAATGACAGGTATGCGGATTTCCTAAATTTGGCGAGAGAACGAGATCCCGACATTATTTTGCTTACAGAGCCAGATCAGGCTTGGGTTGATGCTGTCGAAGGTCTTGATCAAGATTATCCTCATCATATCAAGCATCCTTTGGACAATACTTACGGGATGATCCTTTATTCCCGGTTGGGGCTTGAGGATACGGAGTTGAATTTTTTGGTCAAGGATAGCATTCCCTCTATTTTCACTAAGGTAAAACTTCCCTCTGGAGTTTTGGTTAATCTTCACTGCCTTCATCCAGAGCCTCCAAAGCCAGGTACACCAACATACGAGCGTGATACTGAGATTTTGATAATTTCTGATCGGGTTATACAAGATGAAAGTCCAACGGTAATTGCCGGGGATTTAAATGATGTAGCCTGGTCCAGAACATCCGAGCTGTTTCAGAAAAGGACCTATATGCTTGACCCCAGAGAGGGTAGGGGGCTTTTTAGTACTTACAATACCTTTGTCCCTCTTTTTAGGTACCCTCTTGATCATTTCTTCTATTCCAAACATTTTAATTTGGTCAATTTTGAGCGGTTGCCCCACATTGGTTCGGACCATTTTCCAATCAAGATGACCGTTGAATATGTTCCATTGGAGGAGAGGTTTGACAAATCAAAGTAGAAAGGAGCAAACCCTTTTCTATCTTGATTAGTTATTTCTACGGATTATTTTATATTTATAAATATAACTGGTGATTTTGATCAGTTAAAAACCCCATTTGATGCCATACTTTATAATATTTTTAGTTTTCCTTTCAGTAATAGCTACCGCACTGCCCATGATCCCTTCATATAAGTGGTGGATTAGGATCTTTGATTTTCCCAGGGCCCAGGTGACGGTAATTGCTTTTCTTTCCATTATCCTTACGCTTATCTTTTGTATAGATAGTCCTTTGCTTCTTTACACTTTGATTCCTTTGTCGATAGGCGTGATCAGTTATCAATCTATAAAAATGATTAGGTATACGCCATTTTACCCTATCCGATCACCAAAGGCCAATCTTCCTATTCCTGATAACTCCTTTAGTGTTCTACTGGCGAATGTTAAAATGGATAATGATCAATATGGGGAGTTAAAGGAAATCATCAGGAAGAATGATCCAGACTTGGTTTTGCTAAATGAGGTGGACGATAAATGGCTGCGTGAGCTTCAAGAGCTAGATAGAGATTTTAGATATAGCATTAAATATCCGCAGGACAATACCTATGGGATGACGCTTTATTCAAAACTCAAGCTCATCGATACCAAGGTGAATTTTTTGGTGGATAACACCATCCCTTCAATTCATACCAAAGTGGAGTTGAGATCAGGCAAAATTATTAACTTCCACGGGCTTCACCCTGAGCCACCCAAACCTGGTAGTTCAACTTACGAAAGGGATACAGAATTACTGATAGTGGGGAAAAGGATTAAAAATGAAGATGAGCCAGCTATTTTGGCCGGAGATCTAAATGATGTAGCTTGGTCGGCTACTTCAGAATTGTTTCAAAAAAGGTCAGGGCTTTGGGATCCTAGGGAGGGAAGAGGCTTTTTTAACACCTACAATGTGTTTGTGCCATTCTTCCGCTACCCATTGGATCATTTCTTTTATACCAAAGATTTCTTACTTATTAGCCTTTCCAAGTTGGCGAAGTTTGGATCCGATCATTTTCCAATATTGATCAAGCTGGAATTTGACCCTAAGGCAAGAACTAAAATAGATTAATTGGTTTTCCCTTTCATAGACTCCAGTTCAGAAGCCACTGCGTCGGCTTCTGCATATTTTTCATCACTCTTTTGACGGTCAATTTTCGAGAGCTTAAAAGCTTCCTCTAACAGGCTTTTATGCTTTTGGCGTAATACTTCGATTTTGGATTTCTTTTTGAATATACTCAGCATAGTTCTAATCGTGTTTTGGTTAACCTTGGATTAGAAATATCTTGTTTAAGGTTTTTGTTTGATTAGACAGTTAAAAAAAATAACTGATCTTATTTAAGGTAGGCCGGGTATTTGATTAGATTATCCCGTCGTTAACTGTTCAGGGAATGAAAAGTTTTCAATTTAATTTTGTATTCCCTTGAGAAATAAACATATTTGGGTTTCTGAAAAAATATTTAAGATATGAAAAGATTATTAGCTGTTATTTTGGCGCTTGGCTTTTTGGGCCTAGGTGCATGTGCCTCTAGCAAACCTTGTCCGGCTTACGCTAAGGCTGAGATTGCCGAAGAAGTAAAAGGATAAAAAAAATATGCTGACTTAATAGTCAGCATATTTTTTTATGTCTTCTTCCGAAATGGTCTGGCCTCCCAGGATTACTAGCCTTTCCACCACATTGCGAAGCTCCCTTATATTTCCCGTCCAGGGGAATTCCTGAAGCTTGGATATAGCAGCTGGATCCGCCACTTTTTTGGCAGTGCCATACTCCTGGGCAATGTCGCCCAAAAACTTGTCTACCAACAGCGGAATGTCTTCTTTTCTATCTTTCAATGCAGGCACTTGGATAAGGATCACACTCAATCTGTGGTAAAGATCCTCTCTGAAGTTTCCTTCTTCGATCTCTTTCTTCAAATCCTTATTAGTAGCCGCTAAAACACGCACGTCTACTTTGATATCTTTGTCCCCACCTACTCGGGTGATTTTATGCTCTTGTAGAGCTCTAAGTACTTTTGCCTGGGCCGAAAGGCTCATGTCCCCTATTTCATCCAAAAACAAGGTGCCGCCTGTCGCTTGCTCAAATTTACCCTGACGCTGCTTGTTGGCAGAAGTAAAGGCTCCTTTTTCATGGCCGAAAAGCTCACTTTCAATCAACTCTGCCGGAATGGCGGCGCAGTTGACAGCAATGAATGGGGCGGCTGAGCGATTGCTCTTTTGGTGAAGCCAATGGGCTACCAACTCCTTACCCGTACCGTTTGGTCCAGTGATCAGTACCCTGGCCTCGGTAGGGGCTACTTTTTCTATAGTGTCCTTCACGGTCTGAATAGCCGTAGAGGCACCCACCATATCAAGTTTCTTGGAAAGCTTTTTCTTGAGCACCTTGGTTTCGGTCACCAAGTTCTTTTTCTCAAGGGCATTCCTAACAGTAAGGAGTAGCCTGTTCAAATCCGGCGGCTTTGGGATAAAATCAAATGCCCCCATTTTGGTGGCTTCCACTGCTGACTCAATCGAGCCATGCGCTGAAATCATGATGAACTGGGGCTGACGCTCCATCTTTGAGGCTTTCTCCAAAACCTCCAGCCCATCCATTTTAGGCATCTTGATATCGCAAAGTACTAGGTCGAATTCTTCGTTTTGGATTCTTTTTAGGCCTTCTTCTCCATCTGCAGCCTCAGAGATGTCATACTTCTCATACTCTAGGATTTCCTTCAGTGTAGCCCTGATGACGCGCTCGTCATCAACGATCAAAATTTTAGGCATAATGTGTATGTGTTATTAATAATAAAAGAAAAAATGCAAGCCTATAAGCCGGGTTCTGTAACCTTTGCCCAAAAGCAAAGGCCATTTGTCATTTATCTAGCCTTGCCATCACTGGCAAGATCTATCGATCTACCCACTCCGGTTTCCCGACAAGTCGGGATTGGACGAGCAGCCCTTGGACCGGAGCCTATTTGATCTTTCAACCCATAAGGTTTTCCATGCCTCCTGCATCACTGCCGGAGCGGTGGGCTCTTACCCCGCCTTTTCACCCTTACCCGGTTTCCGATAGAATCGGGACCCGGGCGGTCTGTTTTCTGTGGCACTTTCTGTATCCCGATCCTTACGGATCAAGACCCTTCCCGTTAGGAAGTATGGCGCTCTATGTTGCCCGGACTTTCCTCCTTCCCGCTTTTATCGGGACGGCGACAAATCGGCTTGCATCCTGCAAATTACAATGTTTTTGGTGATATACCCTAAGTAAAAAGGAATTTTCCTGACTAGGGTTGCGCCAAAGATAACAATAATTGTTCCATAAATAATTCCATTTTTATCTCCTTGTATTGATTGCAAGGTTTAATAAAGAAAATCTATTAAGAATTCACAACCCTTATTTGGATTAAGTTTAAATAGGAAATACATTTGCATCGTTATTAAAATTAAATCTAAATAAGGATTGACCGATATATGAATCGCATTCCAAAATTACTCGGAATTTGTTTGGTAGCTTTGATTTCTCTATTAGGAACGGCCCAACAATCTTTTGCCAAAGATTCAAATGAAGATAAAGAATTGGCCCTTACAGGAAAAGTGAAGTCGCAGGAAGGAGAACCTATTCCCTATGCTAATATCCAAGTGCTGGGAACGGTGAAAGGTACCCTGACTAATCTTGATGGCTCTTTTGAAATATTTGACCTTGAAGATGGGGTTTATACCGTTAAAGTTTCAGCTATGGGATTCAAAGCCATTACTCGTGATGTGGAGGTTAAGAACGGGGTAATTAAGCAATTGGATTTGATTTTTGCAGAAATTGGGGTTGACATGCCCGAAATTACTATTATTTCGGAAAAAGACAGGATGTTCAGCAAGGTGCCTGGAGCGGTTACATTTATAGATAATAGAGAATTGAAAGCCTTGAGCCCTATCAGTGGCAATGAAGCCTTGAGAAGGTCGCCGGGTGTACACGTGGTAGACGAAGAGGGAATAGGAATGAGAGCCAATATCGGTATTCGTGGTTTAGACCCGGATAGAAGCCGCTCGGTTTTAGTGATGGAAGACGGTATTCCTGTCGCGCTTTCCCCTTATGGAGAGCCTGAATTATATTATACGCCTGCAATTGACCGTATGAGCGGTGTAGAAATCTTGAAAGGTTCTGGACAGATTCTTTACGGTCCTCAGACCATCGGTGGGGTTGTAAATTATATCACGGCTACTCCTCCGCAAGAGCAGGAAGGTGCAGTAAAAATCCAAGGTGGCCAAGGAGGATTGTTCACGGGCATGTTGAGCTATGGAAATACTTTTGGGAATACTGGCGTGCAGGTTAATCTCTTGAAGAAAAGAGCTGATAATGTTGGCCCAACGCAATTCGATATCACGGATTTTAATACCAAGTTTCTTTTTGACCTCAATGAAAGGTCAACCCTAGGGGTAAAGCTGGGGGTGTATAATGAGGTTTCCAATTCGACATATGTGGGTCTTACCCAGACCATGTTTGACGCTGGTGGGCAGGATTATGTAAGAATTGCCCCTGATGACCAGCTTGATGTTCGCCGATATTCTTTAAGCTTTAGCCATAAATACAAGATTTCAGATAAAGTAAGGTTGAGAACCATCGCCTACGGTTATACTACCACAAGAAACTGGAATAGACAAGACTTCGCTGTAGGTGGGGGAGAGGGTTATACGCCTCCATCCAATTGGACAGGCACTGTTTGGGGGGATACCGATGTAGTGGGTGGTGCGCTTTATATGAGAAACTCTACTGGGAACAGAAATAGGCAGTTTGAAGTGGCTGGAGTTGAGCCTAGATTGGAAGTGGATCACAACCTTTTTGCCAAGAAGAATGAGTTGATCGTCGGTACCAGGTTCCTTTATGAAAGAGCATTTGAGCAAAGAGTCAATGGCACGCAGGCTGGGGTGAGAAGTGGTGACTTGGTAGAAGATGAAATCAGAACCGGTCATGCAATCAGTGCTTACGCCCAAAACAAAATCCATCTTAACGACAAGTTTAGCTTCAGTGGAGGGGTTAGAATGGAAAGCTTTGATTACGTAAGGGACATCAACAGAAGAAGCTTCCCGGGTGTGGGAATCAGGGATACTTCCCTAGTAGCCGGCAACCAGGTAGTAGAAGTTATCCCAGGCATGGGGTTCAATTACAGACCTACCCAAAAGATAAACATGTTTGGTGGGGTGCATAAGGGGTTTGCGCCGCCAAGAATAAAGGATGCCATCTCCAACTTGGCAGATGTTTACGAATTAGACGCTGAACACAGCTGGAATTATGAGCTGGGTTTCAGAACCGATTTGGTAAACTGGATCTTTTTGGAGATGACAGCATTCCACATGGATTTCTCCAACCAGATCATCCCAGTGTCTGAATCTTCCGGTGGAGTAGGTTTTGGAGTAGTCAATGGAGGTGCTACCCGTCATTCAGGTCTGGAAACAGCTATTGTGATGGATATCAGCCAAGCGTTGGGATTGAGCAGGACTAAGTTGGTGTATGATATAAATGCTACGTATGTGAAAGCAACTTTCTCTGAAGACAGGTTCGTAAATGAAGTGAATATTTCTGGAAATAGAACGCCATACGCCCCTGAGTGGTTTATCAACTCTGCTTTAACATTGGAAACAGAATCCGGATGGGGAGCAAGATTGGTAGGAAACTATGTAGGTCAGCAATTCACGGATATTGAAAACAGCATCGCCGCATCAGCAGATGGTCGAACTGGTCAGCTTCCAAGCTATTTTACCGTGGATGCAGTTGTAAATTATACCGTGGCCAAGTGGAACACCAATTTCAACTTGACTGTAAAGAACCTTACTGATGAGCGTTACATTGCGAACAGAAGGCCTCAAGGTATCCGAGTAGGAATTCCAAGATTCATTACAGCTGGTTTTGAATTCAGGTTTTAAACATTCAACCTCTTTAAGGGTTAAATTACAAAGCATTCAATGCTTTTACTTCATAGTGCAGGGTTATGCCGCTCCTTAGGGGGCGGCTATTTTTTTGTTCGGCCAGTCGACAATTATCCTTACCTTTGCAAAATAATTAAAGAGTAATAATATGATATTAGTGGGGAAAGCCGTGCTGAGCGACGATATAAAGGATCACTTTTTCGTGTGTGATCTCGAAAAATGTAAAGGCGCCTGCTGTGTAGAGGGAGACGCCGGGGCACCATTGGAAGATGAGGAGATTGAGATACTTGAGAAAGCCTACCCAGCTATAGAACCCTACCTTAGCGAAGAAGGGAAGGCTGCTATCAAAAAGCAGGGGGTATGGGTATATGATCAGGAAGGTGAAAAAGGTACTCCAACCATAGGTGACAACCGTGAATGTGCCTATGCCCTATATGATGAAAAGGGGATTTTGAAATGCGGGATGGAACAGGCTTACTTGGATGGGAAAACTAATTTCAAAAAACCCATAAGTTGCCATCTGTACCCGATAAGGGTGAAGAAATACGATGACTTTGATGCTTTGAATTACGACAGATGGGAGATATGCAATCCTGCCTGTTCGCTGGGGAAAAAGCTTGGGGTGCCCATCTATAAATTCCTAAAAGAACCTCTAATTAGGAAATACGGGGAGGCTTGGTACGAAGAACTGGTAAGAGAAATAGAAGGAGAAAAGCTTTAATAGTTTTGCGCCAAATAAGAAAAAAAGGCTGCTTTATCGAAAAGCAGCCTTTTATATTTTCAACCTTTAATGCGTGAAAAGTCAAAGGTATCCAAGAACTTGGTGGTGAAGTTTCCAGTTTTAAATTCAGGATCGTCCAACAAAGCCAAATGGAAAGGAATGGTGGTTTTGATGCCATCAATTACAAATTCCTCTAAGGCTCGCTTCATTCGTACTATAACCTCTTCTCTAGACTGGCCGCTAACAATCAGCTTAGCAATCATGGAGTCATAGTTAGGAGGAATGACATAGCCAGCATACACATGGCTATCTATCCTGACACCACGTCCACCTGGAAGGTGTAGATTCACGATTCTACCAGGGCTAGGTCTAAAGTCCTTGGTAGGGTCTTCTGCGTTGATTCTACACTCCATAGAGTATAACTTGGGATAATAGTTCTTTCCGCTTATTTTCTCCCCAGCAGCAACCTTTATTTGCTCCTTAATCAAGTCGAAGTCGGTTACCTCTTCGGTAATCGGATGCTCCACTTGGATACGGGTATTCATTTCCATGAAGTAGAAGTTGCGATGTTTGTCCACCAAAAACTCGATGGTACCGGCACCTTCGTACCCAATGGCTTCAGCGCCTTTAATAGCAGCTTTACCCATCGCATCTCTAAGTTCATCTGTAATGAAAGGAGAAGGGGTCTCCTCCACCAATTTTTGATGGCGTCTTTGGATAGAGCAATCTCTTTCCGAAAGGTGGCAAGCCCTTCCATTGCTATCACCAATGATCTGGATTTCAATATGTCGAGGCTCCTCCACAAATTTTTCCAAGTAAAGGGCATCATTACCGAAAGCAGCGGCTGATTCCTGTCTGGCATCATCCCAGCCTTTTTTGAAGTCAGCTTCTGATTTGATGATTCGCATACCCTTACCACCACCACCGGCTGTAGCTTTTACGATTACAGGGTAGCCCATTTCGGCAGCTATCTGTTTACCCTCCTCCATTGATTTGAGCAATCCTTTTGATCCAGGTACGGTAGGTACGCCCGCTTCTTCCATGGTAGCTTTGGCAGTAGCCTTGTCACCCATTTTATTGATCATTTCGGGGCTGGCTCCGATGAACTTGATATTGTATTCATCACAAATCCTTGAAAACTCGGCGTTTTCAGACAAGAAGCCGTATCCGGGGTGGATAGCGTCAGCATTGGTGATTTCTGCTGCAGCAATGATTCTTGGGATATTAAGATAGGAGTCTCTAGAAGGAGCCGCACCAATACATACAGCTTCGTCAGCAAAACGAACGTGAAGACTGTCCTTGTCGGCAGTGGAATATACAGCCACTGTCTTGATGCCCATCTCTTTACAGGTACGGATTACCCTTAGGGCGATTTCTCCTCTATTGGCAATAAGTATTTTCTTAAACACAGTTGATTAAGTTAGTTGTAACAAAATTGAAACTTATCCTGCCGGATCTACTAGGAACAATGGCTGATCGTATTCTACAGGCTGGGCATTTTCTACCAACACCTTTACGATTTTACCTGATACCTCAGATTCAATTTCGTTAAACAATTTCATCGCTTCAATGATGCAAACCGTCTGGCCAGCCTTTATGGTGTCGCCTACATTTACAAATGAAGGGGAATCAGGGTTTGGCGTTCTATAGAAGGTCCCAATCATTGGCGACTTTACCTCGATGTATTTGGAGTTGTCAGAAGCCGGGGCAGCAGGTGCTGCCGCTTCAGTTGGCGCCACAGGAGCTGGATTTAATGGAGCTGGAGTTGTGTTGGAAGGGGCAGGTGCAGCAGCAGGTTCAGCAGCTTTCACGTGTACAACCTCAGAGTTCTTCTTGATCGAAAGTTTGAACTCATCCGTTTCGATTTTTACCTCAGCCAAACCTGACTTAGAAATGAAATCTATTAATTCTTGAATTTCTTGCGCTTTCATATTTTTTTGATGTTAGGAAACTTGAGTTTTGATTGTCAGTTTCGGGTTTGTATAAATACATTGAAGCCATGCAAATGGAGGTTGGCATGGCTAATAGATTATTTATTTGACTCTTTCTGAATAAGAACCATCCCTGGTGTCGACCTTGATCATGGTATCTTGGTCGACGAAAAGGGGGACCATCACAGTAGCTCCCGTTTCAAGAGTCGCAGGTTTTAGGGTGTTGGTAGCCGTATCGCCTTTTATACCAGGTTCGGTATAGGTAATCATCAATTCCACAAACGGAGGCAATTCTACTCCTAGAGGGGTTTCGTTTTCTGCATGGATCAAAATATCCACCATCTGACCTTCCTTGAGGAGTTTAGGTCTTTCGATAAGCTTTTCCTCGATAGGAATCTGCTCGAAAGTTTCGGTGTCCATAAAGTGATAGCCCATGTCATCGGCATAGATGAACTGGTGCTGTCTTTTTTCCACTCTGGCAGTGGTCACTTTCTCGCCGGCATTAAAAGTCTTGTCCAAGACTTTTCCGGTTGTGAGACTTTTTAGCTTGGTCCTTACAAACGCAGCGCCTTTCCCAGGCTTTACGTGCTGGAATTCCACTATTGTAAAGATATCGTGGTTAAATTCCAAGCAAAGACCATTTTTGAAATCTGCAGTACTTGCCATTTATTTAAGGTTATTTAGTTTCTCAATTATTTAGGGTCGTATCCCCATTTTAGGTACATGGAACCCCATGTAAACCCACCGCCAAAGGCTGCCAAGATGATGTTGTCACCTTTCTTCATTTGCGATTCGTAATCCCAAAGGCACAATGGCAACGTTCCTGCTGTCGTGTTGCCGTACTTTTCAATGTTCATCATTACTTTCTCTGGTCCCACACCCATTCTATTGGCTGTGGCATCGATGATACGCTTGTTGGCCTGATGAGGCACCAGCCAGGCTACATCTTCGGCAGTAAGGTTGTTTTTGGCCATGATGTTGGCGCTCACCTCAGCCATGTTGGTTACGGCAAACTTGAACACCGTAGAGCCTTCCTGGTACGCAAAGTGCTCACGTGCGGCTACTGTTTCCATGGTAGCTGGTCTGGCACTGCCACCGGCTTTCATGTGCAGGTATGGCGCTCCGGATCCGTCGGAATGAAGGATAGAGTCCATAATCCCTCTTTCTTCAGTGGTTGGCTCCAAAAGAACCGCTCCACCGCCATCACCGAAGATGATGCAGGTAGACCTGTCAGTGTAATCCACAATTGCAGACATCTTATCCGCGCCTACAATGATGACCTTTTTATGCTTGCCAGTTTCAATGAATTGGCTTCCGATTGTCAAAGCATACAGAAAACCCGAACAAGCCGCTGAGATATCAAAGCTGAAGCTGTTCTTAGCTCCTACATTGTCGGCGATAATATTTGCTGTGGCCGGGAAAACCATGTCAGGCGTTACCGTGGCACAAATTATCAAATCAATATCTTCAGGATTGGTGTTGGTTTTTTCCAATAGGCCTTTTACAGCGTGGGTGCCAATTACCGAAGTACCCTGATTCTCTCCTTTTAGTACTCTTCTTTCTTTAATACCAGTACGGGACACAATCCATTCATCATTGGTATCGACCATGGTTTCCAATTCCTTGTTGGTCAACACATATTCGGGGACCCAACCATGTACTCCGGCTATTACAGCTCTAGTTTTTTCCATTTAAATTTGGTTTGGGGAGTTACCTAGAAACACTGGATGATTAATATGTTATTTCTACTTAGTAATTCCCTTGTAATTGTGGTAAAGTACCGATTGTAGGTTTTAATACATGGGTACTTTACTTTACGGCCTTCAAAATTATTTAAAAAGTGCTTTACCACCAAGGATTTTAAGCACTAGAATTGTAAAGCTATGATATAAAGTCCTGTACCCCTTATCTGGCATAGTGAAAAATGCTTTTTGGAGGCCAGAAACAACTATTCATGAAGCTATATAAAAGAAAAAAAACCACCTGGAATTCAGATGGTTTTTGTAGTATGTTGTGTATATGGCTTATGCCAATACTTCTTTTTCCATGATCACTTGACCTTTGTGATAAAGCTTGCCGTCCAACCAGTAAGCTCTGTGAGGAAGGTGGAATTCACCAGTGGTTGGGCATTGTGCCAATCCAGGAGCGGTCAACTTGTAATGCGTTCTTCGCTTATCTCTTCTGGTTTTCGAAATTTTTCGTTTAGGATGTGCCATCTCTATGCAATTTTTAGATTAATCTTTTTTCTTTAAATTTTTAAGCGCTTCCCATCTGGGATCTGTATTTTCCTCGGATTCCGATGACTCCTCGTCTTGCTCAGACGGCTCGTCTTCAACATCGCCGGAACTGTATACCAGCTCACCCTCTGCTTCAAAATCATCTTCATCCATTTCATACACATGGTCCGGATGGACTTTCTTGGCCGGGATCGCTAATATTATAAATTCATATATCAATTGCGCAACATTGATTTTGGGGGTGTCGCGGGTAATCATGAAAATCTCTTCATTGATTTCCGCTTCCTCTGGACCGTATTTGTACCTTACTCGCTGGGTAGTTTCCAGTGGATGGTCAAAGAGCTCTAGACTCCGGTCGCAGGTAAGCTCCACGCTTCCCTTAATGTCAAATATCGCGTCTATTAAATTAGCTTCCTTGGATAAAGTAACCAAAGCAGTCAAATTCCCCTTGCTTACAATTTCGTTTTCCTCAAAGTGCTTGAAGAACTCATCGGTAACTGGAAAAGAGAATTCATGCTTCCCTTCTTTAAGTTTGATGACTTCAATATCGTAATCTTTAAAGAATTTCACGCTTCCTCCTTCTAATTTAAGACCGCAAATTTAGTGAAGTATTTTTAAAAACTAAAACTGAACCGTATTTATTTTAGTCCTCCTCTTCCCAGTCACCCTTCTGTCTGATAATATCATAGGCACAAAAGATGGCTGAACGCATGGAGCCTTCATCGGCTACGTTCTTCCCGGCGATGTTATAGGCAGTGCCATGATCGGGAGAAGTTCGCACAAAAGGCAGGCCAGCCGTAAAGTTGACGCCGGTCTCAAACGCTAGGGTCTTGAAAGGAATCAAGCCTTGATCATGGTACATGGCCAAAATCCCGTCAAACTTCTTGAAATGCATCATTCCAAAAAATCCATCAGATGGATAGGGTCCAAATACCATTTCGCCTTTGTCCTTAAATGCACGAATGGCGGGTTTGATGATTTCTTCCTCTTCAGCACCCAACAAACCATCTTCCCCTGCATGCGGGTTAAGTCCCAGTACGGCAATTTTTGGCTTATTGATACCATAATCATCCTGAAGGGACTTGATCATGATCTGAAGCTTCTCTTGGATTCTCTTCTGTGTAATCTGTGCCGGCACATCTTTTAGAGCGACATGACCAGAAACAAGTCCAACCCTCAAGTCGTCCGACACCATAAACATCATGCTGTCTTTCGCCTCAAAAGCCTGTGTAAGGTATTCCGTATGGCCCACAAAGCTCAACTCCTCGCTGTTAATGTTGTTTTTGTTCAGTGGGGCAGTTACCATCGCCTGGATTTTGTTGGCCTTCATATCCTCAATGGCTTGGTCTATAGCGGCAATGGCCATTTTGCCCGCTTCCATGGTTTCCACGCCTGGAATTACCTCGGGGCATTCTTCCACGACGTTGATCACGTTGATTTTCTTGTGGTGGATTTCGTCCACGCTCTTGATCTGCATGAAATTAAAATCATCCAGCTGCAATTGCTTGCGGTAATAGGTGATGGCCTTGCCGTGAGCATAAATTACAGGCGTAATGAGCTTTTGAAGCCTGTTGTCCAAAAGGGCTTTCATGGTCACTTCGGCACTGATGCCGTTAATATCTCCTATCGTAATCCCAATGATGGGCTTGTTTTTCCTGTTGCTCATTTAGTGCTTTGGGTATAATTTGATAAAAACCTGGTCAGCAGCCTCACGCCAAATCCGCTTCCACCCGCCGGCTTGTAGCTGTCGGAGGATTTGGAATAGGCGGGGCCGGCTATATCCAAGTGTATCCATTCAAAATCTATAAAATGTTGTAAAAACTTCCCGGCAGTGATCGCCCCGCCGGTCGGACCGCCAAGGTTTGTAATGTCGGCAATGTTTGATTTTAATTGCTCATCGTACTCTTCCCAAATCGGGAATTCCACCAATCTTTCGCAAGTGGTTTCTCCGGCCTGCTGAAGCTGGGATTTCCATTCCTGCGATGCCGTACCCATCATCACCGCACCTTCCTTGCCAATTGCAGCCATGGCCGCTCCGGTAAGTGTGGCCACATCTATAACCAGTCCCGGATTGTATTTCTGCGCAAAGATAAGGGCATCAGCCAAAATTAACCTGCCTTCGGCATCTGTATTGAGAATTTCTACGGTTTTGCCATTGGGATACTCAATTACATCTCCAGGGGTGACGGCATTGTATCCGGGGCGGTTGTCCGTAGCGGGGATCAGTCCGATAACTTCTATGGGGAGGTTAAGTTTGGCAACAGCACACATGGTGCCCACCACCGTGGCGGCTCCAGCCATGTCGGACTTCATCAGGTCCATTGAATTTGCCGTGGGTTTCAAGCTCAATCCACCTGTGTCGTAAACCACCCCTTTGCCCACCAATACTATGGGTTTGTCATTTATAGGCTTATCGGGGCGGTGGCACATGATGCTGAAAGTAGGAGGCAATTCACTTCCTGCATTGACAGCAAGCAGTCCGGCCATTTTTAGTGAGGCGATCCGGGTTTCGTCGAAAATCTCCGTTTCGAACCCATATTCTTTTCCCAAGGCTTCAATCTCCTCAGAAAGCTGGGGAGCCGTTAAAAATATGGCTGGCTCATTGACCAAGGTACGGGCTACAAAAGTTGCGTTGATGGATAACTGTAGAAAATCGGCCTCCTGTTGGGAGAGTCCGTTAGCGACTACCTCAAGAGTGGAGGGGAAAGTCTTTTTTTCGGTCTTATACTTTTGAAAAGAATAGGAGGCAAGCATGCAGCCTTCCAGAAAGGGCGCAAGGCTGACATTTTCTCCCAGACCGTATGCCACTGCCGCATCCAGGTCCTTCAAAAACCCCCAAGCTTTAGCACCAGCTCTTCTGGCATATTCTGCCTTGTAGGTTTCAGAAGAGCTTTCTTTCTGCTTAAAAATTAATAGTTGATGGGTCCCGTTTGTGAAAGTTAACTGTTCCTTGTTTTTGGAAAATAGCATGTCTTTGAGGAAGGCTTTTTCCTTTTCTTTAAAGGCATAATGTTCCAGATCTCCCTCCTTTGAAAGGTAAATTACACCTTGGAGAGCAGTGGGATTATCAAGGCTCTTTTTTAAACTTATGGCAGTTAACATATAATATCTTAATTTTGACACGCAATTTAACGAATTTTTATCAGAGAAATTAAGATGGATAAAGTCAAACCTAAAAAGCACCTGGGCCAACATTTCCTTACCGACTTGGGGATTGCCGAAAAAATAGCCAAAGGCATGACCGGTCACAGGGGAGTGAAAAAAGTGCTCGAAATCGGTCCCGGGATGGGGGTTCTGACGGATTTTCTGCTGCAGGAGCCTTGGGACCTGTACCTGGTCGATGTGGATACCGAGTCCATTGCCTATCTGCACAAAAAATATCCCCAGTTGGGAGAAAAGATTATTGAGGCAGATTTCTTAAAACATGATTTTGGAAAGGTAATTGAAGGGGACTATGCAGTAGTGGGGAATTTCCCTTACAACATTTCTTCACAGATATTTTTCAAAGTACTGGAGGACCGCCACAAGGTGCCTGAGGTGGTGTGTATGCTTCAAAAAGAGGTGGCCCAGCGGATTGCTTCCCCTCCTGGAAATAAGGATTATGGGATTTTAAGCGTGCTGTTGCAGGCCTTTTATGATATAGAATATCTTTTTTCGGTGCCTCCCGGGGTCTTTAATCCTCCGCCAAAAGTGAACAGCGGGGTAATTAGGCTAAAAAGGAATGAAACCAAAAAGTTGGATTGTGACGAGAAGATGTTTTTCAGGGTGGTTAAACAGGCGTTTTCCACTCGCCGAAAAACCCTGCGGAATGCCCTCAAATCAATGGGACTGGCCGAAGAAGTGAGGGAGATGTCCTTGCTGGACAAGCGCGCTGAGCAACTAGGCGTGCAGGACTTTGTATTTTTAACGAACCAAATTCAAGCAACTTGGAACAAATAAAACTATTCGAGCTCTCAAAAGAATACCTGGAGCAACTCCGCCAGGCTATAGAAGCCGAAGACAAGGTGTTCATCAAGGAATCCATGGAAGGCGCCAACGAGGCCGATGTGGCGGCCTTGCTGGATGAGCTTGACATGCAGGAGGCTTTGTACGTGCTTCGGGTGCTTGATGATGAGCTTGCCGCTGATATCTTAATTGAGCTTGATGAAGATGATCAATTCAAGATCATTACATCCATGGAGCATACCGAGCTCGCTGCTCTTATCGACCACATGGACTCCGATGATGCGGTAGATATACTCAACCAACTCGGGGTTAATGAGCGGGAGGATGTAATCAGCCACCTTCAGGAGAAGGAGAAGTCTGCCCACATTCTGGACCTTTTGCGCTATGATGAGGATAGCGCAGGGGGACTCATGGCCAAGGAATTTATCAAGGCCAACCAAAATTGGACGGTGGTGCAGACGATCAATGAGATCCGACGCCAGGCTGAAAATGTTGAGAAAATCTACTCCATATATGTAGTGGATAATAAAGAAAGGCTTTTGGGAAGGGTCAGCCTGAAGAGGATCATTCTTTCGGCAGCCGATACCAAGATTGCGGATATTTTTGAGGATGACCAAATATCTGTGCCTACCCATATGAGGCAGGAAGAGGTGGCGGAAATTATGAGAAAATACGATTTGGAATCCATTCCTGTGGTAAATGTCAAGAATAAGCTTGTTGGAAGGATTACCATTGATGATATCCTCGATGTGATCCGGGAGCAATCAGAGGAAGATATTCAGGCCATGACGGGTCTTTCGGATGATGTGGAGGAAAGCGATAGTATTTTCAGGATCGCCAAAGCTCGGCTTCCTTGGTTGCTTATCGGTGTGGTAGGTGGGCTGATGGGGGCCGGAATAATAGATTTCTTCGAAGATGGTCTTCAGAAAGTCATCGCATTGGCTTCATTCATTCCTTTGGTGGCAGCTACCGGCGGTAACGTGGGCATTCAGTCCTCCTCCCTGGTAGTCCAGACGCTTGCCGCAAAATCGGTGTTCAGCGATACCCCTTGGCAAAGATTCATCAAGGGCTTTCTAATAGCCTTGGTCAACGGTGTAGTGTTGGGAGGTTTTGTGCTGGCTGTGGTGGTTTTTGTCTACAAACATGAGTTTATTTTTGGAGTTACCATTGGGCTGGCCATGTTCTGCGTGGTTTTGCTGGCATCCTTTATGGGGACCGTAACTCCCATTTTGTTAAATCGATTTGGAGTAAACCCAGCCATTGCCTCAGGCCCTTTTATTACTACGGCAAATGACCTGCTTGGCTTGGCAGTGTATTTTGGAGTGGCGATGTTGTTGTTGAATTTGTAGGATGACAGATGTCGGATGTCCGATGAGGGTATCAGGATAAAATTGGCCACGAAGGGCACAAAGTAAAAAAGAGGTCGAACAAGGCTTTTTAACGGCAAGATGAGGGAGGTTTAAAATAAAACGATCTGTTATGAGGATTTTGATCATAGACGAAATGCACAATAGTATTGTGCCCCTTTTGGAAAAATTGGGGCATGCAGTGGATTATAAGCCAGAAATAGACCGCAAGGGCATAATGGAAGTTGTGGGTGGCTATGAAGGATTGATCATTAGATCAAAAACAAAAATGGATCGAGAGCTGCTGGAAAAGGGGGGCAACCTTAAATTTATAGCCAGGGCAGGAGCCGGCCTTGATAATATTGACATTGATTTTTTAGAAGCCCGAGGCATTCAGTTATTCCATGCACCCGAAGGCAACCGGGATGCGGTAGGGGAGCATGCCGTGGGTATGCTTTTGGCCCTTTTTAACCATTACAACCGGTCTGACCAGCAGGTCCGCAAAGGAATCTGGCGGAGGGAAGAAAATAGAGGGGAAGAATTGGCCGGCAAAACAGTCGGCATCATCGGATACGGCAACATGGGCCAGTCTTTTGCAAAGCGTCTAAGTGGATTTGGAGTACATGTGCTGGCCTATGATAAATATAGAACCGATTATGGCGATCAATATGCTGCTGAAGCGGGTTGGGAGGCGATTTTCGAAAAAGCCGACATTTTAAGTCTGCATATCCCTTTAACTTCCGAGACTAGGGGTTTCTTGGATATCACCTTTTTGGGCAGATTTCAAAAACCCATCTATTTCATCAATACGGCTAGGGGAGAACTAATCAGTTTTGATACTTTGAATGAGGCCCTTCAGGAGAAAATATTCAAAGGAGCCGTACTAGATGTATTGGAAAACGAAAAATTTGGCAACATGACTCACGCCCAGAAACTGTCCTTTGATAAACTTGCCGAGCGTGACAACGTCATTTTTTCACCTCATGTGGCAGGCTGGACCCACCAATCTTACGAAAAAATCAACAAAGTGCTAGTTGAAAAGATAGCCAAAGCCTTCCCCTAAGCTTTTGCTTTATCCATTAGCCTACAATGGAGCTAGTCCCATTTCTGATACATAGATTTTTTAAGTAATTCCTACCTAATATCAACTTTACTCAGATAGCAAACCTTTCCGTTTCCATCCCATTTTTACTCCAAATCCCCACTGCATCCTCTCCGTCAAAATACGGAGTGGGTACGGAGAGGGTACAAAGTGGAATCGGAGTGGATACGGAGTGGCTAAGTTTGGGTGTTGCTTTAAAGTTTTGATTAACAAAGGATTGTGTTGTTGGTGATTCGTGTTGGTGAAGGGGTGTTATACAAGAAGGAACTAATAAGCTATCTGTCATTAGTTCACTATATATTAAAAGTTGAATTATTACTTTTTACACAGAAGTCTTATATTTAGATGAAAATGAATGAGATATGAAAAAGGCTTTATTCAGTTTCTTGATTTTTATAAGTTTTGTCACCCAGGCATTTTGCCAGACTGAAGGCTTGCAGAAAACCATCCGGGCCACCAATATTCAAGAAACGTTAATCAATCGTCCCAATTTTGTAGGGGGAAATATGGTGTATGGTATTCCAGATGAGCCTAAGCGAGTACTGGGCAATTTTTACCTGGACCCCAAGTGGAACAAATCCACGCTCATGCTTTATAAAAATGATCAGATTTTAACCGACCACTTGGTTCGCTATAATATCGAGAGCCATCAATTTGAAGCCATTGCCCCCAATAGCGATCAGGTAAAAACCATTCCGGGCCTACGCGTCCACAATTTGGTTTGGATTGATTCCGTGCATCAGGTGCCCAGATATTTTGTGAATGGGATGGAGTTTTTGGACCAAGGGGTACCTATTTCCGGCTTTTTTGAAATCTTGGTAGATGGTGAATTGCCCCTGGTTCGGCGCACGGTGACTACCTTGAAAAGGGCCAATTATAATACCGCGCTGATGATTGGGAATAAGGATGATGAGATCAAAAAGAAAAACATTTACTATTTTGTCAAAGACAAGCAGGTTTTGGAAGTGCCCCGAAAGAAGAAAAAACTTTTGAAGATTTTTGATGATAAAGAGCAGGAGGTGGAGGGCTTTATCGATGCTAACCGGATAAACCTTGGCGAAAACAATGGCCTCTATAAGGTATTTAGCTTTTATAATTCATTGTATGAGGGCTATGAGCCCCTTTGGCCGGAGGCTACCGAATAGATAGCTTGTTTTATTTATATCAATCACCTTTCCTAAAATAGGATTATGAAGAAAATTTTAGCTGCACTCTTAATTGTTGTTTCTCAAAATGTATTAGCCCAAACCACCCAAAAGCCTGTTTTGCACGGTAAAAACTGGGTGGCCATCACGGGCAAACCTTTGGCAGCCACCGCTGGGGCCATGACCTTCCAGAAGGGGGGTAACGCCGTGGATGCGGCCTGTGCCATGCTGGCGGCGACCTGCACGATGTGGGATGTGCTCAGCTGGGGAGGGGAGACCCAGGCGCTGATCTACCATCCGGGCCAGAAAAAGGTATTCGGTATCAATGCCCTTGGTGTGGCTCCTTCCGGAGCAACGGTTGATTATTTCAAGGATAACGACATGGAGTATCCGCCTGCCTTTGGCCCATTGGCGGCAACCACGCCCGGAACCTTTGGAGGAATAATCACCATGCTGGCGGAATATGGGACGTTGAGCCTTAAGGATGTTTTAGAACCAGCCATGCAGATGGCCCAAGGCTACCCCATCGAGGCGCAAACGGCCAACCAGATCGAGTCCAACAAGGATAAGGTAAAGGAATGGCCTTATTCCAAAGCGGTTTTTCTTCCGCATATGGGAGAGGAGCGGGAGGCGCCGCATGCCGGGGAAATATTCGTGCAGGAAGACCTTTACAATACACTCAAAAAACTGGTAGATACGGAGCAAAAGGCCTTGTCTGAAGGCAAGAGCCGCAAGGAAGCCCTGCAGTTGGCCTATGATAGGTTTTATACCGGCGACATTGCAGAGGAAATCGTGCGAAGCGTGAAGGAGCAGGGAGGATTGTTCGAGATGGAAGACCTGGCCAACTGGCAGGTCAAAATCGAGGATCCTCTGCATGTGAATTACAAAGGTATTGATGTTTTCAAATTGAGAGAGTGGACGCAAGGGCCGGCTTTACTGCAGTCATTAAATATTCTGGAGAATTTTGACCTAAAGAAAATGGGTTACAACTCCGCCAATTATATTAACACAATCTATCAGACCATGAGCCTGGCTTTTGCCGATAGGGATTTTTATTATGGAGACCCTGATTTTGGACAGGCTAGCCCTATGGAGGGGCTTCTTTCAAAGCAATATGCCAAAGAAAGAGCCAAACTGATTCAGGAAAGAAATGTGGAGGATATTGGGCCAGGTGATCCTTATCCTTTCCAAGGTGGAACCAATCCATTTAAGGACTTATTGGAAAAAAGAAAAGATGCATTGAGTTATTTCGAGCCAGAAAATCCCATTTCGGGATTAGAAGATCCGTTTTTGGAAGAATTCTTATTGGGCACGACTACCGTACAGGCAGCCGATGCAGAGGGTTGGGTAGTTTCCATCACGCCGAGTGGGGGCTGGGTGCCGGCTGTCATCGCCGGTGAGACCGGCATAGGCTTGAGCCAGAGGATGCAGAGCTTTGTGCTGAACGAGAAGCTGAATCCTTTTAATGTGCTGGAGCCTGGCAAGCGTCCACGGGTGACCCTTACGCCAAGCATGGCCTTAAAGGACGGCAGGCCGTTTTTGTCCTTTGCCGTTCAGGGTGGCGATACGCAGGACCAGAACCTGTTGCAGTTTTTCCTCAACGTGGTGGAGTTTGACATGACTGTACAGGAAGCCGCCGAGGCTGCCAACATCAACAGTTACCAGATGCAGTCCTCTTTCGGCGCACATGAAAGCAAACCTGGAGCCATTTCCCTCAGCACCCAAACACCTCCATGGGTAAGGAACGAGCTAAAGAAGCGGGGCTACAAGATGGATTTCCAAGAAAGGACCAGCGGGCCAATCAACGCAATATGGTTTGACTGGAAGCACGGCACCTTCTGGGGAGGCAGCAGCAACCACGGGGAGGATTATGGGATAGCTTGGTAAAAAAAGAGAAAGGGTACACAGAGTTAAGATAGAGGTTTAAAAGGAGTTTCACAGAGCCTCGTCGCAGAGAAGAAATGCTTTAGAATTTATTTTCGCCTTTCTGCCCCCTGGTTGGAAGCATCATTAATTAGAGGGAGGGTTATGGGATTGCATGGAAGAAGGACGGGCGGTAAGGGGACAGCGGACTGATCTGTGTCATTTGAATTGACAAGCAATTAGGTACTTTTAGGGAGTCATCTCAATAGAGTGATTTTGGAATATTATGGTAAGATGGGGATGAACGTTTAAATTCGGTGTTTTTTGGGTTTTGGGGATAGTTTGTTATGATTATCATTTAGAGGGTAAGTAATAATTGTACCTTTTTATTTAAACTAATTTTAATTTTTTTTAACGAAATGTTTGCTTCTTTCTTTCTTTCTTTCTTTCTTTCTTTCTTTCTTTCTTGGGCATAGGTTATAGGTGGCCGCTTTTTAGCCTTTAATAATTTTAACCATATAATTCTTTAAAAAAATGAAAAAGTCAATCATGTTTTACCTTTGTTTATTTTTGGGTATCGGCTTANATAGGTTATAGGTGGCCGCTTTTTAGCCTTTAATAATTTTAACCATATAATTCTTTAAAAAAATGAAAAAGTCAATCATGTTTTACCTTTGTTTATTTTTGGGTATCGGCTTAACTTATGCTTCTTCTTATGAAGATGAGTTTCAATCCTGTGTGGATGCGACAGCTTGTGGCGTAAATGTCATGGTCTGCGGTGATACTTTAGAGGAGATGAATGAGCAACACGGTGAGTGGGAGCAAATTCTTGGCTGTGGAGGAGATTCATCAATAGATCCAGCTCCATAAATTTTGCTATTTAACCTAGCAGCACTCTGTGCTGTTAGGTTTTCACCATAATTGAAGGTTTTTATGATGTTTACATTTATAATTCATTTATTGTTAGCTTATTTTGCTGTGGAGCCGACTCTTTCTTCATCAAATATGGCTGTTTATTATCAGTTGGTTTATGTTGATGATACCTTGAGTATGGAAAGCCCGAAAACAGAATTTATGGTGCTTTTGGTAGGAGAACAGCAATCATTGTTTAAAAGTTATAATAAATATTTGCAAGACTCATTAATTCAAGCACATTCATCTAGTGGGACTACTCCAAAAGAATTTTTTGAATTAAAAAAACAATATCCAAATTCTAATTTTGATTTTCAAATAGTTAAAAATACAAGGTCGATAAAGGTTTATGATAAAATTATACCTGACCATTACGTATATGAAAAGGATATGTCTGGTTTGGAGTGGGAAATAACTGGAGATAAGAAAACCTTAATGGGTTTTACTGTTCAGAAAGCCAAGGCTCTCTATGGTGGTAGGGTATGGGAGGCGTGGTTTTCAGAAGATTTACCTTTAAATGATGGACCATATGTTTTTGGAGGTTTGCCAGGGTTAGTTATTGAGGTTAAAGATTCTCAAGGACATTATGCCTTTAATCTTTACAAGATTAAGAAAGGGATTAAGTCTTCCTTAGAACCTTATTTAGTTAAAAAACCAATTGTTGCCTCAGAAAAACAATTTTTAAGATTAAGAAAGGAGTTTCATTTACAGGCTTCTCAGAAATTATCACAATCAAATATGGAGGTTCGAGATATTGAACTTGCTAGGCAGGTTGATGAGAGGTTCCGGAGAAAGAGTAATTTTATTGAAGTAAATTAAGTTATGAAAAAAGTTTTAGAGTAAATAGATTCTTGGCTAAAAAATTCTAACAAAATTAATATCTAAAATTTAAGACAGATAGTAAGACCATAAATTAGTTGCGACGAAGTATTCTGTTTTTAGTGATTTTATGAGTTAATAATAGGGGTCCACGCTGAGTAATTTTTTTAATTACTAAAAAGTGAAAGAAAAATCAATATAGATATTTAGACCGGGTTCACCCTGATTGTTTAATAATATGATTATAAGAACCGTTATTATATCTGTAATTTTTATCTTAGGGTTCATACCACAAATTTATGGACAGGCAATTTTATCGGGAAAGGTCTTATACAAACAACAAAATATACCTGTATTTGGTGTCAATGTTTTAGTTAAGGATCCTGAAGGCAAAAACACCATGACTTTTGGGGTGACTGATGATAAGGGGCAATTTTTAATTCAGATACAATCGGAGTCAGATAGTCTTTTAATTGAATTTAGATCTTTAACGATTCAAGAGTATCAGATGGTGGTTTCCAATGTGTCCCAACAGATTTTGGTAGAAGTAGAGGAAGCTATGCAGGAAATTCCTGAATTCACCCTGAAATCTATTAAAAATCCTATCACCGCAAAAAATGACACGATTAGTTATTCCGTAGAAGGATTTGCTACACCAAATGACCGGGTGATAGCCGATATCCTGAAACGGCTTCCAGGAATTGAAGTGCTGGATAATGGAAGGATATTGTATGAAGGAAGGGGTATTCACAAGTTCTACATAGATGGAATGGACCTGCTGGAGGGGAAATATAATCTTGCTAACAAAAACCTGCCTGCAGATGCCGTAGAGTCTGTGCAGGTGCTGGAGAACCATCAACCTTTGCGGGTGCTTGACAGTCTGGTATTTTCTGATAGGGCGTCTTTAAACTTAAAACTGAAGAGAAAAAATGTATGGGTAGGGACAGGGGATGTGGGAGTAGGGGCCTCCCCTCTATTGTGGGAGGGTAAATTCAGCCCCATGGTGTTCCGAAATAACCTGCAAATGATCAATACGGTGCAATCCAACAATTCCGGTAAGGATATCGCTGAGGAATTGGAAGTATTGACTTTGGATGATTTGAAGGAAAACGTGGGAAGTCTAGCTGGTTTTAAGCCT
The DNA here is from genome assembly GCF_018449405.1 of Litoribacter ruber. Lineage (NCBI taxonomy): Bacteria > Pseudomonadati > Bacteroidota > Cytophagia > Cytophagales > Cyclobacteriaceae > Litoribacter > Litoribacter ruber. The sequence continues at coordinate 373,355 of NZ_JAHCMY010000003.1, forward strand.
TGGTTTGGGATCCCTGACCTGTTTGTTCCAAATCTTCATAAAGAAAGGTTCCTATTCAATGAAAGCCATCTGTTTTCTGCCAATGTGCTTAAACGTAATGCAAACAAGATAGAGTTCAGGACGAATGTCTCTTATTTGCATGACAGTCAGCGGCAGAACGGTCAAGTCCGTACGGCATTCTTCCTTCCTATGGATACTGTTAGTATCCAAGAGGATCATCATAACCGGTACGTGAGAAGGGATCTGGAGGCTGAACTGTCCTGGATCAAAAATGAAAAGAAAGGCTATATAAAAAATAGACTTCAATTAAATGTCCAAAATAATGTGGAATTAGGACTGACCCATTTAAATGAAATTAAGCGAAACCAAAAAGCCAACCTCCCATTGGTGTCTATTTCCAATAAGTTTCACACCCTAAAACCTGTGGGAAGACAACTTGTGGACGTCAGATCTGACGTCACCTTTAGACGGGCAAACCAAAGTCTGTCGATTTCCCCTGGAGGCTTTGAGCAGCAATTGACAGAGGGCGTTTCATTTGAAAGGCTGGTTCAAAATCTTGAATCCCAAACTTTCTTCCTCAATAATTCCATAGGCCTGACCAAAGGTTTGGGAAAAGGCTGGACCTATAGTGGAAATGCGGGCCTGTTATACCAGCTGGATGTGATGGAAAGCAGTTTGAGTACTAGGGAGGGAAGCGAAGAGGCGGTGCAGCCCTTTCCATACGTAAATGATATTAGCTATCAACAGGTCAGGACTTACCTCAAATCGAAATTTACCCTGAAGCAGGAGTCATTTAACTTTTCATTTGATATCCCGATGAGCTATCTCAATGTTCAGGTGAAGGATCCAGTAGCCCATCAGGGCCTTCAGATGGGAAGGATGATCTTCGAGCCCCAGCTTTTTATGAAATATGATTTTACCGGAAAGTGGAATTCGGTAGTGAGGCTTAAAAGGAAAAATGACTTCAAGGGTGTTCAGGATTTGCATTATGGTTTTATCCTACGGAATTTTAGAACTTTCCGACAGCAGGCTACAGCCGTTCCTGAAGTAGTGGATCATAGTCTGGCCTACCATTTAAACTATAGAGATCCCATAAATTCATTTTTCGCTAACTTTAACTACACTTATGCATTTATGGATTTCAATACCATCACGGAAAATCAGGTGGGGGCCTCTGGGGAGATTGTCTACCGCACTTTGGATTTGCAAAACAGTGGTGAGACTCATTCCTTAAACCTTCGGAGTAGTAAGTACATGCCTTTGTTATTTACCAACATTATCCTCACGGGACTTTTTCAACACCGCACAAGAGAACAGATTATCAATGGTGATCTTGCCGTGGTAGCCTATCAGGTAGTCGGGCCTGGGTTAGAGCTACATATCAATCCAAAGTCTGTCGTCAATCTTTCATATAAGGCAAATTTTAATTTTATCAATTCCACTGTGGGGGAAAATAGCTTAGGGCGCATACAACAATTAAAGCAGACTGCCGAGCTTGATGTCTTTCCTGTTGAAAACCATTTATTGAGTGTCATAATGGAAGTTTATGACAACAGGTTTGGAGAGAACAAGGATTTGACTGGTTTTTTGGATTTGCGTTATAGATATAGGATCCCCCAAAGCAAGTGGGATGTGAGCCTGCATGCTCAAAATATCCTCAATAACAATAATTTCGGGACCTTTACTGCGGACTCCTTTATGATCCGAGAGCAAAGTTTCATGCTTCGCCCCAGGCAGGTTTTGGTGAATTTGAATTTTTCTTTCTAAAATCGTAAATTGAGCTTATCTTATTATTTTTAGCATTTATGCAGCCATTAATTTTATACCATACCAAATACGGAAGCTCAAAGCTTTATGCAGAATGGCTAAGGGAGGACCTAGGTAGGGGAGAGATACGGGATCTTCGGGGTTTTGATGCTACAGGGCTGCGGGATTTCGGACAGATCGTGATAGTGAGCTCCATTTATATAGGGAAAGTCGGAGCGATGGATTTCATGGTGCATCATTGGGGTGAGCTGCTCGAAAAGCAAACCTACCTCCTGGTGGTGGGAAGCGCTGAGCCTGGTTCAGAGGAATCCAAGCAGGCTTACATGCTTATTCCCCGGGAGATCAGGGAGGGCTTGAACGGTTATTATAAGCTGCCTGGTAAAATAGATTTTCAAAAACTGAGTTTTATTCATAAATTGATGCTTTGGTTTAAAGGTATCCGAAGGAGCGAGGACAAGATGGACCGGGCGGCGCTGCAGCCGGTCATTCAGGATTTGATAAGGGCCTGAGAAGGCATATATTTCTTTTTAAACCTTAAAATTGCTTATACGTTACTAATACCATACCTTTGTAATACAAATAATAAGAAATTTAGGGAAAGGCGGTTTCAGCAATGAGACCGTTCTTTTTGTTTTTCATAGCCATAGTAACTTAAATAAAGACATGGGAAAAATACAATACTACACTGAAGAAGGCTTGAAAAAGCTCAAGGATGAACTTCACGAGTTGAAGACCAAAGGCAGGCAGGATATCGCCAAGCAGATCGCCGAGGCCCGCGACAAGGGTGACTTGAGTGAAAATGCGGAGTATGATGCCGCCAAAGATGCCCAGGGGCTTTTGGAGCTAAAAATCTCCAAGCTCGAGGAAGTAGTAGGAAATGCCCGGGTATTGGACAATTCGAAAATGGATACTTCCAAGGTCGGCATCTTGAGCACTGTCAAAATAAAGAATGTCAAAAATGGTATGACTGTAACCTACACGCTTGTGTCGGAAGAAGAAGCTGACCTAAAAGCTAATAAAATCTCACTGGCTTCTCCTTTTGGAAAAGGCCTGATGGGAAAAAAGGTTGGGGAAATCGCCCAGATCAACGCGCCTGCCGGTGTGGTTGAATTTGAGGTATTGGAAATCAATTATTAAAAATCCTATCCCGGTTGTGTCCCAATCGGGATTTTTTTGTGAAAAACTATGGCATCTATATTCACCAAAATCATAAACAGAGAGATCCCCGGCCATATTGTAGCTGAGGATGAAAACTACATCGCATTTTTGGACATCCAGCCTCTTGTAAGAGGTCATGTACTCGTGGTCCCTAAGCAGGAGGTTGATTATATCTTTGATCTGGAAGATGACATGCTTGCCGGACTCAACCTTTTTGCCAAGAAGGTGGCCAAGGCGATAGACAAGTCCATCAGGTGTACCCGTGTGGGGGTAGCTGTGATCGGTCTTGAGGTCCCCCACGTCCATATTCACCTAGTCCCCTTGCGCACCATGGACGATATCAACTTCACCAGGCCGAAGCTCAAGCTCGAGCAAGAGGAGTTAGCCGAGATTGCTGAGCGGATTAAGGGAGCTGTTTAAAGGGACGGAGAGTTTCGCTGAGTTCAGCCAAGAGTTTCACAGAGCTCCTTTGCGGATTCTTTTTCACAGAGTGACACAGAGTAGGAGCACAGAGTAACACTGAGTTTTTTTTTACAATTTTTCTAAACCTATTTTTTATGGATATTAATGAAATTACAGAAAAGGTTTTGTTCTGTGCATATAGGGTTCATTCAGAGTTAGGACCGGGACTCTTGGAAAAGGCTTATGAAGATTGCCTCCTGTACGAGCTTACCTTGCAAGGACTTCAGGTGGAGGCTCAGAAACTCTTGCCACTTAAATACAGAGATATCCTAATTGAAACTGGATATCGGCTAGACCTACTTGTGGAGGGAAAGGTGATAGTGGAAATCAAAGCAACCGATGCATTCAAAGATGTGCATTTGGCTCAAGTCCTGACCTATCTTAGACTTACGGAGTGCAAAATAGGATTATTACTCAATTTTAATGTGAAGTCTTTGAAGCACGGGATAAAACGGGTGGCATTATAAAAAAATAAGTAAAGCAGGTATAAACACTGTGGAACTCTGTGCAAATACTCCGTGCTACTCTGTGAAAAAAACTCTCCTTTACTTCACTCTATCCGGGTTTTCCTCCAGGAACGACTTCCAGCCGGCGGTGCGGCCGCGGGATTGGAGGCGGCCTTCGTGGAAGTGGTGGCAGAGGGCTACGCCCAAGGCATCGGTGGCGTCCAGCAACTTGGGCAACTCCTCAATCTTCAGAAGCGTTTGCAGCATTTGGGCCACCTGTTCTTTGGAAGCATTACCATTGCCGGTGACGGATTGCTTTACTTTTTTAGGGGAATATTCCGTGATAGGGATGTCCCTGGCCAAGGCCGCGGCCATCGCCACACCCTGAGCCCGGCCCAGTTTTAACATAGACTGTACGTTCTGGCCAAAAAAGGGTGCTTCTAGTGCCACCGTGTCAGGATTAAACTCATCAATGATCCCTGTTATCCGCTCAAATATCTTTTTTAGCTTCAGTTCATGGGTGCCGTACTTCTTCAGGTGAATAACCCCATACTGCAAAATCTTATAGCTATTTCCTTCAACCAATAGCAATCCATACCCCATAACATTGGTGCCGGGATCTATGCCTAGGATGATTTTTTCTTTCGGTTTTAATTTCGCTAATTTGGCCATCGTCGCAATTTAATGCAATTCCTATGATGTCGCTTCATAAATGCATGTTTTTATCTATTCCAAACCCGGTTCAGGTCAACCTTATTTTTTAATTCATGCTTGCCTCTTACTTTGCCTTAATCTGTATTTATATAATAATTCTGGCCTTATTGGCTTCCAGGTGGCCAAAACCATCAACAAAATTGAATGATGTGGCTGCTAGGCAAAAGCAAACCCTCATCATCCCGATTCGCGATGAATGGTCAAATCTACCTGGATTGCTGCAAAGCTTGGAGCAAAATGACCCAAGCGAGGTTTTGTTTGTCGACGATGGAAGTATCGACGGTGGTCCCGAATTTATCCTAGATGAGATAAAAAGGCGAAAACTTGCCAACTGGAGGGTTTTGAAAAGTGAGGGTGTTGGTAAGAAGGCAGCTGTTAGCTTAGGCGTTACATTGGCTAGTAACGAGATTATTTTGGTTACGGATGCAGATTGCCAATTACCAAAAGGTTGGGCAGAGAGAATGACTGCTCAATTTCAGAATCCCCTAGTCAAAATGGTTTGCGGGCCAGTTTTGTCTTGCGACTCCAAGGGCTTGCTTGGGCGGTTTGAACTTGGCGAATGGTGCAGTATTTTGATGGTGACCAACTATGGCTTTTCGGAAAGCAGGCCCATCATGTGCAGTGCTGCAAATATGGGCTATAGGAAAAGCGTATTTCAAGAGGTGGGGGGGTACGAAGGTAATGAAAATTATCTAAGTGGAGATGATGAGTTTTTATTGAAAAAAATCACTGAAAAATACGGTGCTGAGGCCATTTGCTGGAAGCCTGAGAAGGAGTTTTTGGTAAGAACCAATCCGGTCCCATCCCTGGGGGCCTTACTGAATCAGCGGGCCAGGTGGGCCAGCAAATGGGGGGTCGGCAAGACGTGGGGAGAAAAATTGCCACCAATGATTTGGGCTGTTTTTTCTGCAATTTTGCTGGTTTCTTTTCCTTTACTTTTCTCAAAGTCTGAATATTCAAGATATTTTTTCGTAATTTGGATATTCAAAGGCTTGGCTGATTGCTATTATTTAGGAAGGGTGCTTAATCACTACCTGCCTTACCTACCCAAAGCCACCCTGCTGATAGCAAGCGCATTTCATCCGGTCTATACCCTCCTGATTGTTTGGAAGGTTTTATTTACTACACTATATTGGAAAGGGAGAAGAATAATTTCCCATGTAAAAGATGAAAAACAACATGTCTGAAGCTGAGTTTGACCTTATGGATGAGCTGTATTTTGTTCAATCGTATGCCTATTTAAAGGAGGCCATGGGTTGGGATGATGAACAGCTTTTGGCTATCTTGCAGAAACTTTACGGGAAAGGTTATATCAAATGCATGACCGAGCCTGACAGTGAAATCTTTGACAAGGCGGATATCTTAAAGGCCGGTCGTGATTACTACTATCTGGCTACCAAAAAAGGCCTAATGTACCACAATACCAGAGAATAACATTTTTATGGAACTGACTGCTGAAACGGTAAAATTTCAAAGAAAAGAGCTTGAACTCAAAGCTCTGTTGGAAATTACCCAGGCTATTAATGAAAATAAGTCTGAGTCAGTCCTGCTGAATATCTACAAGTTCACCACCCTCGTACATCTCAATATCAAATCCTTGGTGCTTTATGTAGCCAACCAAGATGGTTTTGAATCTAGGGTGGCTCATGGGGTGAAGGAGAAAATCCCCGAACTCATCCCCTATAAGGATGTAGAGGATAACAAGGAGATGGGGAAGTTAAGTTTGGTGATGCCGAAAGAGTATTCTTTCTCGGAATTGGATTTTTATATTCCAGTATACCACAAAGATAAAATGCTGGCAATTCTTCTTCTCAAAAGGAAGGGAGGAGAATTGGATATGGATTATACCCAGGCTCTAACCAATATTTTGGTGGTGGCCCTGGAAAACAAGCGTTTTGCAAGAAAGCAGCTGGAACAGGAAAGATTGAAAAAAGAAATTGAGATCGCCAGCAATGTGCAGCGCATGCTTTTTCCCGCATCATTACCTGAAACAGATAGACTGAAGGCCAAGGTTACTTATGTGCCGCACAGTACGGTGGGTGGCGATTATTATGATTTTGTCAAAAAATCAGAAGATGAGGTCTTTTTCTGTATAGCCGACGTGAGCGGTAAGGGTATGCCTGCAGCACTTTTGATGTCCAATTTCCAAGCAGCACTTCGGACTTTACTGAGAAGTAGCTCAGATTTGGAAATGATCGTCCACCAGTTGAATTATACGATTTTTGAAAACACCAAAGGGGAGCGGTTTATCACCTTCTTTTTGGGATATTATAATTACAAGACACAAGAACTCACTTATGTGAACGCGGGCCATAATCCGCCTCTTCTCTGCTGGGAAGGCGAAAGCCGAAGTGAGCAATTGGAGGCAGGTACTACTATTTTGGGAGCTTTTGAAGAACTGCCCTTTCTTACCGTTGGAAAAAGAGAGAACCTCAAGGGCTTTACCCTGCATTTATACACAGATGGTCTTACGGAGACCTTCAATGATGAGGATGAGGAGTACGGTGATGAGCGGTTTGGAGAATATGTGAGAGAAAATCTTTGCATGGATCCGGTTTTATTCCATGAGCAGTTTTTTGATCATCTTCAAAATTTTTCAAATGGTAAGAACCGACAAGATGATATCACCTTGATGAGTTTGAGGTTTAAATAATGATTTCATTCGGCATGTTTATTCACAAGGTGCCCCGCAGATTGCAGAAAGCATTTCCCCAATTTATCTGGCGGAAGAATGAAAATACCCAGAAGATCTACCTGACCTTTGATGATGGGCCTGTGCCCCAGGCTACTGATGCCGTTTTGGAGGTTTTGGACAAGTTTGAGGCCAAGGCAACTTTTTTCATGGTGGGGGATAATGTAGACAAGAATCCAGCTTTGGCACGGGAGGTCCTGTCGCAGGGGCATACAATAGGTAACCACACTTATAACCACCTCAACGGGCTCTGGTGCACTACTCCCAAGTATTTGAAAAACGTCCGCCAAGGCAAAGCCGTGTTGGAAGATGTGTTGGGGCAGGAAATCAGGTTTTTCCGTCCTCCTTACGGTAAAATTAAGAAGGGGCAGTGGAAGGCAGTAGGCCAATTTCATGAGATAGTGATGTGGGATGTGCTTTCGGGTGATTACTCGCCCAGTCTTTCTGTGGAAAATAGTATTCTCAAGACCGTCAAATACTCCCAAAACGGTAGCGTATTGGTATTTCATGATCAGGAAAAGACGGTAAAAAAAGCCCCGTATATTTTAGAACAGGTGCTTTATCGATTGAGCGATAAAGGGTTTGAATTTGATCGCTTATGATGTGGGGTACCCAGGTGATCGTATTTTTTCTACTTGTCCAAGATTTAGTGCTGTACCTATGCATGGTATTTAATTTCAAAGATTATTTTGGGAAGACCCCAGCAAGCTGGCCAAACATAACGGTGCTGATCCCTGCCAGAAATGAGGAGGACAATATTAAGGCATGTCTAGAGGCATTGGAGCAATTGGATTATCCTTCAGAAAATCTTCAGGTTATTTTGGGTAATGATGGATCGGAAGACCACACGGAGGAATTGATGAAAATGTGGCAGTCTACCCAAAGTCATTGTTTATTTCTAAATATAAATGAAGCCCCAGCCAATTCCACCATGAACGGAAAAGCAAATGCCTTGAATCAGATGGCAAAACTGGCGGATGGGGAGTATTTGCTTTTTACCGATGCTGATTGCAAAGTGGGAGCAGGATGGGCCAAGGAGATGGTAGGCGCGGCGGTGCAAGCTGACGCGTCTTTGGTGACAGGTATTACAGCAGTGGAGGGAAGGCAGTTATTTGGCAAACTTCAGGCCATGGATTGGTGGCTGACATTGGGAATGGTGAAGGTATTTGCTGACTTAAATACCAAGGTGACCTCCATGGGCAATAACATGCTGATCAAAAAGTCCTTATATGAAAAATTGGGCGGGTTTGAGAAACTGCCTTTTTCCGTAACGGAAGATTTTGAGTTGGCCAAGGCGGTGTCCCAGTTGGGATACCGAAGTATACATCAGGTTTCCCAAAATAGCTTATTGGAAACCAAGCCGGTTGCGGATTATTGGGGGCTTTTAAGACAACGGAAGCGCTGGATGCGTGGGGCAATGGGGTTGACTTTAATTTGGAAAGTTTTACTAGCCCTTCAAGTGCTGTTTTTTCCTTCCATCATTTTTTTAACATGGATCAATCCGCTGCTGGGAGTTGGTATTTGGGCAATGAAAATATTTATCCAATCCTTATTTTTAAGGCATTTTGCCGGAAAGACGCAAAGGCATTTGGCCGTTGGGAATTTGCTGCTATTTGAATTTTATTATTTATTCATTTCATGGTCAACAATAGTGTACTATTTTTGGCCTGCAAAAATAAACTGGAAGGGGAGAACCTATCCAGTCTATCACCCAAAATAAACCTATATGTACCTAGTTGATTCCCACGCCCATATTTATTCCAAAAAGTACGATGATGACCGGGACGCAATCATTGCGAGCTGCTTGGAAAAAGGCGTAAATAAAATCTATATGCCGAACATTGATGTGGAAAGCATCGATGCCATGTTGGAGGCCGAACACAAATATCCTGATGTCTGCATTCCTACTATGGGCCTGCACCCCTGTGATGTGGATAAGGATTTTGATAAGCAGCTTTATGTGATGGAGGATTGGCTTAAAAAGCGCCCTTTTGCCGCAGTGGGCGAAATCGGGTTGGATTTATATTGGGACAAAACATTTTTTGAACATCAGAAAGAAGCTTTGAGAATTCAAATCAGGTGGGCCATTGAGAAAGGTTATCCCATAATTCTGCATTGCAGGGACTCAATTGACCAGACGATCCAAGTGGTGAAGGAGGAGTTCAAAGATGGGCTAAAAGGAGTCTTCCATTGTTTTTCAGGAAACCTCCAGCAGGCCAAAGAAATCCTGGACATGGGTTTTTTGTTGGGCATAGGGGGGGTGGCTACTTTCAAGAATGGGGGGCTGGATGCTGTTTTGCCTGAGGTTGGCTTAGAGCATTTAATTTTGGAAACCGATGGGCCGTATTTGGCGCCTGTTCCGTATAGGGGCAAACGCAATTCGCCCGAATATATTCCCATAATTGCCCAGCGGGTAGGTGATCTTACTGAAAACACGCTTGAAAAAGTAGCTGAAGTGACCACCAAAAACACTGAAAAACTCTTTAGCCCAATCAAATCATGAACTATAAGATAGTAAGGCTCAATACTGCAGCCAAAAGCGATATAGAATCCTCCGTACTGATTATATATACGGGAGGCACCTTGGGAATGGCCTATGACGAAAGCGGAGCCTTGGTTCCGTTTAATTTTGGGCAGATCCTGGAAAAAATCCCTACGCTCACCCATATGAATATCGCCATCACCGTGATATCCTTCCCGGAGCCTATTGATAGCTCCAATGTGAACATGCAGCATTGGGTGGACATGGCCTATATTATATATGAAAACTACGACTCTTATGATGGGTTTGTGGTACTTCACGGAACAGATACCATGGCGTACTCGGCATCTATGCTTAGCTATATGCTAAAAGGTCTTCGCAAGCCTGTGATATTCACCGGTGCCCAGCTGCCTATCTCTGCCATGCGGTCCGATGCCAGGGAAAACCTGATGACGAGTTTGGAGATTGCCACATCAAAAGCCAATGGCAATCCAATAGTGCCAGAAGTTTGCCTGTACTTTAATCACATGCTGCTCAGGGGCAACCGGTCCAAAAAAGTACAGAGCGTCCACTTTGATGCCTTTGAATCAGAAAACTATCCAGCCCTTGCCGAGTCCGGGATCGTGATTGACTATAACTTTGCGGCGATTCGACCCTTTGAAGAAGGGGGGAGTCTAACCTACAGCAGTAAAATGGATAACAATGTTATGGTTATAAAGCTTTTCCCAGGCATTACCCAAAAAGTATTGGATAGCTGTTTTAACATAGAGGGGCTGAGAGGGGTGATTCTGGAAACCTATGGTTCAGGCAATAGCCCGAGCGAGAATTGGTTTATCAAATCCCTTGAAAAGGCCATGGACAAAGGTATCCACATTTTCAATGTTTCCCAATGCAATGGCGGCCGTGTGATCCAAGGGAGGTATGAGACAAGTAAGGACCTCAAAAGGGTGGGTGTACTGAGTGGAGGGGATATTACCACAGAGGCGGCAGTGACCAAAATGATGTACCTATTGGGAAATGAGTCCAGTGAAAAGGAAATCCGTCGGAAGCTGGTTACGCCGCTGGCAGGCGAAATGTCGTTAACGAGTAATTAGGCAAGAAAACCGGTAGAATTTTCAAAGAATAGCGGGCTTGTTTAAGGGCTTGATCATCAGGGAGGTATTCTAGTGTAAAATGTCTAAATCGGTTTAAAGGCATTTTTTTCAATAATTAAGCTCAAAAAATGTTGCATAGGGGCAAATTAATATATTTATTTGTTGCCACGATTGCAGATCAATAACACAGAGAGGTGTCCGAGCGGTCGAAGGAGCACGCCTGGAAAGCGTGTATACCCCTAAAGGGTATCGAGGGTTCGAATCCCTTCCTCTCTGCTTCCTATCCCCAATGATGTTTTCTAGCTTTATTCCAGTTTCATTGTTGAAGTTGATAGAATAGCATAAATGAAATCCTCCGCTTAACTGACCAAGATTCCTTTTACATAAAAAGCTTTAAAGATATTAGAAAAGATGTTTTAGCTTGTGCCAGGAATCCAAACTGGAGGAAATAGATATTATTTTTGAAATTTATGGTAGCAAATTTTGCTATTTGAATAGAAAAAATGATAACTTTAAAATTAAATCATTACAATTAGAAACCGTTTAACCTTTATTTAAAGTCTATTAAAAACCAAATTATGAGAAAGTTAATCGCTTTGTTCATGCTATCCGGCATTCTTATGAATCCGGTGATCTCGAAAGCTCAAGACGCAGTTGATCAAGATACAGCTGTAGTCGACACTACTGAAGTAGTACAAGAAGAAGCTGAAGTTGAAGAAACCAGCCCAGCTATCACAGATGATGAAATCGTCGAAGAAGAAAGAGGATTTCACCAAATCATCAAAGACAAATTTATCGAAGGTGACCCTGCTTTCATGACTCCAGTATTGATCTGTTTGATCTTGGGTCTTGCTGTGGCACTTGAGAGAATCATCACTTTGAACCTTTCTACTACCAATACCAAGAAATTGTTGGCAAGAGTAGAAGAGGCTTTGGAGCAAGGCGGTATCGAAGCTGCTAAAGATGTAACAAGAAACACTAAAGGACCTGTTGCCTCTATCTTTACTCAAGGCTTGATGAGATACTCTGAAGGTATCGATATGGTTGAAAAATCCATCATCGCTTACGGTTCAGTAGAAATGGGTAGATTGGAAAAAGGTCTTGTTTGGATCTCACTTTTCATCTCTTTGGCTCCAATGCTTGGTTTCATGGGTACTGTAATCGGTATGATCGGTGCATTTGATTCTATTGAGGCAGCTGGTGATATCTCCCCATCTCTTGTAGCTGGTGGTATCAAAATCGCCCTTTTGACTACAGTAGCTGGTTTGATCGTTGCGATTATCCTTCAGTTGTTCTACAACTATTGCGTAGCTAAAATCGACTCTTTGGTTAATGATATGGAGGATGCTTCTATCTCTTTGGTAGATATCCTTGTAAAGTACAAATTGACTAGATAATCCTAGTTAATCTTGTAACTTATTCAAATTATCAATAACTTAAGAATCAAATCAATATGGATACTACGGATATTTTCTTATATGTAGGTTATCTTTTGATTGCGGTTGGAGCGGTATTGGCTCTTGTCATGCCTTTGATCAAATCATTCGATAATCCAAGAAGTCTAATCAAAACAGGAATTGGTGTCGTAGCTCTACTTGTATTGTTCTTCATTGCTTACAGCATTGCTGACAACGAAGTAATACCAAGATATGCAGCTGCACCGTTTAACTTGACTCCGGCATTGTCTCAGTTGGTAGGTGGAATTCTGATCACAGTTTACTTCCTATTCGGCTTCGCAATCTTGGGGATCATAGTGACTGAAATCAACAAAATCATTAAATAATGGCAAGAAAGAAAGGCAGAATGGCTCAGGAAGTGAATGCAGGGTCTATGGCGGATATCGCCTTCTTGCTCCTTATCTTCTTCCTGGTCACTACGACAATTGCTTCGGACAAGGGTGTATTGAACATCCTTCCTCCTAAGCAGGATCCGAATCAGCCGCCGCCAGAAATTAAACTTAACGAGCGTAATATCTTCAACATCCTTGTGAATGCCAATGACCAATTGTTGGTAGAGGGTGAAGTAAGACAGAACACCGTGGGTTTGTCAGACGAAATCAAATCTTTTCTTCTGAATTTCGGAGCGCCGGATGAAGAGGCTCAAGCATTGTTCAATAGCTTGCCTGCATCTTTAAGAAATCAAGCTGAAAGAGACAGTAGATCTTCAGATCACCCAATGGCTGGTGGAGCAGTAATCTCCATTAAAACCAACAGAGGTACTAGCTATGAGCGTTATCTTGAAGTTCTTGACATTGCCAAAAGAGCTTATTTTGAAATCTATGCAGAGCGAGTAGGTATTACCGCTGATCAGTACAGAGCCCTATCTGGTAGAAATGCCGCAGAGAAGGAGCTTATTGACAGAGGTAAGGAAGGAATCCCTATGGCGATCTCCATTGCTGAACCAGATAAAATAGGAAGTTAATATGTCAAAGTTTAAAAAGAAAAATAAGGTAACGGAAAGTATTCCTACCTCAGCTTTGCCGGATATTATTTTCATGCTTTTGTTCTTCTTTATGGTGACCACCGTACTAAGAGAACAAGAGATCCTAGTTGAGCAGAGAATCCCACAGGCGACTCAGCTTCAAAAACTTGAAAAGAAAAGTTTGATCTCCTACCTATATGTCGGTAAGCCGAAAGATACGGGTAGATATGGTACTGAACCAAGAATCCAAGCCAATGATGTACTTATCGGAACAAACGATATCGCACTTTGGGTAAACCAGGAGAGAGACAAATTATCTGAAGCTGAAAGAGATCAGATTACTATTTCGATGAAAGCCGATAGAGAAGTTAAAATGGGTCCAATCTCGGATGTTCAGTTTGAACTTAGAGAGGTCGACGCAAGAAGAGTTCTTTATGCAGCTGTAGGTCGAGTAGATCAATAGCGATTAATATTATCTTAGCATAAAAAAAGCCGATTGTTGAAATCGGCTTTTTTTTTTGTTTGGTTCATTTTTTGATTTATGGAGGAGGCCTTTATAACTAAACTTTTTGCGTGATGTTAAAAATCTTATCTGCCAGGCAGATCAAAAGCCTTGAAGAATCTTATTTGGAGGAGAAGGGGATACTTTCTCTTGAATTGATGGAGACCGCTGCAGAGGCTTTTTGCCAATGGTATATGCAGAACTTCAGCAGGAGACAAGATATCGCTATTTTTTGTGGAACAGGGAATAATGGGGGAGACGGGATTGCCATTGCCAGGCTACTTTCTAGGCAAGGTTATCCAGTCTGTGTTTATACCCTTGGCGATGCTAAAGATGGTACTGCCGACTATAACTCCAATCTGAATATTTTACCTACCAATATCGTGAATAAGCCGTTTTCCAATATTGATTGGGAAAGGTTCCGTTGCCATGTGATCATTGATGCCATGCTAGGAATAGGGTTGAATAAACCTTTGGAAGGGAAATATCTTGATGCGGTCAAAAAGCTGAATTCCCAAAAAACTATGAGGATTGCGGTGGATATGCCTACGGGTCTGCCATCTGATAAGTTGGTGGATGGGGAGGCATTTCAGGCCCATTATACCGTTACTTTTCAAACGCCTAAACTTAGTGCATTATTTCCGGAACATGCCGCCTATGTTGGGGATTTGGTAGTGAAAGATATCGGAATTGATGGCAAGTATTTTAATGGGTATGAATCTTCCAGATATTTTGTGGAAGAAAAAGATATTCTGGAGCGACATAAAATTTTCCATAAGGCAAGCCACAAGGGTGATTTTGGGAAAGTGTTGTTGGTAGGGGGGTCGAAAGGAAAATTGGGTGCTATTATGTTGTCGGCCAAAGCTGCCCTTCGAACTGGAAGTGGGTTAATTTCTACCTTTGTCCCCGGTTTTGGGCTTCCTATTATGCAAAGCAGTATTCATGAAGTCATGGTGGAGACTTGTACAGGAAATGATATTTTGGATTCGGCTCCAGAGAATCTCGACAGGTTTGACACAATTGCTATTGGTCCGGGTATGGGGACCGATGAGAAGACAGCCGAAGCTCTTAAAAACATTTTGGAGTCCTATAAGGGTAAAATGGTAATTGATGCAGATGCGCTTAATATCATAGCCAAAAGGAAAGATTTGAAGGAGTTGATTACTAGCCAAATGATTTTGACACCACATTTGAAGGAGTTTGAAAGAATGGTGGGGGATGATGTCAAATATCCCGAGGGAAGAATCGAAAAAGCATTGGAGTTTAGCCAGACTTATGGATGTGTACTTATTTTAAAAGGATTGCATAGTTTGATCACCACTCCTGCAGGCATACAATATTTCAATCCTACTGGTTCCCAGTTTTTGGCTACGGGCGGTACAGGTGATGTGTTAACAGGTGTTGTGGCATCCTACTTAGGTCAGGGTTATTCTGTGGAAAATGCGGCATTATGTGGAGTTTATCACCACGGTTTGGCTGGGCAACTGGCAGGTGAAGACCAGCGACGAGGGACTATTGCCTCAGATGTGATCGAAAAAATACCGGAAACATATAAAAATCTGGGTTTGTCATAAATATTGGGTTTTTATTCCCTTTGGTAGGTTTTTTGTACCATTAGAGCAAAATATATTCTATGGTAAAAATCTACATCCTTAACCTACTTCTAATTTTCACCTTATCTTCAAATCTTACCGCATCGTCTAGCGGGGATTCTTTCTTACCTGATAAAGTATATCCCAATCCAGCCTCTGATTACATTTATTTCCAGACTGACTCGGTGGATCGAAAATTTGAATTTGAGATCTATAGCCTAATTGGCAATAAGCAAAACTATTTTATACAAATACCTGAAAAGGGATTGTATCGTTTTGAAATCGTTCAACTTCAACCCGGTCCTTACTTCTTAAGTGTAACGGATCGAGAGACACAGGAGAAACAAACTTTCCGTTTCCACAAAAACAATTAATGAGGCCAAGGCTTGGTGATTCTTTCGGCTATATAGGTTTTGTAACTGTTGCCAATACAATAGACAGCTGCTCCAATCAATAGGAAAATGTGAAACATCCCATTATTGAATATGAGTGTCATAATATTAAATGATTCAAAAAAGGAATTGATGCTGGATACCTCGGTTCGGATCCAATAAAGTGTGAAAATGAATCTCACCACGACACTGAGTAGGGCAAGCATGCCACCTACTATCCCCATCAAAGGATTGCGGAAATGATAAATCAGGCAAAAGCTGCTGATGGTCTCGATGCCGGCCATTAAAATGGCCCCCTGCAGGCTGTAACCTTCTGCACCGATTAGTGTAAACTTAGTAAATCCTCCGAATAGCAATAAACCGGCAAGTGAAAACCGGATGATCAATCCCCCAATAGCTTCAGTTTTGAGAAACTTTAAAAATTTTTCCATTATTGAATTTATTCATAAAAATTTGAAAAAGGTCAAAAAATAAGCCACAATATAAATTGTGGCCTTTAATTCTTAAAACTCAACGTTTCCAGGAGTCCTTGGGAAAGCTATCACATCTCTGATATTTCCCATGCCGGTAACAAATTGTACCAGCCTTTCAAATCCAAGTCCGAATCCGGCATGTGGTGTTGCTCCAAACTTTCTTGTTTCCAGGTACCACCACATTTCTTTCTGAGGTATGTCTAATTCATCCATCCTTTGGGTAAGCTTATCAAGTCGCTCCTCTCTTTGGCTTCCGCCCACGATTTCCCCTATACCGGGAAAAAGTATGTCCATAGCTGCGACAGTTTTTCCGTCTTCGTTTTGCCTCATGTAGAAGCTCTTGATCTCCTTTGGGTAATCGGTCAGGATTACCGGCTTTTTGAAATGCTTTTCTACCAAGAATCTTTCATGCTCCGACTGAAGATCAGCACCCCATTCTTCAATTAAGTAACTAAACTTCTTCTTTTTGTTTGGCTTTGAATTTCTCAAAATTTCAATCGCCTCTGTATAAGTAATTCTTTCAAAACTGTTTTGAGTGACAAACTGTAATCTTTCCAACAACCCCATGTCACTCCTTTGATCGGCTTTTTTAGCAGCCTCTTCCTCGGCAGCTCTCTTGTCGAGAAATTCCAAATCTTCTTTGCAGTTTTCAAGAGCATACGCAATCACATATTGGAGGAAATCTTCAGCCAGGTCTTGATTGTCTTCAGCATCATAGAAGGCCATTTCTGGCTCAATCATCCAGAACTCAGCCAGGTGGCGTGTGGTATTGGAGTTCTCAGCTCTGAAAGTAGGTCCAAAGGTGTAAATCTCGGACAAAGCCATGGCGGCTAATTCACCTTCCAGCTGCCCTGAAACCGTCAGGTTTGCCTCTCTTTCAAAGAAGTCTTCCTTATAGTTGATATCCCCATTTTCATTAAGAGGAGGGTTTTTAAGGTCCAGTGTGGTCACTTTAAATGTTTCGCCTGCTCCTTCAGCATCCGAAGAAGTGATGATTGGAGTGTGGATATAGAAAAACCCTTTGTCATTGAAATATTTGTGGACTGCAAAAGCTAGGGCGTGCCTCACTCTGAAGACCGCCCCAAATGTATTGGTCCTCATGCGTAAATGTGCATTTTCCCTTAAAAACTCCATACTGTGCTTTTTGGGCTGCAGAGGGTACTTTTCAGGGTCTGCCTCGCCTAGTATCTCGAGTGTATTTACGGTCAATTCTGTTGATTGGCCTGATCCTTGTGATGCTACAATTTCACCTTGTACTTTGATACAAGCACCAGTGGTAACTTTTTTCAAAAGGTCTTCTGAAATGGCATTGGGGTCAGCTACTACTTGGTAATTATGAATGGTGCTGCCATCATTCAAAGCGATAAAAGCTACATTTTTATTGCTTCTCTTGGTTCTAACCCAGCCCATGAGAGTTACCTGTTCGCCGACTTTTCCGCTGTCTAGCAGATGTTTAATTTTGATGCGCTTGTTAAATGCCATTTGGTAATTTATTTAAAGTGTCCAATCAAATCTGATTAAGTGATTATCTTTGTGATTAAAGGAATGCAAAAAAACGATATAATAAGCTTTTTATCAAAATTTTGGGGTAATTTCCTAAATTTACATATGGAATTGAGAGCCCTGTTATAATCTGTATCGAGTAACCAATTTTTATTAACTTCTATTAGCATACGCACATGCAAAAACTGAATTTAAATCAGATATTATCTCAGAAGCTGTCTCCACAGCAAATACAGTTCATTAAATTGTTGCAGGTTCCAACTGCGGAGTTGGAAGCCAGGGTAGAGGAGGAGTTGGAGATTAACCCTGCATTGGAAGAAGGAAAAGATGACGACACTTCCAATGACGATATGCAGGATAATTACGATAATGAAGTAAGTAAAGACGATGGTGATTTGAATCTGGATGATTATCTGGGTGATGATTACGGTGGATATAAAATGCAGGGGGATGGCAATTACAGCCCCGACGATGAGGATAGAGAAATTCCCCTCTCCAGTGGCACCTCCCTTCATGAGCAATTAATTTCTCAATTGAATTTTTTGAAGCTTGACGAACGCCAGAGATTAATTGGTCAGCAATTAATTGGAAGTATTGAAAATGACGGTTACATTAGGCGAGATCTAGAAGCCATTATTAATGATTTGGCATTTAGCCAAAATGTGGAAACAGACCTTGATGAAGTGGAGCAGGTATTGCGCAAAATCCAATCCTTTGACCCTGCCGGTATTGCAGCGAGAAGCCTTCAAGAATGTCTTACCCTTCAACTGGAGCGAAAAGAACATCCAGAAGATGAAACCGTGCAGTATGCATTGAATGTGATTAATAACTGCTTTGAGGAATTTACCAAAAAGCATTATGATAAAATCCTTAAAAAATGTGGCATTGATGAGGTGAAACTCAAAGATGTGATCCAGATGATCACCCGGCTTAATCCCAAGCCAGGAGGGGTATCTGAAGGTTTAATGAAAACCCAGTACATTATACCTGATTTTATCTTAAATAATGTCAATGGTAAGTTCGAGATCAGCCTGAACTCCAAGAATGCGCCTGACCTTCGAGTGAGTAGATCTTATACGGAAATGTTTGATGCCTATGACAAGAGTGATAAGAAGGATAAAAAACTGAAGGAGACCGTCACTTTCGTCAAACAAAAACTTGATGCCGCCAAATGGTTTATTGATGCTATCAAGCAGAGACAACAAACTCTGCTAAGAACCATGCAAGCCATATTGGATTACCAAAATGAATTTTTCATTGAAGGAGATGAGGCCAAATTGAGGCCTATGATCCTAAAGGACATTGCGGAAAAGATAGATATGGATATTTCTACCGTTTCTAGGGTGGCTAACAGTAAGGCTATCCAAACGGAATTTGGTGTGTTCCCCTTAAAATATTTCTTCTCTGAAGGAATCGCTACAGATGGTGGCGAGGATGTGAGTAACCGTGAAGTGAAGAGTGTGCTTAATAAGATGGTAAGTGAAGAGGATAAAAGAAAGCCGCTTTCAGATGATAAACTTGTCAAACTTTTGAACAAAAGAGGTTACAATATCGCAAGAAGAACCGTCGCCAAATACAGAGAGCAGTTGCAAATACCTGTGGCTAGATTAAGAAAAGAACTTTAATAGTGATTAGAACTCTTGCGTTAATTTTATCCGTAGTATTCCAGCCTTTGCTGGTCCCTACGGTGGTATTTGCTTGTGTGTTTTATTTGATTCCAGAAGCCACCAGCGTCCCTTTACAGGCTAAAAGTACAATTTTATACCTTATAGCCCTTACTACATTGGTAATTCCACTCATCAGTGTGGTAGGCATGAGACTTACCAAAGCTATCAAAAGCATCCATATGCAAACCATTGAAGATAGGGTATTCCCGTTTTCAATGGTTACTCTTTTTTATGGGTTAACCACTTATTTCTTTTATTTTCGAATGGATTTTGATGAGTTGATAGGTTATACCTTAGGCTTGATTACTCTTTGTATCCTTATCTTGACCATCATAACAGCATTTTGGAAAATCAGTGCGCACACTACCGGGCTTGCAGGATTGCTAGCCATAGTAGTGGTGCTTCATATGAAATACAATTCAGGAGGGCTGCTTTATCCACTTATATTTTCTATTTTGCTTTGTGGGGCGGTAATGTCTTCCCGCTTATATTTAAATGCACACAAACCTGCAGAGGTGGCCGGAGGTTTCCTGCTAGGTTTCTCCATATGTTTTATAGGCTATTATATCTACCTTTTCAACTGATCTATATGAACTACAACACCATCGTATTTTCCGAATTTGAGCAATATGTCGAGTTAAAGCTTAATAGACCGACTGTTTACAACGCCTTGAATCAAGAAATGCTTTCAGAATTGCTTGAAGCGTTTAAAGCCATCGAAAGCGATGATCGCATCCGATGCGTCGTGTTAACTGGTACTGACAAGGCTTTCAGCAGTGGACAGGATCTCAAATCGGTAGGAGGGGATCTTAGCAACGTTCCTTTTGAGTCCATTATCAAAGATTTTTATAATCCACTCATACTGAAAATGCGGTCACTCAACAAACCCATAATCTGTAAGCTTAATGGGGTGGCTGCGGGAGCAGGCTGTTCTTTGGCTTTGGCATGTGACATGATCATCAGTTCAGATGATGCTTACCTGGCAGAGATTTTTGTTAACATCGGGTTAATCATGGATGCGGGCTCCACTTTCTTTTTGCCTAGAGCATTGGGATCGTTCAAAGCTTTTGAAATTGCTACCACTGGGGCTAAGGTATACGGAAAAGAAGCCGAGAGCTTGGGTTTGGTCAATAAGTCAGTCCCTGCCCTTGAGCTGGATGATGAGGTTCAAAAAATGGTTAACTACTATACCACGGCACCTACCTATGCGATTGGCTTGATCAAAGAAATGCTAAATGAATCGAATGGGATGAAATTGGAAGAGGTTTTGGAAATGGAAAGCGTCTATCAGCAGAAGGCAGGCAATTCCCATGACTTTAGAGAAGGGGTGATGGCCTTTTTGGAGAAGAGAAGACCTAATTTTCAGGGTAAATAAAAAAGGGAGCGGTTATTCGCTCCCTTTTTTATTTAAATGTGTTTGTGGATGTTAAAACAGTGCCACTGAGATACCAAAGTTAAACTGATTTGCCTCAGTGTTCAATGGGCCCTGGTTGTTTCTCCAAATGGAATTCAGACCATAATAGGACCAGACGTTAAATCCTCCAAAACCAACTCTTGTATAGACACCGTATCTAATTGGGTTGAATCCTAGATTTTGCTTGTCTTTTACAGTTCTTGAAAGGCCCTCTTCTGTTTCAAAGGAAACTTTTGAGTGGGCATCAAACAGAACCCCTACCTTGGCACCTACAGCAAATCTAAATCCCTTGCTATAGTCCGTCTTATTAAGATGGTATCTGAATTCAATAGGGATATCTATATAGTTGGCAGCTGTGGTATGACCATTTATATTGATGTTTTCGCCATATACGCTGGTGATATCAACTAGTTGGCTTGAATTTGGACCTTTTTCCGGGTCATTGATCAGCATTCTGTTCCTTTGGAAGGAAAACTTCTCCAAACCTAGGCCTATACCAGGGTTGAAAGTAAGGCCGGTGTTTTCTCCTATATTAAAAGGTCTCTGATAATATACATTAAAGGTACGGGAGGCTAAAAACCGAGTGTTGAAATCACTTGGTCTGTTATTTAGCACGTTAAAACCAAAATCGAGAAACAAATCGCCTCTGACATCAGGTCGTCCTCCAATAGGGGTACGAGCTCTTTCCTGAGCATATAATGAAGAAGATGTCAAAAGAAGGGCAAATAAAATAAAGGTTAGTCTTTTCATGAAAGAATTGAAGTCTAATAAATTTCAGCGGGCTAAATTAGAAAAACTTCATGGATAACAGTCTGTTTTTATCTTAATTATTCTTAACGCTTATATATAGTCAAGTTTTTTTCTCAATACTTTGTCTCCACTGTTTGCAGATATGATTTTATTAGCTACATTTGCATTCCCATTCAACGGAATGGCCTCGTAGCTCAACTGAATAGAGCACTTGATTACGGCTCAAGAGGTTTCAGGTTTGAATCCTGACGAGGTCACAAAAGACTCTTGCATCATATATATGGTGTAAGAGTTTTTTTATCCCTAAAACGTTCTATTGAAATTCTGATGCATTGTCTCCTTTATTGTTGAATATACAATAAAGCTCTACAGAGATAACGATAATGTAATGACTGTTAAGTTTGAATGAAGAAATTGTAAAATAATTTCACTTTACATTTGGCGGATTCAGAAAAGAGTTGCACCTTTGCAAACCCAATCGGAAAGAGGGGTGTCGGAAGAG
>NZ_JAHCMY010000030.1:0-7263 GCF_018449405.1 Litoribacter ruber
GCAACCCGGGGCAAATAACTACAAGATAATCAACAACCCTGTAAGGGTTGAACTATATACGTAATCTTAATTATTGCCTAGGAGTACCTAACAAAACCATTCGGCCTCCGGGCCTCCCCGCCCCTTCCTATGTGAGGGTCAGAAGCTCACAAAACCGGGCGGGGAAAAAAAACTTATATAGAAGTCTGAAGGACTTCAACTATGAGTAACCCCGGGTGGCAACCCGGGGCAAATAACTACAAGATAATCAACAACCCTGAAAGGGTTGAACTATATACGTAATCTTCGGCGCAGACGGTTAAAGTTTAAAACCGAGGCCCGTAAACCATAAACCATAAACGTCCTCGGAGAGGACAATAACCTTTAAACTAAGAGCCTATGGATCCATAATAATACGTCAGTCTGGGATGCTGCCAGGCAGCTACCGGGCACCAGCAGGGGGCATAAGAAAATCCGGCCGCCCCTCTCCGAAGAGCGCTCCTCCCCTGCCCGGGAGAAAGCTCAAAGCGACCGGAAATAGTAATTAACCATAATTATAAAGTTATGAAAAAAATCGTAAAATCGCTCCCAGCCCTAGGATTGGCGCTGGCAGCAACAATGGCATTTGCATTTAACATGCCATCAAAAACGAATCAGGTCAAATTCGCCGACCATCCTACCTTAGGTCCAATAAATGTTACAAACTGGACACTTGGAGAGGATTATGAATGTGATTCTGGAGACCAATGCACCTATGACGAAAACGGAATGACAGTGGAGCAAGGAGCTTTCATACCATTGCGTGAGTAGTAAGGGAAATAAGGTGATGGAATTTTTCCATCACCTTTATTACTTACCTGGGATTCTGCTCCATATTATTTAAAATCACCTCCTCCATAGGTAAGGGAAATACATATCGGGGGTCATTCGGCAATAATTCATATTCCACCCCATCAACAATCCTTCTCAATACCCTGCCATAAATGCCTTCCCTGTTCAACCGCTTCAAGTCCAACCAATTTACCCCCCGGTGGATCAGTGACTTACTTCGTTCGGCAACAACCAAAGACATGGGATCATCTATGGAATCAGCTGTATAATGTTCAAATGTCCCCGTCAAATACCGGTGATCGAGCAACTCATTTAATGCCTCGATCCCCTCTTCCACCTGCCCCAACCGAATAGAAGCCTCTGCATAATTTAGATACATCTCATCCAGGGCAATCCCCCCAAACCATCTAAACATTCCCGAATACTGCCCCCTGAAACTTTTTCCAGTAGGCCTATCGATAAAATACAAGCTCTTTCTCAGATCACCGTCTTCGTATTTATTATACATGGCAGTATCAACCAATGTAGTCACCCTCGAAAATGTGGCAGAATGAACCAAACTGGCATGAAATACCACCTCACTGTTATACCTTTCAAATGGGTAAAGGATAGAACTATTGAGCAGATTATAGTCCATTAATGAGTAAGGCCCCGTCAATACTGAATCTGCATAAAACCTGCTCATCTCATAATTGCCCATACTATGATAGATCCTGGACAGCAACCCGTACACGGCATATTTGGAGGGTCTGGTTTTGATTGCCGAAAAGTCGGGAAGGTCTGAAATCGCATCTTCCAGATCCATTAAAATTTGTTCATAACTTTCCCCAAGCGTACTTCTAACAGGCCTTTCCAGTACATTTTGGCTCAACTTTAACGGAATACCCAGCTCTCCTACATGCGCGGGATCATACTGTCGTGCAAATATGGACACAGCATTATAGTGACCGAGCCCCCTAAAGAATCTTGCACTAGCTACTATTTCCTTAATTTCTGCATTGTCAGGATCGCTTTCCAAAAACTCCAATGCTTTTTCCAAAACCACATTGGCAAAGTACACAATCTGGTAACACGACCTCCAGTCTCCAGGAAACTCCCCCTCATATATTTCAGGTTGCCAAGTATAGGCATTCCTTTCAACTGCGTTGGTAAGACTGTTATAAGCCTCTATTGGAAAGTAAATGTCATCTGAACTGAATACCCCCATGGAAGGTACAAAATTCAGAACTTCAGAATTGTCCAGCATCAGGTTAAGGTCATCTATGGTACCCGGAACCACTATGGACTTATCCGGTCTCTCGTCCAAGAAACCCTCACAACCGACTAGCACTACCGAAAGGAAGATGATGATAAAGTATATATGTTTTTTCATGATATTAGATGTTAAATGTTAAGGAGTTCAATGTTTAAAGTTCATGGTAAAAAACCAACCGTTAACCGTGAACTGTGAAAAGTATAAACACCCCGCCCGCCGGAACCGTATAACTAAACCTTATGAAGAAAGTACGGCGGAACGGGGATATTTATGACTTTATTCAGAGATCAACCCGTATCCCAAAGGCAATGCTTCTCAGGGGCCGGCTTATTGGAAAATCCGGGTCCAATGGGTCATCACTGGCTTTCCAAAGGATGCCAAGATTGTTGGCATAGGTATAAACTTCCGCACGTTCAAATGGCAGCCTAGGAAGTTTGCTTTTACGCAACATATAAGAGAACCGAACATCCTGAAGCCTTATATGGTCACCCCGTTCTACCAAAATCTCTGAAAAACGGTATATGTTATCCCTGCTGATATTCACGGCAGAAGGGATCGAGGGCACATTAGTTATAAGTTCATCACCAGGTTGATGCCACCGGTCAGAGAAATCCGCATGAGAAATCCTGCCTGCCAATACTTCATTGTACAATACAGAATTCCGCCTGTAGAAATAACCCAGCCTGTAACTGATGTTGACCGATAATGAAAAATCACCTACTGAAAAATCATTTCTCACCGCACCAAATACTGGCGGCCTGGCAGGGCCATGGTATATCATATCCCCAACCTCGGTATTGTTGATAACCCCGAAATAATTGTTGCTGGGTTCACCGTCCAGATATCCCCTAGGGTCTCCCGTAACAGGATCCAGACCTGCCCAAGGAAGGCTATAAACTGAGTAAAGTGGTCTACCTACCAGAGGATAAGCATTTATTGATCCCATTGCACCGCTGCCATGCAGCAAATAATTATTGACCGTGGCCTCAAAGAAATACCCGGTGATTTTTTCCCTTACCAGATTGCCTATCAGGGTCCCTGTCCATTTTAATCCCTTATCCAATATGAGGGTATTCAACACCATATCAATTCCCTGGCTTCTGGAAGTGGATGTGTTTCCCCTAAACCTGATCACCCCACTGGATGGTGCCATTTCGGTATCACCGATCAAATCCTCTCCATATTTGTCAAAAAAATCAATACTGCCCCAAAACCGGCCATTTCCATATTCAAAATCAAGTCCCAAATTGGTAACCCGCGTCTTCTCCCACCTTAACATGGGATTGGCCGGATTTTGGATCAAACTATAGGGCAGGCCCGGATTGATTGTACCTGAACCCCCCACAATACTGGAAGAGGTCACCTCCGCTGTCAGTCTTTTATCTACGTTGCCATTATAGCCGAAAGTACTTCTGAGCTTTAAAAAATTGAATTTTTGATTTTGCAGAAAGTCCTCGTTCGAAAGCACCCAGCTGCCTCCCACAGACCACAGCGGCACTCCCCTCATATTGGCCTCAACCCCAAATAGATTGGATTGATCTTTTCTCATGCTTGCCGAAAGACCGTATTTTTCGTTGTACAGATATGACCCATTGAAATAATAGGAGACAAACCTGTCCGTAAGATCGGTATGGGCTAGGCCGTGAGGTATCGTGTTAAGCTGGCCGGGATTGTTGTACATCGGAAACCGGCTTACATAATCCACTGGCAGACTCATGGCCAGATTGGGGTTATAGCCGTAAAATCGATTGGAATTGCCACGGGTTTCCAGATCCTTGACTTCCCATCCCCCCAGTAAATTGATATCATGTACCTGACCAATTATTTTTCTGTATCGCAGCTGCCCCCTAAGATTATGGCTTTGCGAAAACCTGTTGTTCCGGTTTGATATAGCCCCCAGCGGAATGTGCCGCACCAGTTCCGTCCCCACGGTTTCAGTATATCTATTAATCAAGTTTCTGGTAAAATAACTATCCGCGTCCCAAACCGTACCCGCATCCCTGTCATTTTGCCAATACTGATACTGAACCTCCGCATCCAATCCCGCCAGAATATTATATGAGGTTTGCAGATTTACCCGGATATCCGTGCTTTCCATATGCTCACGCTGCCTCCCCAGATCTTCAAGCGGTATATATTGCCAATCCAACAGCCCCTGGTCTCTGGCCCCATTTACAAATCCCTGCCTATAATCCCGGATTATAGATTGCGGCCTACCCTGATCATCGACTAACCTTGCATAAGGATAAGCAGGATCAATGGACTCAAAGGTTACTTGGGAAGGCCCCTCATTACCCGATGTTCTGAGGTCTCTGACCAGATAAAGGCCCGTTCCCACTTTTAGCCTGCCTTTCATGCCCGTCCAGGTGTTTTGGGCCGAAAGCGTAATCCTGTCCTCATTGTTGTGGGTAAAACCGGTGGTATTGTTATCATACCCTGCCGAGTAGGCATAGGTACTGGACTTGGTCCCTCCCTGAATATTGGCCGCAATTTGATAGAGATTGCGCGGTCTCAAATAATACCGGGACAAATCATGCCTGACATCCCTGCTTCCCAGCTCACTTCTGATGGCTCCCAACTCTGAGTCGGATATCAGGCCATCCCTGTGCCTTATCATGCTTTCTACATAAGGAGTTAGCGCACGGTTGTCAATAGAACTCTCCCTGGCATTGTAAAACCCCCTGCCAAACAACAGCTCCTCCACCTCAAGGAATTCCGGGGTGGACATTCTCGGATTGTACCACAGATCATCCTGCTGGGTAGTAGTAAAATTTGTGTTGATACTTACGCGAAGAGGCCGTTCCAGTCCTCCCTTTTTCGTCGTGATCACAATTACACCGTTTCCGGCCCTGGCTCCCCAAATGGATGCTGCAGCGGCATCCTTCAGTACCGTCACCGATTCCACATCATTGGGATTGATATTTTCTAGGGGACCGTCATAAGGAAAATTATCGATAATGATCAGTGGCTGTGAATTGGCAAATATGGTATTTCGCCCTCTTATGCTGAGTGGGTCCTGCGGGGAACCGGTCCTGTTGAAAACCAATCCCGGGGTGACATCCTCCAGCCGGTCCAAGATATTGTTGCCCACCCTTCTATCCACAAGCTCGTTGTCCAAATAGGAAAACGAACCCGTCATTCTCTCCTTTGGCAACTCAAGGTATCCTGTGGAAACCACCTCCACCATCTGGAGCGCATTCTCACTTTCCTGAAGCGCAAATACCAATTCATTTTCGCGGGGAAAATCAACCCTCCTTACCAGCTGTTCAAATCCCACGTAATCCACCGTGAGCGTATACGATCCGGCCTCCAGATTCAAAATAAAACTTCCCTCCTCATCACTCACTGCCCCCAAATCCCGGTTTTGGATCCTTATTACCGCCCCGGGCAACCCCTGCCCATTTACGGCATCCACTACCGTACCTCTGAAGGTCCGGTCGCTACGGGTCTGCCCCATTGTTGTCAGACAACTGAGGCAAACCAAAATTTTAATCAGTAATACTCTTTTCATATCAGTTATTTTAAGGTTAAAGATTTATCATTGACTGCTTCCATGATGAGCTTTTTCATATCCTCAGGGTCGTAGGATATCTTTCCGGACCGGAAGACACGGCCTTCAGCATCAAGTATCAGGATGAAGGGGTATCCCGAGATGGCATTTTTGATAAGAAAGGGGTGCCTCCCCCCATATCCATCCGTATGCAGATTTACGGCATCACTACTGGTATATTTTCCGGTAGAAAGACTCTTGAGCCAGGTATCCCTTTTTTTGTCCACCGACACGGTCACCACCTCCACATCTGGATTGTCAGCAAATTCCTCTTGTATATGGGAAAGGGTATTCTTGTAGAACCCTAGACAGGCGCTGCAGCCGCTTATCCAAAAATCCAACACCACCACTTTCCCCTCAAAATCCTTCCACGTGACAAGGGAACCCTGCTCATCCACAAACTCAAAATCCATCACAGCACCTCCTGCTTTGCGGTTGGCCACAAACGTATCCAAGTCTCTCAATACCCTCTCACTCTCCACATGCATTCTTGCCCGATGGATTTCCTCCTCGGCGGATGCTATAGAATTAAAAAACCGGATCAGGCGGCCCGCTATTGCCTTGTCCCGCGCGATGGAGGGAGGGAGACTGTATAAGGATTTTATTGCTTCTCCACTTTCCGCTTTGGCACTGGTCCTAGACCATTGTACTATCAGATCTATGTAGGCAGGAACAACCCCGAGTATGCTTTCCTCCACACCGTAATCCGGCAGGGCCCCATACCGGCTATTGAAATATGAAAGTGCATGACCCCTGATGCCCGAGGGATCCGTTTCGGTATTAAACTGTAGCGCTAGCTCAATCTTGGCCAAAATCCTAAGATCCCGCTCCGCTGTGGCAGCCACTTCCATTGCCTTAAATTCGGAGGCTGAAAAGACCTCCTCAAACCTGGATAGCTCCTCGAGCAGCCCCCTGAGTTTTGACTCCTCGATTTTTACCACTTCCCCGATCGGTTCGGTACCCGGGCTAAATATTCTGGACTCACGGTGGGGAACGGCATTCGCATTTTCAAAATTTTTAAGCTGGAATTCATCCGCATACACCTGCTCCCTATCGGTAATCAGGGATAAGGGATGGTCCAGAATCTGGTTTCCCTTATAGGCCTTCAGATAGGATTGGGCAAAAAGCTTTTTACCTGCCGGCCCTCC
The DNA here is from genome assembly GCF_018449405.1 of Litoribacter ruber. Lineage (NCBI taxonomy): Bacteria > Pseudomonadati > Bacteroidota > Cytophagia > Cytophagales > Cyclobacteriaceae > Litoribacter > Litoribacter ruber. Next base: position 6,764 of record NZ_JAHCMY010000030.1, read on the forward strand.
AAAATTCAATGTCAGGGAAGGCATATTAATCTTGACATAGGCAGTGTCTCCGGGAGACATAAGATAGTTGTCCATCAGCGTTCTGCCCGGTTGGAAGAAACTGACAAAAATTGGATCCGCCACGGGAGGGGACACCCAGGTAAAACTCCGTGTATTGGCTGGAACCTGGCCCAGATAGATATTCCCTTTTTCAAGTGCCAGGGGCTCGTTAACTATCCCAGTGCCAACAAAAGCATCATAATAATAGTCCAGATAGGCTTTCACACTTAGCTCTTCAATAGGCCCGAAAGACACTATCTCACCATACACCACCACCGGCGCCCCCTCCGTCTTGGAGGAGACTTTCGGGTGAGCGGCAACTTCCTGCCCTACTACTATTTCTACTCTCCCAATTAGACATACCAGTCCCAGGAAGAAAAAGATCATTCTTTTTTTCATCGTATAATTCGTTAATATTTACCGTAAATAATTCCCCCGTTAGAAGCGCTTGTCCCGAGAGC
>NZ_JAHCMY010000030.1:7311-8309 GCF_018449405.1 Litoribacter ruber
ATTAGACATACCAGTCCCAGGAAGAAAAAGATCATTCTTTTTTTCATCGTATAATTCGTTAATATTTACCGTAAATAATTCCCCCGTTAGAAGCGCTTGTCCCGAGAGCCCCCCCCCATTACTCCTCCTTAATCCTATAATCAGTCCCCGCTGGGCATTATGCCCACGGGACGATCACCCATTATCCATAAACCTTAAGCGGCGAAGCCCAATAAACCATAAACGGCGAAGCCCCGAAACCGGCGCAGCCAAGTAACCTAGCCTGCGCAGCAGTCGATAAACCATAACCGGCGCTGCCCATAAACGGCGAAGCCAAGTAAACGGCGCAGCCCAAAAACAAGACTGCGCACCAGTCGATAAACCATAACCGGCGCAGCCCAAAAACGGCGAAGCCAAGTAAACGGCGCAGCCCAAAAACAAGACTGCGCACCAGTCGATAAACCATAACCGGCGCAGCCCAAAAACGGCGAAGCCAAGTAAACGGCGCAGCCCATAAACTAGACTGCGCAGCAGTCGATAAACCATAACCGGCGCAGCCCATAAACGGCGAAGCCAAGTAAACGGCGCAGCCCATAAACTAGACGGCGCAGCAGTCGATAAACCCTAACCGGCGCAGCCCATAAACGGCGAAGCCAAGTATACGGCGCAGCCCATAAACTAGACTGCGCAGCAGTCGATACACCATAACCGGCGCAGCCCATAAACGGCGAAGCCAAGTATACGGCGCAGCCCATAAACTAGACTGCGCAGCAGTCGATAAACCATAACCTACTGCGTTTCCGGCGGCTCCTTCCCCAAAGGCCTGACCTCTACACGAACGTCCAGCTGATTCTTCATCCCCTCCTCCCTCAATATCACCCCGATCGCCTTACACAGCAATATCGCCTCCTCCTGCTCCCGGCTCAGCGGCTTCGGCTTGGGATCAGGCACATACGTACAATTGGGTTTCCCCTTACCGAGCATCCCCCCCTCCAGCCCCCGATCCCCCACCAGCAGCC
>NZ_JAHCMY010000031.1:0-7363 GCF_018449405.1 Litoribacter ruber
TTGTCGTGGTTGTCATTGTTCTACTTAGACGCCCAGCAGGGAATTACTTAAGGGAGGGTCCGCCCCGTGGGTCGCCTAAGGCTCCCCGGGGCTGTTGTCGTGGTTGTCATGGTTCTACTTTTTTGCAGCCACGTTCGCTGCTGAGAGCCGTTTAACGACAACATTTGCGGGTGGGGCTACGGTGGTCGTCTCTCGGCTGCGCCTCGTGACGGCTGTACGTTAGTCTGGGCGCGGACACCCTACCCCACGCTTTCTTTTTCCACGATTTTTAGGTAACTTAATCGGGTACTTTAACCACTCTATAAATTTTTAGCTATGAAAATACTAGTGCCAACAGACTTGTCGGAGAATGCTGATGTGGCTTTGGAGTTTGCCAAGGGTTTGGTGATGAAAACCGGAGGGGAGATCATGCTGCTGTTTTCTTATTATGCGGTGTATGATTTTGCTGCCCAGGCCACCCAGATCATCCATCAGATTGAGAAGGATGCCAAGAAATATCTCAAGAAGGCCATCAAGGAAAAGAATACCGAAGGGCTGAAAATGGATTACCTGATCGTGCAGGGCACGGTGAGCACGGCCATCAACACGGCCGCGCGGGAGATGAAGAGCGACCTGATCGTGATGGGCACCCAGGGGGCCAGTGGGATCAAGAAGGTACTTTTGGGCTCCAACACCGCCGATGTGATCAAGGAAACCAAAACGCCTGTGCTGGCGATCCCAAACAGCGCCAGGTTTGACCGCCTGAAAGACATCACCGTAGCGGTGGAACTTAAAAAGGAGGACCCCAAAGCAATTGAAAAACTGATTGAACTGACTTCCCCGTTGGGTCTGCCCTATGAGGTCCTGCATATTGACAAGGGTGGGAATTTTGACACCGAAATCAGTTTCAAGGGTTTCAAGAGTCACCTTACGGAGACTTTCCCACATTTGCATTTTGATTATTTCAACCAGAAGGATGAGAATTTTAACAAGGGGCTGGAAAAGTTTTTAAACGATCATCCTGATACGTTGTTGGTAATGTTCAGCAAGTCCCGGAGTTTCTTTGAGCAGCTGTTCAGCAAGAGTCATACGGTGGAGACGGCGTATCATACGCATGTGCCGCTGATGGTGATAAAGAGCTAGGAGATGTAATTTCGTGGTTGTCATGCCCGCCTGCCGGCCTTGCATGGGCAGGCGGACACGTCGCTCTTACGTATGTAAGGACCTGCTGGGCGCGGAAATATGATCAGAAATCAAAACAAACATATACTATGGATTCAGGAAATCACTACATTCTATTTTACACTACCATTGAAAATTATGTTGAAAAGCGGACACCCTTTAGGGAGGAGCACCTGAGGTTGGCGGACGATGCAAGGCAGCGGGGTGACCTGTTAATGGCGGGGGCCTTGGAGAATCCTGCCGATGGGGCGATTCTGGTTTTCAGGGCACAGTCTCCCGAAGTCGCCGAGGATTTTGCCAAGAATGATCCGTATGTGAAGAATGGGTTGATTACAAAGTGGTTTGTGCGCAAGTGGAACGTGGTGGTAAGGGAGTGATGTGAGCGACGTGGTTGTCATAGTTGTCCGCCCCGAGGGTCGCCTTCGGCTCCCCGAGGCTGTTGTCATGGTTGTCATGGTTCTATCTTTTTGCAGTCACGGGCGGGATGAGAGCCGCTCAACAACAACATTCACGGTTGGGTTCACGGTCATCGTCCCTCGGCTTCGCCTCGGGACGGAGATGCGTAAGTTACTCTCGGTTCTGCTGAACGTCCTTTGCAAAGCGCAGCTTGCAAAGACCAACGGAAATGTTCCCGTTAAGCGGCCTTCAGTCCAAGACGTGACTGACCTTAGGTGGAACAATGACAACAATGACAACTGAGTCCCGAAGGGACGGACAACCACGTCGCTCTTACGAAACTAGACTCCTGCTGGGCGCGGACTCACACCCGAAACCCCACGAAACTTTGCCGGAGATAACTGCGCATTAGTTCCTAATTTTTAGTAACTTACTTAGAATTCGGAGTATGTTTCAACAGTAGTTTTTACCCCTATTAACTATGAAAAGAATATTGGTACCGATTGATTTTTCGAGCTATTCGGAAAATGCCCTGCTCAGTGCGGTCAAGATAGCCGCCAAGGGTGATGCCCATATCACCTGCCTCAATGTTGTGAATTCTCCTTTGGACTGGGCCAGTTTTTCGGATGAAAAGCGTGCCCAGCACCATGAGCTGCTGGAACTGGAAGCTGAGTCCAAGGAAAAGCTGGATACCTTCGTACTTGAACACGCCATCAGCACCAATCCAGTGGAGACCTTGGTGGACATCGGGTTGCCTTCCAACAAGATCCTGGAGAATGCCAAAAGGCTGAATGTGGACCTGATCGTGATGGGGGCCTATGGAAAGGGCCACCAGCCGGACAAGTTTCTGGGCTCCAACCTGCAGAAGGTGATCCGCCAGTCGGTCTGTCCGGTATTGGCGGTGAAGTCCGTGGTGGACAGCAGCTCTATCCGCAAGATTGCCTTTGCCTCGATCTTCTCTCCTGACAGCAAGCCGGCCTACCTGAAGTTGAAACCTCTGGTGAAGTTTCTCGAGGCCAGTCTCAATTTTGTTTATGTGAATACTCCTAGCAAAAACTCTGATAGCGATAAGGCCATGGAGGCGATGAACAGTTTTCTCGTCGGGGAGCATGACCAGATTGTGCACAAGCACATTTTCAATGCCCCCGAGGTGGAAAAGGGGATTTTGCAGTTTTCGGAGATGAACCAAGTTGGCATTATTGCGATTGCCAGCAGTGACAGGAAGGCGGCAAGGAGTTATCAGATTGGAGTGACGGATACGGTGTTGTATAAGTCGGATATCCCAGTGTTGAGTGTGAATTTGGGATGAGTGACGTGGTTTAGGAGTTTATTTCCCGGCGCTGGGGCGCAGCGGGAGGTTTAGAAGTTTAGGCGCGAGGCGACGCAAAAGATGCAGCAGTTACTCGCGTCATTTCGCCTAGTCTCAAGGAGTATAATTCAGGAATCGGAGCGCCCCCCACTTGCATCATTTCGACCGACCAGAGGGGAGTCTATTTCTTGCTCTTGAGGCTGAAGGCTTTGGGGGTGAGGCCGAATTCTTGTTTGAAGGCGCGGATGAAGTAGTTGATGTTTTTGAAGCCCGCCATAAAACAGATTTCCTGTACCTGGTTTTGGGAGGAAAGCAGGAAGGTTTTGGCCAGTTTGAGCCTCTCTTTGAGGATGTACTCGGAGGGGCTGATGCCGAGTTCGGCTTTGAAAAGCCTGGAGAAATGGGATTTGCTCATGCAGGCCTTTTCACTGAGTACCTCCATGGACAGTTCTTCCCTGATGTTCTTTTTGATGTAATCCACTACAAAGGCCAGGCGGTTGGAGCTGGAAAGTTCCCTGTAGGTCCGCTCCAGCATTTCACGGGCCTGGGTTTGGGAGAGGCGGATCAACAATTCCTTCAACGCCAAACTGGCAATCACATCCTTTTCCTTTGAACGCTCCTTGATGCCAATTTTTATGAACCTGTTGATGATTTCGCTGAGATCGGCATTGTTGATCAGGTGGAAATAGTCTGTATTCACCCCCCACTCCTCTTGGAGCATTTTGTCGGGAAAGCGCTCGTTGAGCAGGTTGAAGGTGTTTTCAATCATGGTGCTGGAGATCGACAGGGCTATGCACTGGGTTGGGTTGTCCCATTGGGCTTCGGGGAAGTCGATTTTCATCACCTCGTTTGGGGGCACTATCACCGATTCCCCGGGCAAATAGTCGAAACCGGGTTTATCAAAAAGGTGCATGACTTTTTTGCCGCGCAACATGGTGGTGAGCACCAAGTCTCCAAACACCAAATTGATGTTTGAGGCCGACTGGTGGGTCTCAAAAATATTCAATTCGCAGTTGTCTAAAGTATAGGTGGTTTTGTTTTCCACCAAGGTATGAAGGTCCTTTTCTTTCCGCCAAGGCACCCCGGCAATCTGGTTATAGTGGTTCATATCAGAAATTTACAAAAAATACTATTGAATTTGAAGAAAGATCGGAGAAGTATATAAAATGAAATTAAAAGTAGATTTTTTAACAGAAAAATAAGGGAGATTTGGGAAAGAGACGGAAGAAAAAGGAATACCCGCCCCGGCGGGCAGACAGAGGAGTTTGGCAGAGTTTATCCCGATAGCTATCGGGAGAGTTTCACAGAGTCCCTTGGCGGAAAATCTTGGGATAAGGGATGTCAAATTTCGGTCTTCGGTCTCCGGTCTTCCAGCTTTCAAACAATAACCCTAAAATAAACAATCATGAGCACAGACACTTTAACCCAATCCCAGCCTGTAGATAGGCCAAAAATCAAGGAACAATATGATCATTTCATCGGAGGGGAATGGGTGGCTCCATCCTCGGGGGAATATTTTGACAACATTTCTCCAATTGATGGCAAGCCCTTTTCAAAAGCGGCCCGCGGCAACAAGGAAGATGTAAACAAGGCCATCGATGCGGCCCACAAGGCTTTTCCTGGCTGGTCGAAAACCCCAGCGGCCGAAAGAAGCAAAGTCCTCAACAAGATAGCAGACATTGTAGAGGAGAATCTTGAAATGCTTGCGCGTATAGAAACCATAGATAATGGAAAAGCTTTGAGGGAAACCAGAGCAGCGGATTTACCCTTGGTGGTAGACCATTTCAGGTATTTTGCAGGCGTGATCCGTGCAGATGAGAGCACCATCAGTGAGCACGATGAGCATACGGTGAGTATTGCCCTGCACGAACCACTTGGCGTGGTTGGCCAGATTATCCCTTGGAACTTCCCGCTCTTGATGGCCACCTGGAAAATAGCCCCGGCTTTGGCTGCAGGTTGCTGTACGGTGGTAAAACCTGCCGAGCAAACCCCTACCAGCATTATGGTGCTGATGGAGCTGATTGCCGATGTGCTGCCAAAAGGTGTGCTGAACGTGGTCACCGGTTTCGGTCCAGAGTGCGGCAAGCCATTGGCCACTTCAGACAGAATTGCCAAGGTAGCTTTCACAGGCGAGACTACCACGGGCCGTCTGATTATGCAGTATGCCTCTGAAAACCTCATTCCTGTAACCATGGAGCTGGGCGGCAAATCGCCAAACATCTTTATGAAATCAGTGGCTGATGCCGATGATGAGTTTTTTGACAAAGCAGTGGAAGGCGCTGTAATGTTTGCCCTCAACCAAGGTGAAGTTTGTACCTGTCCATCCAGAATACTGGTTCATGAAGATATTTATGACAAGTTTATGGACAAGGTGATTGAAAGAACCAAGGCCATAAAAATGGGCCATCCTCTAGCTGAAGACACCATGATGGGCGCCCAGGCTTCCAACGACCAGTTTGAAAAGATCATGTCTTACCTCAAAATAGGCAAAGACGAAGGAGCGGAAGTTTTAGCCGGGGGCGACAAAGCCAGTTTGAACAGCGGCTTGGAAGAGGGCTACTACGTGCAGCCGACCATTTTCAAGGGCAACAACAAAATGAGGATCTTCCAGGAGGAAATCTTTGGTCCAGTGACCTGTGTGACAACCTTCAAAACCGTGGAGGAAGCCATTGAGATCGCCAACGACACCATGTATGGTCTGGGTGCGGGGCTTTGGTCAAGAGATGCCCACGAACTTTATCAAGTTCCAAGAGCCATCCAGGCCGGCCGAGTTTGGGTAAACTGCTACCACGCCTACCCTGCCCATGCGCCATTTGGTGGGTACAAGAAGTCCGGTTTTGGCAGGGAAAACCACCTGATGATGCTGAACCACTACCGTCAGACGAAGAACATGTTGATTTCTTATGATAAGAATAAATTAGGGTTCTTTTAGGGAAAAGACGGGAGACGGAAGACCGAAGACGGGAGATGGAAGCCTGCCATGAAATTTGGTGGGCTTTCTTTTTAGTTTTCTATAATTCCAAATGGTCACTAAGTGGCACCAAGTTTAAATTAAGGACACAAAGGGTAATTCCTTAAAACGATAAATCGATCGTTGAAGTAGACATTGGGCATTCTCCAATGAACTATCGACTATCAACTATCGACTTTTAATCACAAAAATATGACTGAAAGGGTAAAGATTACGGAGGCGGCAATGGAGACTATTGACACCTTGCGGAAAAGGTTTGGGACGGAGTTGATGTTTCATCAGAGCGGGGGCTGCTGTGATGGTTCCTCGCCTATGTGTTTTGAGAAGGGTGACTTTAAAGTTGGCGGCAGCGATGTATGGCTCGGGGAGGTGTATGGCTGCGATTTTTTTATGAGTAAGGATCAGTTTGAATACTGGAAACACACCCAGTTAACCCTGGACATCACCAATGGACGGGGCAGCAGTTTTTCCATAGAAATCCCGATGGGGATTAGGTTTATTATTCATTCGCGGATGTTTACCGAGGAAGAGCTTAATGATCTGAGTCCGGTGAAACCGGCGGAAGAAATGGTTTAGGAAGTACGAGGTACAAAGGACGACAAACTAACCGCAGAGGATCAAAGGTCGCAGAGAAAAAAATGTAATGTAAAATTAGGACGTGATAGACTAAGTGGGTTAGAAGGTTATTTTCCCTGCGGGAAGGTTTAGGGGGTTAGGCGCAATGCGACGAAAAAACCCTTCAGGTATATCAAATTTCAAGAGACCTGAAAGGTTTAATTGCCGTTCAAGATTGCTTCTCCCGATCTGTTCTCTGGAAGTCCAAATTGTACGGGATCGCAATGACGTGTGGGGTCTGGCATAAATCACGAGACCTGGAAGGTTTAATTCTCGTTTAAGAGTGCTTCTCCCGACTTGTTTTTTGGGAGTACAGGTGGGTCGGGATCGCAATGACGGGTACCACGTCATTGCGAAGGAGGTACGGCTCAAGATTGCTTCTCCCGATATGTCATCTGGAAGTCCAAATTGATCGGGATCGCAATGACGTGTGGGGTCTGGCAAAAATCACGAGACCTGGAAGGTTTAATTCTCGTTTAAGATTGCTTCTCCCGACTTGTTTTTTGGGAGTACAGGTGGGTCGGGATCGCAATGACGGGTACCACGTCATTGCGAAGGAGGTACGGCTNGATTGCTTCTCCCGATCTGTTCTCTGGAAGTCCAAATTGATCGGGATCGCAATGACGTGTGGGGTCTGGCAAAAATCACGAGACCTGGAAGGTTTAATTCTCGTTTAAGATTGCTTCTCCCGACTTGTTTTTTGGGAGTACAGGTGGGTCGGGATCGCAATGACGGGTACCACGTCATTGCGAAGGAGGTACGGCTCAAGATTGCTTCTCCCGATCTGTCCTCTGGAAGTCCAAATTGATCGGGATCGCAATGACGCGGGGTCTGGCAAAAATCACGAGACCTGGAAGGCTTGATTCGCGTTCCAGATTGCTTCTCCCGATCTGTCCTCTGGAAGTCCAAAT
>NZ_JAHCMY010000032.1:0-5818 GCF_018449405.1 Litoribacter ruber
TGTTGGATGGAAAAAGACGGAAGACCGAAGACGGAAGACCGGAGACCGGAGAGGGGAGCCGTAAGAAAATGGCCACAAAGGCCACAAAGTTTTCACGAAGTTTCACGACTTGTCCCGAGCAGCGTAGCGAATCGGGAAAGGCCACTTCGCGGAGGAAAATTTAAAAGTTTGAGAAAAAAGTGTCAAGTAAATTTTGGACGTGACATGGATGACCGATGTTGGATGGAAAAAGACGGAAGACCGAAGACNGGCCACAAAGTTTTCACGAAGTTTCACGACTTGTCCCGAGCAGCGTAGCGAATCGGGAAAGGCCACTTCGCGGAGGAAAATTTAAAAGTTTGAGAAAAAAGTGTCAAGTAAATTTAGGACGTGACATGGATGACCGATGTTGGATGGAAAAAGACGGAAGACCGAAGACGGAAGACCGAAGACGGAAGACAGAAGACCGAAGACAGAAGACCGAAGACCGAAGACAGAAGACCGAAGACAGAAGACCGAAGACAGAAGACCGAAGACGGAAGACCGGAGACCGGAGAGGGGAGACGGGAGGCGGGAGATTGGAGAGAGGGGAGGAAGGCCTGCCGGGGGTGGGGGCCGGCAGGTTGGTTGGTTGAAGGGGAAGTGAGTTAGATGGGGGTGGGGATGGGGCTGTGGCGGTAATCCAGCACTTTTCTATAGAGGGTGTACCATACCAGGGGCTCGATGTGGCTGTGGTGGGACAGGAAAAATCTATTTATCATCATGTGGAAATGGTGGTTGAAAAGCGGAACAAAGTTGTTTTTGTCATATAGAAGGGGATGCTCCAGGAAGAAGGAGATGTATTTTTGCACAAAGCCCTGGTCGTGGACTGAGTGACACACTTTCTTACTTCTCAAGCTCTCCTCATATACTTTTTTGAATTTAGATTTCTGGGAGTTTTTCAAGTCCTTAATCAGCCCATTTTCAGTTTCTTGCTGCCAGGCTCTAAATTGCCCGCTCCGCTTCAGGAGGGCCAAACCCAGATTGGCAATCAAGGAGATTTTTTCGAGTTCTGGCTGAAGCAGTGTGGGAAGGTATGGTAGCTGGCTGTTCACATTGCCATATATAGCCATCACTGATTCAAGCTTGAACAAGTCTTCGGATGAAAATATTCCCCGATTGCCATATTTGGCAAGTTCAGGATAATAAGTGGCTTTCTTAAAGCTGGTAATATAGTCAGCTTGTGACAGGAAGTGCAACAGTTCCTTTTCAAAAGAGACCCTATCATTCCCTATGCTGTTAGGCCCAATGCGAAGCCGGATGTGAAATGCGCTGTCAAAATGAGTCAGGTAGTACCATTGATGTATGGCGTCGGGTCTTAAATTTTGATCAAGCCAGGGGCCAATCTTTTCGGTTAGAAACAATTCCGCTTCCAGTGGATCTACATAAATGTGATAGCCGATCCAGCTGCGGTCCACATGCTTTTTGGGATTGAAGAAAACATGCTTATAAGGAGATTGGTAAGCGGAGTTTGGGATTGAAATGGATAGTTGGGGATAAGACGGGAATTCGCTGTCTTCGATCCATAAACATTCTGAAAGCACAAACGAAGGTTTGTTTTTTATAAGTTCCATTAAGATGTCTACACTCTGACAGTGGTGGGTGTCTATTACCATTTTTTCATCTTCCTCGCCATACAAGCAGTATCTGGGAATTCCGAGCTCTTTTATTTTAGCCAAAAAGCGATTGGAGGTCCAGGATTTTCCATCGTCAGCCGTTACATACCATGCGGCTGGCTTGAGTATCACCTCACCCCAGGTTAACCGAGGGATAGCCGGTGCTCCCGAAATAGGCATAAGATCCTCGTATACGGGATATAGGGAGCCTTGAGAGGCAACTTCATATAGCAGCCTGCTTATGGGGTGAGTAATGTATTGAGGATTTAGCGCATGTTGGATCGTAGGCAGGATCACCTGCTGGGTATGTGGCGAGTAGATTACAAATCTGTCATCAACTAAGCCAAGGTAAAGGGATTTGTAATCGATATCAAAAGAGGATTTTGATGGGGTAAAGATCCTGATCGTATGTTGTAAGAGATTTTTATGGCAGGCAATGTGGTTTGACTGATCGCTTTCCCATATTTCAAAATCCGCATGGAGCACATTGGTAGAGGAATCCAGGAAGTGCTGGATATCTTCATGAAAAGAGGCCTTTGGTACAGCCAAAGATATTTTTGCCCAAGTGGCAGCCGGTCGGTTGGTCACCACATGGTCTATCAATAGGCCCCTTTCGGTGATGCGACACAAGTAGGAAGTGGCTGGCTGTTCTGTTACCTTTCGGGATTTTACCAGAGGCTTGAGGTTCATGGTTTTTTTTCCTGAGTGTGCCAGGATAGCTGAATTGATAGGATTGGGAGGTGTGTTTTCCCTGGAAAACAGCCAAACCTGATTTTTGAAAAATCGGGCTGTGGCGCTGCCGGGATTTAATAGCTGGTGGAGGGGTACAAACCTGTCGTCATGTTCTTCGATGAAAATGCTTTTCAGTTCCCGAATAAAGTCAGAAGCCTGGGTATGGAGTAGGTTTCCGATTTCCTTGTTCAATTTTTCAAGTTTGCGATAATGCGTTTTTTCCAGCTGAAAGGGTTCCTTACTGCTGGTAATGTGGATGGGGTAGTCCTGTGAGTCTTTGGGGAATTCGCTCCTTGGGTCATTTAACACGACGGAGTTGATTTTTGAAAGTTGGGGCGGATACTGGTTTGTTAGAAATCCGCAATTGATGATTTCGCCCCAAATTTGTCGGATCTCTCCATCTTCCACATTCAAAAACCAGCTTTTGAACTTCGGAAAGGAGAGGTCGGGCTTACTGTGAAAGTGATTATAGATTTTTTCCAAAATGGCGTTGGACTCGAGTGTGACCTGGTTCCAGTTCTTATCTTCATCCATTTTCCAAAAAGTGAACTGATCAGTTTGCCGGTAAGTCAGGGCCGGCAAGTGGTATTTGCCTTTTACGTGATGGGCATTGAGGTCAAAGGATTGAAAGGTAAGCTTGTATTTGGTTGGACTAGGCAAGTCACTGAATAGCCCCATCCCGACCCCTGCCCAAAGAGCAAATGGGGTGGCGCGATATTTACCCCTGATGAGGTATTTCAACACGGCGACTTGTTGATCGTAATCGAGCTGCGAGTAGGGTGTGTCCTTAATCTGCTCGTACAGGTGGGTGGAGGATAATTTGATGGCCTCCAAAATGTACTGATAATTGTACTCCACCTCCTTGGTATCAAAAATATCAAAGTTGAGCATGGGCGTTCTGTAAATAAAGTTCATAGTCATGTAGGTTAAGTTGGGAGCAATTGTAAAGGATAAAACCTAATCTAGCAATTGCCCAACCGCTGAAATCTGTGAACTACGGGTTTTGGGGGGTGAATGGGAGGGGCTTCGCCGTTTATATGGCTTCGCCGTTTATGGTTTACTGGCTTCGCCGGTTAAGGTTTAAATGGCTGGGGTCGAACTCATTTCTAACCTCCTAAACCTCCCGATCCGCGAAGCGGTTATCGGGAAATAAACTTCCTAAACTGCGTAGTTTAGGAGGTTATTCGGCCTGCGGCCTGGTTTAGGGGGTTAGAAACCGCGAAGCGGCGAGGAGGATGAGGCTTGGCTGCATCGCGGCAGTNACTTCCTAAACTGCGTAGTTTAGGAGGTTATTCGGCCTGCGGCCTGGTTTAGGGGGTTAGAAACCGCGAAGCGGCGAGGAGGATGAGGCTTGGCTGCATCGCGGCAGTTTCACGCGGAGGCGCAAAGGGAAAGCGCAAAGGGCGCAACGTTTTTTGGTTTAAGGGTTTAATGTCCTGTTTGGAAGAGCTGCGCTATATTCCCAACAGGACTGATCAATGGATTAAGGAGCGGAAGTAGCTTACGTTAATCCATTATTCCATTCAACCCTTCAACCTTTTCACGGGTTGGTTTAATGGTTTAATGTCCTGTTTGGAAGAGCTGCGCTATATTCCCAACAGGACTGATTAATGGATTAAGGAGCGGAAGTAGCTTACGTTAATCCATTAATCCATTCAACCCTTCAACCTTTTCCCGGGTTGGTTTAAAGGTTTAAGGTCCATAAGGGACTAGCTGCGCTGGATTCCCTTATGGACTGATTAATGGCTTAGGGAGCTGGGGTACCTTACGTTAATCCATTAATCCATTAATCCATTCAACCTTTTCAATGGTTGGTTTAATGGTTTAAGGTCCAGAAGGGCATAGCTGCGCTGGATTCCCTTATGGACTGATTAATGGATTAGGGAGCTGGGGTACCTTACGTTAATCCATTAATCCATTAATCCATTCAACCTTTTCAAAGGTTGGTTTAATGGTTTAAGGTCCAGAAGGGCATAGCTGCGCTGGATTCCCTTCTGGACTGATTAATGGATTAAGGAGCGGACGTACCTTACGTTAATCCATTACTCCATTAATCCATTCAACCTTTTCTATGGTTGGTTTAATGGTTTAAGGTCCAGAAGGGCCTAGCTGCGCTGGATTCCCTTCTGGACTGATGAATGGATTAAGGAGCGGAAGTACCTTACGTTAATCCATTGATCCATTCAACCCTTCAACCTTTTTATAAACCTCCCGATCCCCGCCCACGAACTCGCCACCCGGTACCGGTACAATTCCCAGAACCAGCTGATCTGGCAAAAGACCCCGGATGCGGGAGAGTCCAGGTTCTGGTACAACAGGGCGGGGCAGCTCAGGCTGTCGCAGAATGCCCAGCAGGCACTGGACGGCAAATACAGCTATACCAAATACGACCGGCAGGGCCGGGTGCTGGAGGTGGGCGAAATGTCCACCGGGGAGGAGCAGGGAGAACTGCTGCCCAAAATCCAGGAGCTGGATTTTCCTAAGGCGGATGAATATACCTGTACCGACATTACCCTGACCCGGTATGACCGGCCCCATGGAAAGGTGGACAGCACTTTTGTGCAGGAAAACCTGCGCAACAGGGTTTCCTGGACCGCCATGGTGGAAAAGGGGCATGCGGATACGGTGTTTACCCTATACAGTTATGACCCCCACGGCAACGTGCAGGGGCTGGTGCAGAAGCTTCCGGGGATGGAACCTAAGCGCACCGAATATGTCTATGACCTGGTCAGCGGGAATGTAAATTTCGTGATGTACCAGTACGGGGAACCCGACCAGTTTATCCACCGCTACCGCTACGATGCCGACAACAGGCTTGAAGAGGTGCGGACAAGTACCGACGGGTTTATCTGGAACAGAGAGGCTTCTTACCATTATTATCCTCACGGGCCATTGGCAAGAGTGGAACTCGGTGAATACAACGTGCAGGGGCTCGACTACTATTATACCCTGCAGGGCTGGCTGAAGGGCGTGAACATGCCCCACCGTGACGATCCCGGAGGGGACGGCAGCGATGGCCTGCGGACAGGCAAGGATGCCTTTGCCTTTGCGCTTGGGTATTATGAGGGTGATTACAAGCCCATCAACCCCAATCTGCGACTTACCGATTCCAGGGATCAGGTCTGGGAGCGCTATGGAGAGCAGTACGGGAACAGCGGCCTTTACAACGGCAACATCTCCTGGATGGTCACCGACCTGCCCGGGCTGGGCGAGGACAAAGGCATGCAGGCCATGGTGTACCGCTACGACCAGCTGCACCGCATCGTGCAGTCCAGGAGCTTTACCAACTACAATGCAGACAAAGGCTTCCTGACCAAGCAGAAGGAAGAATCAAAATACGACTCCGACTACAGTTATGATGCAAACGGAAATCTGCTAACTTTACAACGTCGGGGAAAGTCCCCCGGCAATCTGGACGATAACTTCATCTATGAATACTATGCAGGCACGAA
>NZ_JAHCMY010000033.1:0-1578 GCF_018449405.1 Litoribacter ruber
GGCGGGTATCCTGAGTAGGCCGGGACAGGAGAAATCCCGGTTGAATTTGCCGGCACCATCCGGTAAGGCTAAATACTCCTGAGAGACCGATAGTGAACCAGTACCGTGAGGGAAAGGTGAAAAGTACCGTGAATAACGGGGTGAAACAGAACCTGAAACCGTGCGCTGACAAGCGGTCGGAGCCCTTGAGTGGGGTGACGGCGTGCCTATTGCATAATGAGCCTACGAGTTACTCCTCACTGGCGAGGGTAAGGAATTAAGTTCCGTACCCGGAGCGAAAGCGAGTCTGAACAGGGCGCTTAGTCAGTGGGGGTAGACGCGAAACTTTGTGATCTACCCATGGACAGGTTGAAGCTCTGGTAAAACAGAGTGGAGGACCGAACCGATAAACGTTGAAAAGTTTCCGGATGATCTGTGGGTAGGGGTGAAAGGCCAATCAAACTGAGAAATAGCTCGTACTCCCCGAAATGTTTTTAGGAACAGCGTCGGGAATTGTATGGCGGAGGTAGAGCTACCGATAGGACTAGGGGGAGTCACATCCTACCAAATCCTGACGAACTCCGAATGCCGCCATACAGAACCGGCAGTGAGGGCAAGGGTGCTAAGGTCCTTGTCCGAGAGGGAAAGAACCCGGACCTTCCGCTAAGGTCCCCAAATCCACACTAAGTTGAACAAAGGTGGTCCAGCTGCAGAGACAGCCAGGAGGTTAGCTTGGAAGCAGCTATTCCTTTAAAGAGTGCGTAACAGCTCACTGGTCGAGCGGCAGGGCGTCGATAATAATCGGGCATCAAGTGTGGTACCGAAGCGAAGGATTGTACACAGGTACAGTGGTAGGGGAGCATTCCAACGGCGGCGAAGGTGCATGGCGATGTGCGCTGGAGTTGTTGGAAAAGCAAATGTAGGCATAAGTAACGATAAGGCGGGCGAGAAACCCGCCCACCGATAGACCAAGGTTTCCTGATCAACGCTAATCGGATCAGGGTCAGTCGGGACCTAAGGCGAACCCGAAAGGGGCAGTCGATGGACAACGGGTTAATATTCCCGTACCCCTTATACAGGCAACGGAGTGACGGAGTGATGAAAGATCCGCGCGGTGACGGAATACCGCGTTGAAGGCCGTAGGTATTGGACTTGTAGTTAAATGCGCAGGACCAGCCGAAAGCCGATAGTACCGAGCGTCTTCGGACAATCGGATAGTGATCCTAAGGGCTTCCAAGAAAAACTTCTAGCGTCAAGCGTATAAGGGCCCGTACCGCAAACCGACACAGGTGGTCAAGGAGAGAATCCTGAGGTGCTCGAGTGAATCATGGCTAAGGAACTCGGCAAAATGGCCCTGTAACTTCGGGAGAAGGGGCGCCTATCCCGCACTTCGGTGCGGGAAGGCCGCAGTGAAAAGGCCCAGGCGACTGTTTATCAAAAACACATGGCTTTGCGAAGTGGCAACACGAAGTATAAGGCCTGACACCTGCCCGGTGCCGGAAGGTTAAGGGGGGGCGTTATCGTAAGAGAAGCGCTGAACTGAAGCCCCGGTAAACGGCGGCCGTAACTATAACGGTCCTAAGGTAGCGAAATTCCTTG
>NZ_JAHCMY010000034.1:0-2921 GCF_018449405.1 Litoribacter ruber
TTCGTGCCTGCATAGTATTCATAGATGAAGTTATCGTCCAGGTTGCCGGGGGACTTGCCCCTGCGCTGTAAAGTTAACCCACCCTGCAACCTGGCTCTCGCTAACCTCGAAAGCATTATGGGCCACCGGAGCAATTTTTAACGCTCGGCCCTCATTCTGGTCAACTGTAGTCGGAATCGTATTTGGATTCTTCCCTCTGCTTTGTTTAAATTTACCAAAAACAATTAGTCTACAGTCTTGTACAGTGTTAAAAATTCACCACAATGAATCACTTCTATAACATAAATATTGCAGGAAAATCAGCTCGTTCCCATAAACTCTTCTCCATACTAACACTGTTTTTATTAATCATTTTAATTTTAAACTCTACAGTATTTAAAATAGAAGTATTAAATTTAATTTTAATTACTTTAATATTAATTTCTGGAGTTTGGCTAATCCTATTTAAAAAAACCACCATTATTGGTTCAATAAAATTCCATAAAGATTACATAACAATACAGACGAATGAATTACCAAAACTTAGGATTTCAACAAAAGATTTAACCACCATTAAATTCTATTTCGGAGGAAATAAAGGAGACTCTTATATTTTAAACCCCCAAAGTATAAATTTTAAAGACGGAACAGATAACAAGTTAATATTCACATACAATAAGAGAATTCATACATTCGATTTATTAATAACCACTAAAGACTTTTATTTTTTAAATAAAATAATAAAAGAATGGAATAAAGATCGAACAGACAAAATAGTTGTAGAAGATTTTAGTAAATTTTAATTTTCATCAATAAGCACATCTTCCAAATCAGATAAATTTACATAATCCAATTTTCTCAACACTTCAAACAAACTATCTCTTTTATTAAACTCTTTCACTTCATGATATAAATAAACCAATAATGCTTTATCTCCTACATAATCACCTAACTCAACAGCTTTTTCACTTAACTCTAAAGCATGCCTTAAATCATTACTCAAAATTCTGTTACCAACATAATTTGAGTAAGTTTGATATAGATTTTCATTGATCAATAAAGATTTTTCATAATAGGAAAATGCTGATTCATAATCCCCTCTTTTATCAAACACAATTGCTATATTTAGCAAAGAAATTGGATTTAGTGGATTTATATCTAAAGATTTTTTTGCGTTTAATATAGCTAATGAGTCATTTTCATTTTTTAAATATGCGGAACTTAATAACTGGTACCCTTGGTGATTTTCCTTATATTCTTTAGTGAAAAACTCTCCTAATTTTACACAAAGGTTTATATCACCTTGTTGGTATAGATTAGATAGTGAATCCAACAGATTCTCCTCTCTTAAACTATTTTCCAACCCTTTATTCTCACAAGCTAATAAGGTGAAAAATAAGAATCCTAAATATTGAAATTTAATTTTTCCCATCATTAATCATTGTTTTTTTTTGATTTTTGCTTTTTAATTTGATCCAGTATCCCCGCATCATTAATGACTTGAGCAGCTGTATTAACACCATCAATTATTTTACCTGCTGTTGATTTCCCCAATACTTCCCTACTAACATTTCCACCAAGATTAAAAGGAGCAACTAAAGCAGTTGCAGCTAAAATTTGATCAAGATTACTCGATGCTTCTACTCCATAGATGTCCTTTTCATTTTTTAGAACATTAATAGCATTAGGTACAGAAATTAATGGGTTGATCCCTGCAATAGCTTTTACCACCCCTGGAGCTTGGCCATTCCTATTAAATTCTCCATCCCCCTGCATCCAAGCCTCTCCAGATTTAAAGGTCCAATTTAATCTTTCCAACCCCCTATGACTTGCTCTCATTGTTTCATAAAAACCTATTCCAGAAGACAATAATAAATCAGAACGGTCTTGGTCAGGTCTAAAAATATAAGCTGTAACATTTTGTTGGTCAACGGTAACAATATTACCATCTATACTACTGGTACCCTCCTCTGTATTATTTATTGTTACACTTGCAAATCTCTGCCTATTCTTACCTTTCCATGTTTCAAATTCACCACCCGTTTTTTTCGCAAATGTTCTCGCTTGACGCACGTTTCTTTTCTCCCAAAACCAAGCTCCATCAGGGTCTAATCCATTCATCGGGCTATTTCCTAGCATAACATACGGTGAAGGATATAGTCTTTTAGGATCTTTCGACCATGTTCTTCCAAGTCTGGTGTCGTGTTGCCGAAAAAATGTCGTATAGGATTTTCCTAATCCAGAAATTTCATCATCCCTCTCCCATCCTTGTAATCCATACCTGTAGAGGGTAGTATCCTGATAAGTCCTCCCATCCATCGCCAATCCAAACGGATAATAATCCGTAAGCGAACTCACCTGAGCCCAAGTACTATCGGCATCCATATGGATATTATCCGTCACCACTGCAAGTACATTCCCAAGATGGTTAGAGAGCTCATAACGCTTTCCTCCTAAAGTGCGGTACCCTTGTTGTGAACTGGCCACTTGAATTCCTAATCTGGAGCTTCCATAAATGGATTGCTCTATAATTGAATCAGCCTCATATATACCCATCGGGTTTCCCGAGGCATCTCGAATATAGGATTGAATAGATTCACCCACTTTCTTCTGAATCCTGTTACCGGAAGCGTCATACCTGAACTCCAGCTTGGTCCCGTCTGATTTATTGACAGCCCTTATCTTTCCATAAGGCGTCCATTCTATATTGGTGATTCCTTCTTTTTCATCTGAAGTCAAATTACCGATGGCGTCATATCTGTAACTAATATCCCCAGTAGAATTGGCGGCAGTCAGCCCCCCTGCATCATCCCCCTTGTTCTGCCCCGGAGCATTGGCCTTACCATTTCCGTTACCGTTGTTGCTTCCGCCTCCTTTACCGTTGCCGTTCCCTTTCGGATTCTGCTGCTGGCCGGCCTGCTGGTCAAGTTCAATCAGGTTCC
>NZ_JAHCMY010000035.1:0-2864 GCF_018449405.1 Litoribacter ruber
CGCGCAGCGCTGATCGGGAAATAAACTCCTAAACGCCGAATCCATTTCAACTTCGTACTCCCATTGCGCCCTTTGCGAATTCCTTCGCGCCCTTTGCGTGAAACCAATGCCTCATTTTTCCTTCCGCGAAGAAGCCCCCAACACCACTCCACATGCCCCCTCCTTCAGCTGCACAGGCCCATCAGCCCCCACCTGATAATACCTTATCCCCATCAAAGCCGTCACCAGTACCTCTTCATATTTCTGCTCGTAAGCCATTCGAACCTTGCCAAGATGATCCATTCCCTCCTCGATCGGCACAATCAACTCCTCCCCCTCATTATCCCAACATTGGCGCTGCTTCTCCCCATCCTCAGATATCAATACCACCCCATATCGGATCGAAAAATGCGTGGCCCTTTGCGGAACATGCCTCAGACTACCCCTAAAACCAAATTCCACCACCTGGTCCTCCGTCAAAATATTCACTGTAGGAAGACTCTCCACATAATCACTCACCCGGTATTCCTTGGCCAACTCAAATCCTTTCAGCAAACCCACTTGCCCATTCAACAACTTTCTATCCCCTCTCTCCAAGAGCTCGTCAGACTGAATAATACGCTGAAAGACCCCCGTCAGATAGGAAGGCATATAACCCGTTTTCATATCATACAGAAAGCTCCACGCCACATGCCTATACAGCTGGCTCAACGACGTGGCCCTCCCAAACTCCGACGCCGTCTTCCTGCTATTGACAAACTCCGGCCTTTTCCTAAACTGTTCCCCGGTCAGCGAGCTCTTTCTTCTCGCATAATGTTTCCCATTCATCTTATAAAAGCATACCCCATCCACGGTACCCTCAAATTCATGTCCTGCTGATTGCCTTGCCATATTTTCTTTTCTCCTTAATCCATTAATCCCTTAAACCATTAATCCCAAACCCATAAACCATAAACCTTAAACCATAAACCATAAACTATAAACCATAAACCATAAGCCTTAAGCCATAAACCTTAAACTATAAACTATAAACCATAAACCATCTCGTTGTGCGAACGTCTCCGACTTCGCACCCCCACATCAATCCATTAATCCCTTAAACCATTAATCCCAAAACCATAAACCTTAAGCCATAAACCTTAAACCATAAACCATCTCGTTGCGCGAACGTCTCCGACTTCGCACCCCACATTAATCCATTAATCTCTTAAACCATTAATCCTTCCCATATGAACATTTGAACAGTGAACATTTTGAACCCTGAACATTTGAACAATAAACCCTGAACATTTGAACACCTGAACACCTAAACATTGAACACCTGAACACCTGAACACCTAAACATTGAACACCTAAACAATAAACCATAAGCCTTAAACTATAAACCATAAGCCTTAAACCTTAAACCTTAAACCATAAACCATAACCCCTATCCCAAACCTCCCCCTACCTTCCCCCAAAGCCCCAGCAAAGCTGCACTAAAGCTCCATTAACTCCGTATTAACTCCGTGTTGGCCTAATCCCTTAGTCTACCCTGTTTTCTTATATATTGGAATTAATTTTGGTGATTATCGCTCGAAAAATGCGCTGGAACTATCCCTAACGTATTCACCACCAAAAGGTTTCGCTTTTTTTGAAAAAATATTTTCTCGGTCATCCGATTCCTGAATCGTTGTCCGAACCCCTCCGACTCCGCACCCCCCCCATTAATCCCTTAATCTCTTAAACCATTAATCCTTCCCATTTGAACATTTGAACAGTGAACATTTTGAACCCTTAACCCATAACCCTTAAACCATAAACCTTAACCCATAAACCCCTTCAAAAAGCTCCTCCCCACAGGCAGCACCTCTCCATTGACCAACTCTACCCGTCTCCCCTCATGCCTTCTGATCGCATGCATATTGACAATGTAACTCCGATGGATCCTTACAAAATTCTTCGGACCCATTTTGGCCTCCACCTCCTTCATCGTCATCCTTAACAAATACTTCCTATGCTCAATGCCTGAAGCAATGAGTGGTTTATGGTTTATGGTCCGCTTTGCGGACGGTTAAAGTTTAAAGAACCGAGGCCCATAAACCATAAGCCATAAACGTCCTCGAAGAGGACAATAAACTATAAACAAAATTCCGCTTCTTCTGAGAGTGAGGGTCAATTATAAAACCGGGCGGGGAAAAAAACTTCACAAAGAAGTCTGAAAGACTTCAACTATGAATAACCCCGGGTGGCAACCCGGGGCAAATAACTACAAGATAATCAACAACCCTGAAAGGGTTGAACTATATACGTAATCTTAATTATTGCCTATGAGTACATAAAAAAACCTTTGGGCCTCCGGGCCTCCCCGCCCCTTCCTATGTGAGGGTCAGACGCTCACAAAACCGGGCGGGGAAAAAAAACTTTACAAAGAAGTCTGAAGGACTTCAACTATAAGTAGCCCCGGGTGGCAACCCGAGGAAATAACGACAGAATTTCAACAACCCTGAAAGGGTTGAACTATATACGTACTCTTAATTATAGCCAATGAGTACATAAAAAAACCTTTGGGCCTCCGGGCCTCCCCGCCCCGTCCTATGTGAGGGTCAGAAGCTCACAAAACCGGGCGGGGAAAAAAAACTTTACAAAGAAGTCTGAAGGACTTCAACTATAAGTAACCCCGGGTGGCAACCCGGGGAAATAACGACAGAATTTCAACAACCCTGAAAGGGTTGAACTATCCGCTATACTTTTGATAGCCAAATGGATATAAACAATTTCCGCCGAGGAGGATGAACGGATTAACGTAAAGCAATGAGTGGGTTTATGGTTTATGGTCCGCTTTGCGGACGGTTAAAGTTTAAAGAACCGAGGCCCATAAACCATAAACATTAAACGTCCTCGAA
>NZ_JAHCMY010000036.1:0-2385 GCF_018449405.1 Litoribacter ruber
CTGTTGCACTAAACCTACGGTAGCTTTCAAAACTGCTCGATATGGTTTAACTTTTATTTTCAATCAAACATCTCTTTTAATCATGAAAAAAAAGCAAACCTTATCGAGACAGCCTGCACCAATGTAGCAGGATTCAGGGAACTTTACGAGAAGTTCCGCCAAAAAATTACTGTGGCCGGCAGAGGTGAGAGCACTCTGCGCAATTATTCCCACCACCTGGCAAAATTGGCCCTTCATTTCAACGATCTACCCACCCAGGTCGACCCGGAGCAGATCAATGATTATCTCTATCTGGTCAAACAGCAGCACAACACCCCTTCCGATTCCTATTTTAAATTTACTGTCTATGCCCTGCGCTTTGCCTACCGCATGGAGGGGCTTAGGGATAAACGCATTGAGCTGCCTTCCATTAAGCGGGATAAGAGACTTCCCGTTGTGTTGAGCAGGGAAGAGGTCAGAAGATTGCTCAAAGCCCCCAAACTTCTCAAGCACCGTGTCCTTATCGGTCTGCTTTACGGCTGTGGTCTAAGGTGCTTTGAGGTACGGAACCTGAAAATATCCGACCTTGACTTTGACAGGAGGATGCTGCATGTACGGCAGGGAAAAGGTAAAAAGGACCGCTATGTTCCTCTTTCCGCTATCCTTTCCCGTGGACTGAAGGCTTACATTGAAGCAGAGAAGCCGTCCGCATGGCTCTTCAACGGCAGGGAACAGGAGATCAACGGGCGTGCGGGAGGTGACTTTGACAGCAGGTACTCCCAAAGAGGGGTCCAATGGGCTTTGAAACAGGCCAAGAAAGATGCCGGCATCACGAAAGATATGACCGTCCATACCCTGCGCCACACCTATGCAACCCACCTGCTGGAAGAAGGTCTTGACATCATGACCATCAAGGAGCTTTTGGGCCACGAATGCATTGATACCACTATGGTCTACCTGCATGTGGCACAGTCGGGAAGGGTCCGGCCATTCAGTCCGCTGGACAGGCTCTATCCCATGGCCGAGTGAGGGCGGACCATGAACTGGCGGATGTACTAAGGCAGCATTGGCATCAGGTAGAACACCATCCAAAAATCAACAGCTGGCAGCTGCGCACCCTATCGGCCCTGAAACGCTGCCGCACATCCGATCTGGGAGGCCATATCGATGCATGCACCGACTGCGGCACTGTCCGCATCAGCTATAACAGCTGCCGGAACAGACACTGCCCCAAGTGCCAGGGCAAAAACAGGGAAAAATGGCTGGCCGACCGGGAGGCAGAACTGCTTCAGGTACCCTACTTCCATGTCGTGTTCACACTGCCGGATACGTTGAACCGGCTGGCGATGCACCAGCCCAAAGCTGTGTATGACAGCCTGTTTGAAGCTGCCTGGAAGACGGTGGCCTGCTTTGCCAAGGACCCGGTACATCTCGGGGCCAAAACAGGCATGATCGCCATCCTGCATACCTGGGGGCAGACATTGACCCTTCATCCGCACATTCATTGCATAGTGCCGGGCGGTGGATTAAGCAAATCGGGAAAATGGAAAACCGCCAGGTCAAAAGGCAAATACCTTTTTCCGGTCAAGGCGATGAGTAAGGTATTCAGGGCAAAGTATGTCAAGGCTATAAAATCCAGGATTCAACCGGATAAAGAACTGATCGGTGAACTATTCAAAAAAGACTGGGTAATCTATGCCAAGCGGCCGTTTGGTCATCCCAAAGCCGTGTTGGAATATCTGGGCAGGTATACACACAAGGTGGCGATTTCCAACCATCGGATCGTGAATATAGATGCCAAAAAGACAACTTTCAGCTATAAAGATTACAGGCAGGGAGCACAAAAGCTGGAAATGAGCCTGGACAATATGGAATTTATCCGCCGCTTCTCCATGCATATCTTACCCAAGGGCCTGGTCCGGATCAGACATTTCGGGATTCTGGGAAGTTCGGCCAAGGCTGTGACCGTTCCCATGGTCCAACGTGAACTTGGTCCGGCAAAGCAGATAAGGGAAGCCAGGGTTCTGGAACAATACAATCCACGCTACTGCCCCTGCTGTCAAAAAGAATCCATGGTCAGCATTCAGCGGATCCAAAAACGCGGACCGCCAAAAACAACCTTTCGTGCCGTTTCTTACAAATTGTAATAGCTAATTTTATCGGCCTGGGATATCTATGCCCAGCTCACAAAAAAACCATCCAAAACAGCCCTATATGGTTTGTTGGATGTATTGAGTTTTTTCAAAAATTGGGCAGAATGCCTTATATAAGGATGACTTTTTTGATTTAATGTTCCTATAAATATCCCAGAGATTCCGACTCAATCCCCATAGTGACTTCACCGGTTCCGTGCAACAGCGTTTTCATGCTTGGCTTTACAAGCCGCACGAAAACTTAGTTGTTAGC
>NZ_JAHCMY010000037.1:0-1940 GCF_018449405.1 Litoribacter ruber
CGCGCAGCGCTGATCGGGAAATAAACTCCTAAACGCCGAATTCACTCCCTACTTCTCACAACATATCCGTAAATTTGCCTTTTCCACATTCTCTCCCCCATGGCTAAAAAAACACAAATCGGCAAAGTATCCCTTGCCAAAGCATTCAGGACCATCATCTGGCCGCGCAGAAAGCAGATCCTGATCGGACTGGTACTTATCGTGATCAGCAGACTCGCAGGACTCGTACTCCCCGGGGCAAGCAAGTTCCTTATGGACGATGTCATCCCAAACGCCGACCTTGAACTCCTCTGGTGGCTGATCGCCGCAGTGGTGGGGGCCATCGTCATCCAGGCAGTTACCTCCTTTGCCCTCACACAGATCCTCAGCGTGGAAGCCCAAAACCTCATCTCCAAGCTCCGGGCGCAGGTGCAGGCCCATATCCTCAAACTCCCCATCCGCTTTTTCGACAACACCAAGACCGGCGAACTCGTCTCCCGCATCATGACCGATGTGGAAGGCGTGCGCAACCTGGTGGGCACCGGCTTGGCCCAGCTGGTGGGCGGGGTACTCACCTCCATCATCTGCCTGGTCCTGCTCATAGCCATCAGCCCGCTGATGACGCTCTACGTGCTGCTGCCAGTTGCGGTGTTCGGGGTGGTTTCCATGAAAGCCTTCGGGCGGATCAGGCCCATCTTCAAGGAAAGAGGCGTCATCAATGCCCAAGTGACCGGCAGACTTACCGAATCCCTGGGCGGCGTCCGCGTGATCAAGGGCTTCAATGCCGAGGCCCAGGAGATCAAAACCTTTGAGGATGGGGTCACACGTCTATTTCTCAATGTCAAAAAAAGCCTTACCAGCACCAGCCTGATCACAAGTTCGGCCACCCTCCTCCTCGGCCTTGCCTCAGCGGGCATCATGGGCATAGGCGGATATATGATCATGGAAGGAGAGCTGACCTTCGGGGATTTCCTCGCCTTCACCCTTTACCTCGGCTTCATGATCGCCCCAATCGTGCAGATGAGCAACATCGGCAGCCAACTCACAGAAGCTTTTGCCGGATTGGACCGTACCGAGGAGATCATGAACACCCCGATCGAGGACAGCGAGGGAACCCGAAACATTCAAATCAACCACATCAAAGGCGATATTGAATTCAGGGACGTGCATTTTTCATACGATGCAGGCAAAGAAGTGGTCAAATCCATCAGTTTCACTGCCCCCGCAGGTTCGGTCACGGCCCTGGTAGGCACTTCAGGTTCAGGCAAAACCACCATAGCCAGTCTGGCCGCCTCCTTCCTCAATCCCGACAAAGGCGTGATCACCGTGGACGGCCACAACCTGCAGGAAGTAAGCCTCGACAGCTACCGCAGCCAGCTCGGCGTGGTCTTGCAGGATGACTTCCTGTTTGAGGGCAGCATCCGGGACAACATCCTTTTCCCCCGTCCCGACGCTACGGAGTCCGAACTGCAGGACGCCGTCAGGGCCGCCCACGTGCAGGAATTTACCGACAGGTTTGATGACGGCCTGGACACCCTGATCGGGGAGCGGGGCGTCAAGCTATCCGGGGGACAGCGGCAGCGGATCGCCATCGCAAGGGCCATCTTGGCCAATCCCCGCATCCTGATATTGGATGAGGCCACCTCCAACCTTGACACCGAAAGCGAAAGCCTGATCCAGGCCAGCCTGAAGCGCCTCATGCAGGGCCGGACCACCTTCGTGATCGCCCACCGCCTCAGCACCATCCGCCAAGCCGACCAGATCCTCGTCATCGAGCAGGGCCAAATCGCCGAACAGGGCCGCCACGAGGAATTGATCGGCCTGAAAGGCAGGTATTATCAGCTCTATACGTATCAGGCGAGGATTTAGGTTGACAGTCCACGGTCGACAGTCGACAGTCGACCGTGGACCGTGGTCCTAATTTCAGCCTAGCGTCGCCTCGCGCTTTTCTAAACCCCTAA
>NZ_JAHCMY010000038.1:0-1899 GCF_018449405.1 Litoribacter ruber
CTAAACCCCTAAACCAGGCCGCAGGCCGAATAACCTTCTAACCCACCTTCCTGCCCACCGGACGAGAATCGCGGCTTAAGCGGGAATCACGAAAGGGTACGGTGAAGAAGCTTAGAAAAACAGTTGAATAGATGAATGGATTAACGTAAGGTACTATTCCAGCCTTTGCTTTTCTTCTTTAATCACCTTTTTAAACTGCCAGTTCTCCCAAATACTAAATACCTGGAAAGTAATTAAAAGCGCTATGATTGGAGCCTTAGCGTATTCCCACCAATGGGGTGCGTCATTCAAAAAAGCAAAAAATGCAGC
Source organism: Litoribacter ruber (assembly GCF_018449405.1). Taxonomy (NCBI): domain Bacteria; kingdom Pseudomonadati; phylum Bacteroidota; class Cytophagia; order Cytophagales; family Cyclobacteriaceae; genus Litoribacter; species Litoribacter ruber. The sequence continues at coordinate 310 of NZ_JAHCMY010000038.1, forward strand.
GAAAAACATCATTAGGAATGGAATTATGAATTCTAACCGGGGCTTTGCCAATCGGCTAATCCATTCTGAAAATACCAAGCTTTGTTCTTCAAGCTTTTCCGGATAATGCTTTTTTAAAAAATCGTAAAACCTTAATGAATCTTTGGCTGCCAAATGTAAAGGCCAGAAAAGAAAAAAGAAAACACAATTTAACAATATCAGAGGGCTCCTTGCCCATGCAAAATTGGTTTGAGGACCAAAGGCCCATTCCCCAAAAGCAAATGTGATAACCATTCCAGTCAATACAAAGCTCAACCCCAAAAGCATATGCCCCAAGCTCCCAAATAGCCAGCCCGGCTCCTCGAAATCATTAACCCCCGCCTTGCTTAAAATTTTTGACACCCCTTGACGATATGAATAAATCTTGGCGTTACTTGTTTTCATAATTACCCCTAAAAATATAATAACCAAGAATAACTAATAATTCCCGAATTGACAACACCTCTATTTGATAAAGTAGAAAGTAGATGTCCCGAGGGAGGACAATGATAAAATTACGAGTCGCCTCGGGACGGTAGTGGAGCCTGCCTGACGCCAGTAGGGGTTAGAAAATGTTTACCTGCTTTAGCCCCAGTACATTAAAAAAACCAGTCCGATTACGAACTGGTTTCACGAATACTGTTTGTAGTTCAGTGAGCCGCTATTAAAAGTATATTGAACTTCAAATGACAGCAGCACCTTGCGAAGTAAACATATGGCATAAACCGGTATACCTTCAGGAAGCAAATAGATTAGCGGGCAAACACTCCCAAAACCAGGTACGTTGTCAAATCCGTGGTGCTTAGCTCCTGCGTAGGGTCATGGACTACCAGAAAACCGTCATAACTATTCAACACCTCATCATAACTTAAAGAGGTTTCCTGCTCATACATGACAGAGGTACCCGTAGCAGTAGGCATACCGACAAATACATTGGCGTTAGGTGCTTCCAAATAGGGCGTACCATTAGGCGTCGAGTCTGGGTCAGCCATATCGTGGGCATGTACCATATAGGTCTCTCCTGCCAGCGTGTTGTTCAATGTAATGGAAATACGGGCATTGCCGGCTGGTAATTCCTCTACAAGCAAACTCGCCATCAGATCACGAGGGTGTTCCCCCATATAGGCAGTAGACTCACCTACCAATTGGCCCTCATTGAAAGCATAATCAAAGGTTTCCATCCGCATTTGGGGTGTAGGTTCATCATCATTGCTGCAGGCAATCAGCAAAGGCATCAAGCCGACCAATAGGGCAATAACATAACGTAATTTTTTCATAGTATTTTTTTTGGTTTTTGGTTTGATTGGATATACGAAGTGACTTTTATATTTGGATCACCAGATTGAAAAGTTTTTGCGTTTAACCCATTTATTTAGATATTCTCTTTGGGCAATTGACTTACCATATAATGGATTGTTTAAGAGGGGAAAAGTATCGTAGGGTTTAAATGGTTATTTCCCGATCATCCCTGCGGGGATTTATGAAATAGGTTTAAGGGTTGAATGGATTAATTAACGTAAGCTACTCAAGGTCCTTAATCCATTAATCAGTCCAGAAGGGAATCCAGCGCAG
>NZ_JAHCMY010000039.1:0-1878 GCF_018449405.1 Litoribacter ruber
AATAATAACAAACTTATACGCTCACCTTTTTGTCAGAAACTGTTTCCAGGTTCATGATTGCTGATTTAAAATATTCTGATGTTTCAACATCCACGCAATATATATAACACCCCTTCATTCCTCTTGTCATTAGGGTTCGATAGGTATTCTTTATTATTTGACGCATTAACTCTTGGGTAGAAGTTTTATTTTCTTTTGCCATTGTTTTCCAGCCCCTAACAGTTGAGTCATGCTTATCCCTTTTATTCGGATCGACAAGAACTTTCCCTTTTCTAACAATTAGATCCTCTCCTACTATCACTCCAATATAGTCAACTTCAAGTCCTTNGGTTCGATAGGTATTCTTTATTATTTGACGCATTAACTCTTGGGTAGAAGTTTTATTTTCTTTTGCCATTGTTTTCCAGCCCCTAACAGTTGAGTCATGCTTATCCCTTTTATTCGGATCGACAAGAACTTTCCCTTTTCTAACAATTAGATCCTCTCCTACTATCACTCCAATATAGTCAACTTCAAGTCCGTGGCAGGTATGGATGCAGCCAATTAAATTCACACTATCCGGCATGATCACCCATTAAATTCCATCTTCTGTGAGGTTCCATTGCATTCCAAAGCTCTCCTCTGGAAATTCAATATCCATTGCATTTTTATCCTTTTTTGACCTCCATGGCCAACAATATCCCGCGCCACAAGCCCTTTTTCTTGGCTTTTAAAATTAAAAAAGCCGCCTGGCTCTGCCCCAGGTCCTCCCACTTAGTTGTGGACGTGCTATCTAAATTACACCACAGTTAGCTCTTTTATACCCTGACGGTAGTCGGAATACTACCCGTCACCTCGACCTCCCCAAATTTCTTGAATATAATTTGTGGAGAGTCAGGGAGTTGCCTCTTTATGAAGGTTGCCTTTGTGCATCTTCAAATATTTTTAAAGTTCCGGGGTTCATTCGTTCAAAGTTACCATTTCGCCATTCTATACTCGATGAATTTATGTCCTCCGAACTTTCTTTACCAAAGATATATTTTTTTTCGTCTTCAACAATTCCAAAAAGTCTTGAGTTCTTATTTCGATATAATCCAACTACCTGGGGAAGTCCACCTGTTTGAGGGTCTTTTATTTCTTTGAGAGTTTTATACAAACAATGATAAACTGCTCGACTTGTTCGATGATCATTGTGCTTCTCACTTTTCCATTTCTGCCAATTTGCGTCAAACTCTTTTGCTCCAGACCCACCACTAAATACTTTGGTTGAAATATTTCCTAATAGAACTTCTTCTTTTCTTAATTGCTTGTCCGCCCCATAAACAATTTTGAAAAGTTTAAAAGTTTTTTCAAATCTCGTTCCGTGAAGAATTGTAAAACTTTCGCCTATGAAATTTTTAGGATAGCTGTCTAATGAGGTTTTAATGTAGGAAAATATTTTAGAGCTTTTAGTTTCTGTATTGTTAGAGTTGTCTAACAATATACCGTTGTCAATTTGAGGAATTATTTGTCCGAGGATAATTGAAGGAAATAATACGTCCCCACAAAACCCAAAAATCTCTGGATGTTTTGTCGCCCCGAAAACTTTTATTCCATAGTCATACTTTCCTGAGTTTCCCCAAGTGTATCGGCTATCAGACGAAATATAAATAGAGGCGATTTCCTTTCCGTCTTCTTTGTCGTCAACTCCTATCCAAGATACTATTAATGTCATTGTCGGTTTCTTTTTAATTGCTTTTAACGTTTTGGCGCTTGGCATAGTTGCAAAATCAGATCAACTAATCTGCCGGCTAGAACAGGTTAACGGTGTCCGTACCACCCAGAAACCGAACACGGCACCCGCTATTGAGCCAAAACACTGTTGCACTAAACCTACGGTAGCTTTCAAAACTGCTCGAT